>CAYGJB010000001.1:0-77685 GCA_964350195.1 uncultured Pseudomonadota bacterium
AGCGACAGCCTTCCAAGCTGTAGGTTGCGGGTTCGAGTCCCGTTTCCCGCTCCATTGAAAAGAAAAGTGTGCTGGCGTAGCTCAGTTGGTAGAGCAGCTGATTTGTAATCAGCAGGTCGCGGGTTCAAATCCTGCCGCCAGCTCCATTATTTCCCGTAAATCGGGCATTTGCGAGCCTATAAAAAGTTTGTCATTTACCTTTTTTTCAATTAACATAATAGAAATATGAAATATATAGTTTTGCCCACGTAGCTCAGTAGGTAGAGCACTTCCTTGGTAAGGGAGAGGTCACCGGTTCAAATCCGGTCGCGGGCTCCAGTGGCTAAAAGAGTTCAGCTCAGGATACTTTCCATGGCAAAAAATAAAGTAATCTCTCATTTAATGTGTACTGAATGCAAAATGCGTAATTATACGCAAAAGGTTGGTAAAAAAAGAAGCATTGGTTCATTAAGTATGAAAAAGTTTTGCGCAAAATGCAGAAAACACCATCCGCACAAAGAGACTAAGTAGCCTTTTAGGCCAGTAGCTCGAATTGGTAGAGCGGCAGACTCCAAATCTGCGGGTTGGGGGTTCGAATCCCTCCTGGCCTGCCACTTTCAATATGGGGGTCGTGTGTTAGAGATAGATAAAAGTTTGAATTATAGGATACAAGTATCATGGCGATAAAGAATGCTCTGCAATTTTTGAAAGAAGTTCGTGGAGAGCTTGCCAAGGTAGAGTGGCCAAATTTTAATGAATGGGTAGGTTCAACACTTGTTGTGTTGTTCCTTGTCTGTTTTTTTGCAGTCTATCTAGGAATTGTCGATTTGGGTCTTTCAAAGTTAGCTAAATATATATTCACCATTTATGGTGGCTACTAAGCTATTGGGGTTTTTTTGCATGAAGCGATGGTATGTTGTTCAGGTATACGCTGGGTATGAAGATTTGGTTAAAGCTGATTTGCTTAAACGGATTTCTGAGCGAGAGTTGGAGCAGTTTTTTGGCGAAGTGCTAATACCGGCTGCAAAATTGAAGCAATTTTTTGATGCTGCAGATTCGCAAGATCAACAACTATTTCCTGGCTATCTTTTAATTGAAATGGAAATGAAGCCTGAAACATTACAAGCGGTTACTTCGAGTCCGCGAGTGCTTAAGTTTTTAGGCGGGATGGATCCGGTGCCTTTGGCACAAAAAGAAATTGATCGTATTTTGTCTCAAATTAAAGGGGAAATTACGGTTGGAAAAAAGCAAGAAGATTTTATTTCCATTGGTTCGGAAATAGATATAAGTGAAGGGCCTTTTGCGGGCTTTGTTGGCGTAGTTGAAAAAGTTGATCATGAAAACGAGAAACTTACCGTTATGGTTAGTATTTTTGGACGTATGACGCCGGTTGAACTTGGATATCATCAAATAAAACAGTAAGTTAAATAGGTTACTATCATGGCAAAAGAAATCAAAGCTAAGGTAAAGCTTCAAATCCCTGGTGGTAGTGCGACTCCGGCTCCTCCAGTTGGTTCAACTTTGGGGCAACACGGCGCCAACATCATGGATTTTTGTAAGCAATTTAATGCAAAAACAGCTGATAAAAAAGGTCAAACGGTTCCGGTTGAAATTACTATCTATACGGATCGTAGTTTTGAATTTGTGGTTAAAACTCCGCCGGTTTCTGAACTCATCCGTAAAAGAGCAAATGTTTCCAAGGGTTCTTCTCGCCCGCATGAGCAAAAAGTTGGAAAAATCAGTTGGAATGATGTTGAAGAGATCGCAAAAATAAAAATGCCGGATCTGAATGCATTTACCATTGAAAAGGCAAAGAAGATAGTTGCTGGAAGTGCACGTAGCATGGGAATAGATGTCATTGATTGACAGTAGGGGCCATTATAATGTCTAAGCATGGAAAAAAGTATAATAAAGCGGCTAAACAAATTGCTCCTGATCAAATGGTAGCAATTTCAGATGCGCTTCAAAAAATTAAAGAGCTTTCGTTTGCAAAGTTTAATGAGTCAATTGATATAGATGTCAATTTGGGCATTGATCCATCTAAGGGAGAGCAGGTGGTTCGTGGTTCTGTAGTGTTGCCACACGGTCGAGGCAAAACGATTAGAATTCTTGTCTTTGCAAAGGGTGATGCGGTTGATCAAGCAAAAAAAGCCGGAGCAGATTTTGTGGGGGCCGAAGATTTGATTGAGAAAATCACTGGTGGTTGGATGGATTTTGATCATGCTGTTGCCACTCCCGATTTGATGGGAATGGTAGGTAAGGTGGCAAAAATTCTAGGACCTCGCGGATTGTTGCCTAATAAAAAGTTGGGCACTGTATCAACAGATGTCGCAAAGGTTGTTTCTGATCTGAAAAAAGGTCAGGCCTTCTTCCGCAACGATAAAGCGGGCATAGTACACTTTTCTTTTGGCAAAGTGTCATTTGGTGTAGATCAGTTGCAGGCTAATTTAGCAGCTTTTATGAAAGCGCTTCAAGCTGCAAAGCCACCAACATCTAAAGGAAAGTATCTGAAGAGAATGTCTCTTTCTTCCACTATGGGAGTGGGCATTGCGGTTAACCCAGATGAATTTGTTCGTAGTTAGGCGAAAGGAAGTTCAATGAATCGCCAACAAAAAGAATCAATTGTTCAGTTACTAAAAAAGCAGTTTATGCAGAGCCCTGGATCATTCGTAGTAGAATATAAGGGTTTATCTGTTTCCAAAATGCAAGAGTTGCGGTCAAAATTACGTGAACATGGTGGACTATTAAAAGTTGCTAAGGCTCGTTTATTTAAGCGAGCGGTAGGGGACTTGGAGGATACGGATGTACTTACTCCTTATCTGAGGGAGCAGATTGGGGTGGTATTTGCAACCGATGAAGCACCAGCAATTGCTAAAGTGCTCAGTTCATTTGCAAAAGATAACAAAACGCTTCAACTTGTGATAGGGCGTCTTGATGGTGCACTGATTGACAAACAAGGCATTATGCGTATTGCAACCCTTCCTTCGAAGGATGTATTACGTGCAAGGTTATGTGGAGTGTTACAAGCGCCAATTGCGCGCTTAGTCTTTGGGCTTAAGATGCAATTGATGCAGCTTCTTATAGTACTAAAGCAAATAGAAGAAAAGAAAAAATAGTTGGTGTGATTTACATTAATATTTAAATGCTATCGGAGATACTCATGGCAAACAAAACTGAAAAGCTTATTGAAGAAATTGGCGGAATGACCGTTCTTGAATTGGCTGATTTTGTAAAAGAATTGGAAGATAAGTTTGGTGTTTCAGCCGCTATGCCTGTAGCAGCTGCAGCTCCTGTAGCTGCTGACAGTGGCGCTGCTGCTGTAGAAGAAAAATCAGCGTATAAAGTTACGTTGAAAGAAGGTGGTGCTGAAAAAATCAAAACCATTAAAGCTCTTCGCGCAGTAGTTTCAACACTTAGTCTTTCAGATGCAAAGAAAGCTGTTGAAGAAGTTCCATCTGTTCTTATGGAGTCTGCTCCAAAAGATGAAGCTGAAAAAATTAAAAAAGAGCTTGAAGCAGTAGGGGCAAAAGTAGAGCTTGCGTAATTGTATAAGCATTACTTTTGGGACACAGTAATTACCCTCTTTCATGAGGGATAACGAGGAGCGACTTAATGCCACATTTGCCGACAGTTAAAGGAACTATCAGAAAGTCGTTTAGTAAGATTAAAGATATTGTACCGGTTCCTAATCTAATCGAGATACAATCTACATCTTTCAACGATTTCGTCCAGTTGGACTATTTACCAAGTGAGCGAGAAGGCGCTGGGCTTGAAAAAGTCTTGCGAGATATTTTTCCAGTTGAGCATGACACTGATCTTTCCTTAGAATATGTCAGCTATGAAATAGGCAATTGGGCTTGTACTTGTGGTAAAGTTACAGGTATTGAAAATCGGTATAAATGGCGTTGCAGTTCATGCAAAAAGAGTGGTTGTTCCCGTCTTGACGGTAAACTTTCTTGTCCTTCTTGTAAAAAAGAGGACGCTAAATATAATACGTGCTCCAATTGCTTAGCTCGGGTAGGTCTTCAGCTAGAACAAAGCGTTGAAGAGTGTCGCTCTAGTGGCCAATCGTTTTCTATGCCCCTCAGGATAAAAATACAGCTTGTTGGTTGGGATCAAGATGGGGCTGGTAATAAAGTTATTCGTGATATTAAAGAGCAAAATATCTTTTTCGCGGATCTGCCTATTATGACGGATGTGTACGAGGAGGCCGGCCGCTTTAAGGTAGGTAATCATGGCACTTTCCTGATTAATGGTGTTGATCGTGTGATTGTAAGTCAGTTGCATCGATCTCCTGGTGTGGTTATTTCTCAGAGCAAAAAGGTAAAAGATTTTCGTGATCGTCCCTATTATTTAGCACGTATTATTCCAATGCGTGGCTCATGGATTGATTTTGAATTTGATAGCAATGATTTGCTGTATGTACGTATAGATAAAAAGAAAAAATTCTTAGTAACGACATTCTTGCAGGCGCTTGGTTATTCGCGTGAAGAAATACTTTCTCTGTTTTATAGTTTTGATACTGTTATAGCGGAAAAGGGTGATTTCTATCGACCAGTAAATGATTCGGTTATCGGTCTTCGTGTTGAAAAAGGAATGATCGACAAAAACGAAAAAGATTTTATCGGTCGTCGCCTCAATAAAGATTTGATCGATAAACTGAAAAAATTGGGCGTTAAAAAAATTCTTCTTAAAAAGGTTTCTCTATTAAATAGAGTAGCTGGTAGAGAAGTAATTGATCCTGAAACAGGTGAAATAATTATTGATCAAGGTGGGGTTATCACTGAAAGTCGCTTAGAAGTGCTTGAAAAAATTCAAAAGATTTCATTTGATCTGATTCAGTCTTCTGGGTATGTATTTCAGCCAACGATAGGATTAACGTTAGCTCAAGATAAATGTTTTACCCAGGATGAAGCACTTAAAGAGCTTCATACGAGAGTATGGCCAGGTGATAGTTCTGCATTAAAAGAAGTTAAAGAACGTCTTGATAATTTGCTTTTTAATCCGCGCTTTTATGATCTTACTCGCGTTGGTCGTATTCGCATAAATCGTAAATTAAATTTAGATATCCCAGAAGATGCCGTGTCCCTTACGAAAGAAGATGTTGTGCAAACGCTGCGTTATTTGGTGAATCTTCGTGAGCGTGGTGAGGGGGAATTGGATGATATTGATCATTTAGGAAATCGTCGAGTCCGTTTGGTTGGGGAACTTCTCAATAATCAAATGTATGTAGGCTTTATGCGTATCGAACGTATTATTCGAGAACGATTCCGCATGCAAGAAGCTCACAGTGGTTTAATGCCGCAAGATTTTTTAAACGTTAAGCCTTTGAGTGCAGTTCTTCGAGAATTTTTCGGTTTGGGCCAATTATCACAATTTATGGATCAAACAAATCCATTATCTGAGTTGGCGCATAAGCGTCGTTTATCTGCTCTTGGTCCCGGAGGTGTACTTAAAGATCGTGCAACATTTGAAGTTCGTGACGTGCACACATCTCACTATGGCAGAATTTGTCCTATTGAAACCCCTGAGGGTCAGACGGTAGGTTTAATTTCTTCTTTAGCTACGTATGCAATGGTAAATGATTTAGGGTTTATTGAAACCGCATATCGTCCTGTTACTAAAGGGAAAATTGAATCTGCTGTAGTATTTTTAGATGCGTTTCAAGAGGGTGAAGAGTATATTGCTCAAGCTGATGCCGTAAAGCCTGGTTTGCCAAAACTGGCCGGTGATATTATCACTGTTCGCCATGAAGGTGATTTTATGCTTGTAGAATCAGATAAGGTTAATTTTATAGATCTTTCGCCAAAGCAGTTGGTGTCAGTTTCTGCAGCCTTGATCCCTTTTCTGGAGCATGATGACGCTGTTCGTGCTTTGATGGGATCTAATATGCAACGCCAAGCAGTACCTCTTATTAAGACAGAAACACCAATTGTTGGTACTGGCATGGAAAAAGAAATTGTTAAGGGTTCTGGTGCTGTTGTTACAGCTCGACGCGCTGGAGTAGTTAAGTATGTTTCGTCTGAAAAGGTTATTGTAGGGGTAGATCGTGATGAATTTACCAATAATGAAGAATGGATTGCACAGGGCGTTGATACTTATTTATTGAAAAAATTTATACGTTCAAGTTATAGCACTTGGATGCATCATACTCCAATTGTAAAACCAGGCGATAAAGTCGGAGTTGGCGATGTTTTAACGAACGGTCAATCAATAGATCAAGGTGAGTTGGCATTAGGCGCTAATTTGCTTGTTGCTTTTATGCCTTGGCTAGGGTACAACTTTGAAGATGCCATAGTTTTAAATAAGCGTTTAGCTTACGATGATACCCTTACTTCAGTGCATATCGAAGAATATGATGTTGAAGCACGTGATACAAAGCTAGGGCCTGAAGAAATTACCCGAGATATTCCAAATGTGAGCGAAGTTGCATTAACGAGTCTTGATGATGATGGTATCATACGTATTGGTACTCGTGTAAAAGCAGGTGATATTCTTGTTGGTAAAGTAACACTTAAAGGTGATATTCAATTTGCACCAGAAGAAAAATTGCTTCGTGCTATTTTTGGTGAAAAATCTCGTGAGGTGAGAGATACTTCGTTACGAGTATCACCAGGAATAGAAGGCACTATCATTGATGTTAAGATTTTTTCAAGAAGTGGTGTACGAAAAGATAAGCGCTATAAAGAAGAAGCAACAAGAGAGATTGATCGACTTGAAAAAAGGCATGCTCACCATATAGCTCTTATGCAGAATATGATTGCGGAAAAAATTCGCAAAGAACTTGAAGGAAAGGCGACTGCTTCCGGTCTTGCTAAGCGTCTTATTGAAGGTACTTCTTTTAAATCATCACAATTAAAAAAACTATCACTTGATGAGCTGTTTCAATTAAAGGCTAAAGAGAAAAATCTCACCGACTCTATTAAGCAGCTAAAAGATTCGTATGAAAATCAACTTCGTATTCTTCAAGGACTTAAAGAAGAACGCATAGGAAAGCTGAAGAAAGGTGATACGTTACCTTCTGGTGTTATCAAAGTAGTTAAGATTTACATTGCTATGAAGCGTACTATTTCTGTGGGTGATAAAATTGCGGGACGACATGGTAATAAGGGTGTCGTATCGAATATAGTGCCTCGTGAAGATATGCCGTATTTAGAGGATGGTACTGCCGTTGATATTGTACTAAATCCTCTTGGTGTGCCTTCTCGTATGAACGTAGGACAAATTTTAGAAACTGCTTTGGGATTAGTTGGTACCAAGATGGGGGAAAAGCTTCAAAAGCTATTAGAGACACAAGGCTATGAAGAAGTTAAAAAATACCTTGCTACTTGCTATGGAAAAGATCTTATTGAAGATTATGAAAATGATCATGGCAAAGAAGGTATTCTAGAGCTTGCTCGGCATAGTGCTCAAAGAGGGGTTCATTTTAAAACACCAGTCTTTGATGGAGCTCAATTTGAAACAGATATAAAGCCTTTAATGGAAGATTTAAAGCTTCCAACGTCCGGCGCTTTTGATGTATATGATGGTCGAACAGGCGAACGCTTTGATCAGCCTGTAACGGTTGGGACTATGTATATCATGAAGCTTAATCACATGGTCGATGATAAATTACATGCTCGTTCTGTAGGGCCATATTCATTAGTTACTCAACAACCGCTTGGTGGTAAGGCACAACAAGGTGGCCAACGACTAGGTGAAATGGAAGTTTGGGCTTTGGAGGCATATGGTGCAGCATATACGTTGCAAGAAATGCTTACGTATAAATCTGATGATGTAGGCGGTCGACATAGAGCATATGGAGCGATAGTACGCAACGAAGATGTACCAGAACCTGGTGTACCGGAATCGTTTAACGTGCTCATAAAAGAACTACAAAGTTTAGGGCTACAAGTTGATCTTATGAAAGTTGGCAAGGAGAACGTTGGTGAGTAATCGAATGTTAGAACGTTTCAAAGAATACGTTAATGTTACCCGTTTCAATGCCATAAAGCTCTCTCTTTCTTCTCCGGAAAAGATTGCAGTGCTTTCATATGGTGAAGTTAAGAAAATTGAAACAATAAACTATCGTACTCTCAAACCAGAACGGGATGGTCTTTTCTGTGCTCGTATTTTTGGTCCAGTAAAAGACTGGGAATGTAATTGTGGTAAATACAAGCGCATGAAGCATCGTGGGGTTACGTGTGAAAAATGCGGTGTAGAAGTTATTCAGTCACGAGTTCGTCGTGAACGCATGGGGCATATTTCTCTTGTTGCTCCAGTCTGTCACATTTGGTTTTTGAAAGGGATTCCAAGCTTTTTAAGTTTAATATTGGATATGCCAGTTAAGGATATTGAGCGGGTTGTTTATTTTGATGCCTATATGGTCTCTAAGCAAGGAAAATCTCCTTATCCGCAAAAAACGCTTTTATCTACAACTGAGTATCTCAATTATACAGACGCTCATCCAGAAGATACTGAATTTCACGCGGATACAGGTGCTGAGGCTGTTCGCTTAGTATTGAAAGGTGTTGATCTTGGCTTTGAAATAGCTCGGTTGGAACAAGATTATCAAAAAACATCTTCTGTAGCTGTTCGTCATAAAATAATGCGCAGAATAAAAGCTTTATCAGGTCTTTTGCATGCGAATTTGAAACCAGAGTGGATGGTGTTAACTATATTACCAGTGCTTCCACCAGATTTACGTCCTTTAGTTCCTCTTGAAGGTGGCCGCTTTGCAAGTTCAGATTTAAACGAGCTATATCGACGGGTTTTAAATCGTAATATACGTTTACAACGACTTATGGATATAGAAGCACCAGAAGTGATCATTAAGAATGAAAAACGAATGTTACAGGAATCAGTCGACGCACTTATTGATAATGGTCGCCGTGGACAACCTGTTCGTGGATCTAATCGTCGTCCTTTAAAATCTTTAAGTGAAATGCTTCGTGGTAAGC
Source organism: uncultured Pseudomonadota bacterium (assembly GCA_964350195.1). Classification (GTDB taxonomy): domain Bacteria; phylum Babelota; class Babeliae; order Babelales; family Vermiphilaceae; genus JAJCZB01. The sequence goes on from CAYGJB010000001.1 coordinate 8,919, forward strand.
AAGGTCGTTTCCGTCAAAATTTACTTGGTCGTCGAGTGGATTATTCAGGTCGATCAGTGATTGTAGTTGATCCTGAGCTTCATATGGATTACTGTGGTATTCCAAAAACCATGGCTCTTGAGCTTTTCAAGCCGTACGTGTATGCCGGACTTATGGAATGGGAACTTGCCTCTAATATGCGCGTAGCTCGTCGTATGGTAGAAGAGTTATCGCCAGAAATATGGGATGTGCTCGAATCAGTTGTACAAGAGCGTCCAGTATTGCTTAACCGTGCTCCTACATTGCATAGGCTGGGTATGCAGGCATTCTATCCGATTCTTGTTGAAGGTAAGGCGATCAAAATACATCCGCTTGTATGTTCTGCGTTTAATGCTGACTTTGATGGTGATACCATGTCAGTTCATTTGCCATTGAATATGTATGCGCAGGATGAAAGTAAAAGACTTATTTTATCTACTAACAATATTTTGTCTCCTTCTAATGGTCGCCCGGTGACGGTACCAGAACAAGATATGGTTCTTGGTCTTCACTATATGACTAAATTACGAGCAAATTCTGTGGGTGAAGGTATTACTTTTGCGAGTTCTCGTGAAGTAGTTCTTGCTTTTCAGCTACAAAAAGTTGAGCTACATACTCGTATTAAGTGTCGTTTAGATGGAAAAAATATTGTTGAGACCACCGTTGGGCGTGTGCTCGTACATGAGTCTCTTCCAAAAGGAAGCGATTTTAAGTGGGTAAATAAAGTATTGAAAAAGTCTGATGTAGCGCTATTAATTGAGCAAGTTTATTATCGCTTCGGTTCAAAGTTAACCGCTGTTTGTTTGGATAAAATCAAAAAATTAGGATTTTATTATGCCACAGTTAGTGGTATTTCTTTTTCTCTTTCTAATTTGATGATTCCAGATAAAAAAGAGCAAATTATAGCAAAGGCGGAAAAAGAAGTATTAAAAGCTGAAAAAATGTACATGGATGGGGCTATCACTAACGGTGAGCGTAAAAATAAAATCATTAGTATCTGGGGTCATGCGACTGCCGATACCGCTACCGAAATGTATAAACATCTTGAGCTAGAAAACATAAGTGCATATGAAAACGTTGACAATAGTTTTAAGCCTTTTAATCCTATTTTTATGATGCTTGAATCAGGTGCTCGTGGTTCAAAAGATCAAATAAAGCAGCTTGCTGGTATGCGTGGTATGATGGCGAAGCCAACAGGTGAAATTATTGAAACGCCTGTAAAGACGAACTTTAAAGAAGGGTTACGGGTTTTTGAATACTTTATTTCGACTCATGGTGCTCGTAAAGGTCAGGCGGATACTGCGTTGAAAACAGCAAACTCTGGTTATCTTACTCGTCGGTTAGTTGATGTGGCCCAAGATGTTGTGATTACGATGGAAGATTGTAAGACGCTTGGATATGTCACGATCGAAGATTTAAGGCAGGCGGGTGATATTATTTATCCTGCAGCAAGTCGAGTATATGGTCGAGTATTAGCAGCAGATCTCAAAGACCCAATAACTGGTCAATTGCTATTCAAGCAAGGTCATATTGTAGATCGCAAAGATATTCATATTTTAGAAAATTCAGCCGTTTCAAAAATACTTGTTCGTTCTGTTTTGACATGTCAGGCAAAACGAGGTGTTTGTGCTCAATGTTATGGAACAGATCTTTCCAAGGGAAAGATTGTTGATATTGGTTCAACGGTAGGTATTATCGGTGCACAATCGATTGGTGAACCTGGTACACAGCTTACTATGAGAACCTTTCACATGGGTGGTATTGCTAGTGGTTTAGGTGTGCAATCTTCTGTGGTTGCAAAAAAAGACGGTCGTGTGATTTTTTCTGGAGTTCGTACGGTAAAAAATAATGATGGACATAATGTTGTATTGAGCAGAAAGGCCAAGCTGGTTATTGAAACTCCTGATGGCCGAGAACTCCAATTTCAAAATATTGAATATGGTACCGTGCTTCTTGTACAGGATAAGCAGGAAGTTAAAGAAGGAACAAAGCTAGCTGAATGGGATCCACACAGTAAAGTGTTGATTACAGAAAAGGCTGGTATTGTTAGGTACGTTGATTTGATTGACAATGTGACTCTTCAAGAAAAGTTAGATGAGGCTACAGGCAAATCAAGCCATATGGTTACTGAAGCGCGAAGCGAAAAGTATCAACCAGCTTTAAGTATTGTTGATGAGGCTGGAGCGGAGCTTGCATATTACTTTTTACCAGCCAATGCAATTCTAAATATTGAGGATGGTGGTAAAATATCAGCTGGTGACGTTCTTGTTAAGATGCCTCGTGAAGAATCAAAAACATCGGATATCGCGGGTGGTTTACCTCGAATTGCAGAGCTTTTTGAAGCACGTATGCCGAAAGATCCTGCTATTATATCCGATATTGATGGTGAAGTAGTTATTGGAGGATTACATCGCGGATTAAGAAAAATATCGGTTGTGGCTGGTTCAGAATCGTATGACTATTTTGTACCGCGCGGTAAGCAGCTCAATGTCGTAAATGGTGAACATGTTGCTGCAGGTGATCAGCTTACAATTGGTACCCCGGTACTTCATGATATGCTTCGTATTTTGGGACCAGACGTTGTTCAACGATATTTGGTTGATCAGATTCAGCAAATTTATAGTCTTACTGGCGTGAACATTAATGATCGTCATATGGAGATTATTGTTCGTCAAATGATGCGTAAAGTGCGCATTGTTCATGCGGGAGATAGTGATTTTCTGATTGGAGATCGCGTTGATCGTATTCACTTTGCTGCAGTAAATGCTGTATTGCGAGCTGAGGGTAAAAAAATAGCAGCTGCAAGGCCTATTATTATGGGTATTACGCAGGCTTCTTTGGGCACTGAAAGTTTTATTTCTGCAGCGTCGTTTCAAGAAACAACACGTATTCTGGCTGAAGCGGCGGTATCTGGGCAAGTAGATCGCCTGTATGGACTCAAAGAAAATGTTATTGTTGGTAAATTGATTCCTGCGGGTACCGGTGTAAAATCATTTAGAGAAAAATATCTAGGTGACGATATATCAGAACTTGAAAAACGTGCGCAGCAAGAGGAACATAAAGAGTTTCAGGCTGAAAAATCACCAGGAATGCCTTTTTTAGGCGCGTAGCTCAGTGGTAGAGCGCTGCTTTGACGTAGCAGAGGTCAGCGGTTCGATCCCGCTCGTGCCTACCATTTTAGGAAGTAATGATATTGAGAACTATTTGGAAATATGATTCTATACTATAGCGTAAGAGGTTGATTGTGGTATTACACAAAGAAGAAAAAACAAAAATTATTTCCAATTTTGGAAACAATGTTCAGGACACAGGATCAACAGCAGTGCAAATAGCGTTGTTAACGAAGCGTATCAACGATTTAACTGAGCATTGCAAAATAAATGCAAAAGATTTTAGTTCACGACGTGGTTTACTTAAATTAGTATGCAAGCGTAAGCGTTTATTACGTTATCTCATGGATACTAATGAAGCAAAGTATAAAGATCTTATTGGTCAACTTGGTCTTCGTAAGTAATCCTACGATTCGTGAATCACACCTTAATTACTGTAGGTTCTAATGGCAAAAACGTATAATTTAGATGAGTTTAATTACAAAGCAGAGCTTGGAAAGTACGCACAGCAAGCGAATGGAGCAGTTTGGCTACAAAGCGGTGGTACCGTTATTTTAGCAACGGCTGTTTCAGCTCCATCGAAAGAGTTTCTTGGCTTTTTTCCTCTTACTGTTGAATATAGAGAACAGTTTGCAGCAGGAGGAAAAATACCTGGTGGCTACTTCAAACGGGAAGGTAAGCCCTCTGATCAAGAAGTGCTCACTGCGCGTCTTATTGATAGAGCTTTGCGGCCATTATTTCCTGCTGATTATTTTGATCAAGTACAGGTAATTTTGACGGTATTCTCCGTTGATAAAAATAATCCACCATCTGCTATGGCTTTAACGGCGGCATCTATTGCCTTATCAGTTTCAAATATTCCCTTTTTAGAACCAGTTTCTGGTATTGAATTGGTGAGAATAGATGGCAAATGGATTACAAACCCAACGTATGATCAAGGAAAAAATTCTGATGGTCGCGTTGTTGTTGCTGGTACGAAAGATGGCATTGTCATGGTTGAAGGCCTAGGCAATGAGCTTTCTGAAAAAGATTTTCTTGATGTGATGTTTGATGGTCATAAAAGCATAGAAAAAATTGTTGCATGGCAGCAAAAAATGCAGGATGAATGCGGTCAACCTAAAGAGGCACCAGAAATTTCATATGACTTTGCAGAATGGCGCAAAAAAGCTGATTCTTTTCTAACTGCAGATCAAATTAAAACTATTTGTGACGTAGATAAGCCTGTTCGTGACGCTAGACTTAAGAAATTGCGTACAGACTTTATCGATGCTAATGCAGCTGAATTAGAGTCAACAGATACCCCTAAATCTGTTGCAAATTATCAATTTGATTCTGCGCTACAGGACAAATTAACTGCGTATATGTTTACTGAAGATAAGCGAATCGATGGTCGCGCATTTGACGAGATTAGAAAGATTATTGTTGAGGTTGGCCTTCTACCGAATACTCATGGTTCTGCTATGTTTCAACGTGGACGTACTCAAGCATTAGTATCAGTAACCTTGGGCAGCGGCGATGATGAGCAGCGCACGGAAACTTTGATGGGTGAAGATGGAGACTTTGACGGGTCATTCATGCTTCATTATAATTTTCCACCATATTCTGTTGGTGAAGCGCGTTTCATGCGTGGACCTGGTAGACGTGAAGTTGGTCATGGTAATCTAGCCGCTTCAGCTCTTAAGTATGTTCGTCCAAGTAAAGAAGAGTTTCCATACACTATCCGTGTAGTATCCGATATTCTTGAATCTAACGGTTCTACATCAATGGCTACTACCTGTGGCGCAACGATGGCACTTATGCAGGCCGGCGTTCCCATTAAAAAAATGGTAGCGGGTAATGCATCAGGTCTTGTTCGGAGTGCAGATGGTCAATTTAAAATACTCTCTGACATAACAGGATTTGAAGATGCATTTGGCTTGATGGACTTTAAAGTAGCGGGTACTGATGAAGGTATTACTGCTGTTCAAATGGATATTAAGCACAAGGGTGGTTTAACACGTGACATTTTTGAGCTTGCTCTTGAGCGGGCTAAAAAGGCTCGTTTGCATATTCTTGATAAAATGCGTGAAGTTATGACCAAACCAAGTGCAGAGCTTTCAGCATTGGTACCGCGTGTTACAAGCTTCAAAATCAATACTGAAAAAATTGGTGCTGTTATTGGTTCTGGTGGCAAAACAATTCGAGAGATTATTGCAGAAACCGGCACAAGCATCGATATTGATCCTGATGGAACGGTTAAGATCTTTGGGGATGTTAATGCAAAAACTGATTTGGCAATCAGATGGGTTAAGACATTGGTTGGTCAGATTGATCAAGGTAGCATTTTTACTGGAAAAATTCGCAGACCGGCCGATTTTGGCTTATTTGTAGAATTAGTTCCTGGTGTTCAGGGTCTTGTTCATATTTCTAATATTCCTAAAGATAAACAACGAACATTCACCAAAGATTATCAAATGGATGATGAAGTTCGTGTTGAGGTATTAGACTATGATGATTCTAATGGACGTATTAGCTTACGAATTGTAGATAAATAAACTACAACCATTATGTTTAGAGGGATGTTATGAAACGACAAGATGGACGAGAATACAATCAATTACGCCCTCTCAAGATAACTCACAATATTTATGAATATGCGCCAGGCTCAGTTTTAATTGAGCTTGGCAAAACTAAAATACTTTGTGCGGTAACGCTACAGCCTTCTGTACCTTCGTTTTTACGTGGTCAGGGGTTGGGGTGGCTTACCGCTGAGTATGCGCTTCTTCCAGCGTCTACTCAAGCACGAACGCAGCGCGAAATTTCTGTTATGCGTCGACAACATAGATCTGTGGAAATTTCTCGACTTATCGGTAGATCATTGCGATCCATTGTAAATTTTTCTGCACTTGGAGAGCGTACGATTTATATAGATTGTGATGTTCTTCAGGCGGATGGTGGTACCCGTACCGCTTCAATAACCGGAGCTTATGTGGCCCTTGTTATGGCGGAAAAAAAATGGAAAGCAGAACGAATTATTAATTCTAATATTATTACACAATCGTTAGCAGCCATTTCTGTGGCAGTCATGCAAAATGGTTTATTGGTTCTTGATCCTGACTATATTGAAGATAGTAATGCTATTGCAGATATTAATTTTTGCATGACGCATACGGGAGAGGTTGTTGAAGTTCAGGGTGGCGCAGAACAGTCACCAATTTCGTGGCAGAAAATGAACGAGGCAGGACTTCTTGCTCAGGATGGTATTAGAACTATTGCTCGAGCATTAAAAAACGAGCCTACTGCACAGATCAATAATACGAATACACGAGTGCCGTTTTTTAGTCTATCAAATCGACAAAAACAAGATAATAAATGAACGAAGTTCATACGGTATTAAAAAGCAGTAAGCAGAGCTTACAGTTGTTAAAAAAACCAATAATTTGTTTATCGGGATATTCCTATCCCCTTTTGTTTGGCCGTGCGTTTGCGCAACAAATGGCGAAATCTTTGGGTTATACATTGTCATACCAAAATGTGCAAAATGATAATTCTGGTGCTGCTATGGCATCTTTGCGAACAACATTTCTTGGTCAAAAACATTGTTATTGGCTTGGTTCGATTGATAATATAGGAAAAAAACAGCAGCAAGAGTGGCTATCGTTTCTTGAGCAATATAATGGACCCCATATTCTTCTTTTTTTTGGTCAAAATCTGCTGAAGAATAAACAAGAGAATTGGAATATCATTTCATTGCCAGAAGACGTAGGGTTGCCTGTGTTTAAGAATATGGCTCAATTTTTTGAGGCTCGAGAAGCGTCTTTTGAGCAAATTTTATTTCGACAAAGTGAAAAAATTACGTTAGATACAGCCTATCTTTTCCTTCAATATGCGCAAGTGGTTGGGCAAAATAGTAAGCAGTTTGCAACGGATTGGCTACCGGATATGATAGTGTCGGAAGTTTCTTTATTTGCTCTTAGTCAGGCTTTGTTTGATAGAAATAAAACAGTATTTTTTTCTCTGTGGGGTCAGATGGCGCATAGATATTCGGTACCTTTTTGGACTACTTTTTGGTCTGAACAGTTATGGCGTGCGTATGCGTATATTCGATTTCAGAAATTAAAAAAAATTTCTGAAGCAAAGAAAATAGGATATCGATTGCCGTTTTCCTTTTTGAATAGAACTTGGAGAAGCTATTCTCTAGAGAGACTCAAAAAAGCACATAATTTTTTATACGAGATTGATCATCAAGTTAAAAACGGCGGTGACGCTTTTGCACTTGATCTCTTTTATGCAATTTTTTTATTGCAATGAGTTTGTAGTAGTTCTTACTTTTGTTTACCTACAAGCCGTTCAGGCTGAATGATGCCACCTGAAATAATCATTGCCATAGCCTCTTGGCGGGTTAGATCTACTGATCTAAAATCACTTTCAGATAAGATTACGAAATAACCACTTGTTGGGTTGGGCGTTGTAGGGATGAAAATATTAAAAAATTTATTTCCTTGTTCAGGTGCAATGCTATGAGGAAGCTCGCTGGTAAGAAAGCCAAGACTATAAATTCCTTTGCGGGGAAACTCTACTAAAATAACTTTTTTAAATGTTATTTTATCTTGCACTGAAAAGGCATGTACGAGTTGTTTGATGCCAGAGTATACTGGGCGAATGAGTGGTATTTTAAAAAGAAGTTCTTCTAACTGTCCAATCAGTTTTCTAAGAACAAGTGTTCTTATGACTAATCCAAAAAGCACAACGCCAAGAAGTAGCAAGAAAAGCTGATTCGCCATCGCTTTGTAGGGAATAGTTGATATGAAAATAATGGGATGAGCAAAAAATTCTTGTACTGGTCTTAGCCAGTTAATAATAAGCCGGGCAGATAGCATGAAAAGGCCAACGGTAAGTGTGAAAGGGAGAATTGTTAAAAGACCATTAAGAAATGCACGACTAAGATAATGGCCGATAGCGTCAAAAAAAGATCGATTTTTAGACATAAATACCTTTACTGAAGTTTTTGCTTAAGTGCTTGGGCGAGTTGGGAACTAATACGATGAACAGCATCTTGTTCACGGTCCTCCACCATGATTCGCAGTAAATTCTCTGTTCCAGAATATCGTACAAAAAGACGCCCTGAATCAAGCTGTTTTTCATACTTTGCTATGATAGCCGCTATCGCTGGTTCTTTCAAATCTTTTTTCTTTAGGACAGGAATATTAACGAGCTTTTGAGGAAAAACTTCAAACGTTTTCAATTGCCAGTTATCTGTTTCTTGAATTGCTTCAATGACGCGTAAGGCGGTAGCTATACCATCACCGGATCGTAAGAAGTCGTGAAGTATGACATGCCCTGATTGCTCACCACCTAAAAGAAGCCCTTGCTGATTAAGATGAGAAGCAACCCATCGATCTCCTACTGCAGTTCTTACTAGCGTTTTGTTTTTTTTGTAGAGATAGGTTTGTAAACCTTGATTGGACATCACGGTACCTACTATGGTCTGTTCTTGGCTATAGGCAGGATGATTGCTTAGAAGGGCGAGCATGTCATCGCCATTCTTTATAATGCCCTGTTTGTTTACGAGAATCACTCGATCACCATCTCCATCAAATGCACAGCCAATATCAGCTTTATAAAATTGCACTGCTTGTTGTAAAGAACGCAGTGCAATAGCTCCACACTCTTTATTTATGTTCTGTCCATTAGGGCTTGTATGCATTGAAATTACCTCTGCCCCTAGTGCTGCAAATATGGTGGGTGCAATCTTATAAGATGCGCCATGTGCGCAATCGAGAATAATTTTTTTTCCTACAAGCGAGAGAGTTTTAAAGAAGGAAAGAACAAAAGAGATATACTCTTCACCAGCAGTTTCAAACTGCAGAGTTGAACCAAGTGAGTTATAGGTGGGTACTGCTTTGCAATGAACTAGTTCACTTATATTGAGCTCATCTTTGTTTGATAATTTTCCTGAAGTTCCGTCCACAATCTTAATACCATTGTCTTGATAGGCGTTATGAGATGCTGAAATAATAAGACCACATCCAAACAATTGTTTTTTTTGTACAAGGTGCAAAACTGCCGGAGTGGGAAGTGTTCCTGCATAATGAATAGTAACAGGTGATAGTAAAATACCAGCCGTGAGCGCGCTGGTGATCCAATCTTTTGATATCCGTGTATCATGAGCGAGTAAGATATGAGGATGGGAACTATATTTTGCACTTGCCCATTCGCCAATAGCCTTACCGAGTTGTGGTAGTTCTGAAAGTGTAAATGGTGATTTTCCTACCAAGCCGCGAACGCCGTCGGTGCCGAACAGGTTGCTCATTCTTATTCTCTGTTTTATTTTCTCATTACTTCTACCGTTGGATTAGATGGGGAATAGTGTACCAGCTTAATTGATTCAGGTAAAAAGAATGTATCAGGTGTTATAGAAAGGAGATTTTTTCCTTCTTGTAAAAATTCCGCATTTATATGAATTGCAAGTTCGTTTAAATCTAATGAGCGTAGTTCGGCTCGCTTACCAGCGATTTTAACCGAGAGAAATTCGGGAGCTTTGATACTATTTTCGATAGGGACGTTATAGAAGCATAGGGGTACAGTGATCCAGGCAGTTGTTGTATGAAAATTGCCAAAAATGTACCAGAATGTATATCCAAGGAAAAGTGATATAACTTTAAGGGGCATGGTGCGCATATTTTTTGGTTGAGAAGACTCCATGACTCAGTCCTTTTTTTGGTAGCGAAATTTGATAGTTAATAAGTTTTTTTATTAATTGATGCGCTTGCTCCATCGATAACCCTTGTCTAATGATGCCGCTATGTGCCACAGCATAATTATGTAGTTGGGCATTAGCGAAGATAATGAGTGCGTCTGCTTTTGCAGTATACGCTACCGCATCATCAATCCAAGCAGTTTTGGTGTGATACGCAGTAGGATGCCAACTTGCCTTAAAGCTCACATTTATACCCCGTATCATGCCGCTGCTTGTGAGCCAGCACATACGTGAAGGGGTATACAGTTTTTGAAAAAGAAGAGAGATAAGCCCATCTGTTATGGGAGCTTCAAAAGTATCTGATAGCTGAAGAAAAGGATTCATCGCATCGGTATGTTCAATTAATAGAATTATGTCTTTGTTTTCAGCCAGCATTGAGAGAGTTGCTTTCATGATTGAAGCAAGCCAGTCTGGGCAGCTGGGACTAGGGTGAGTTGTAATGTTTTTAAGCATCACTAAATTGCGCTGTAACAATTCTTGATGCATAAGCATAAAAAGCATAGCTACTGCGGGTGAAAATATAAAAAGAAACGATGTAAGTGTATTTAGCTCGCCAAAGTGACACACAATAATAAGGGTAACGTATCCATAGAAATACGGGAGTAAATTCTTTTGGCGATCTTTCTTTAACCATAATGCGCTGTAATAAAAGGCAGTAGAAAGAGCTCCTATTTCAATAAAGTCTCGCCAAGACAGAACTGAAAAATATGATGAAAACATGGTTTGGAGAGTAGTAATAATGGTATTCATTTGTTTGCTCCTTTTTCATCGAGATTCGTATTGATGCTACAACACGCCAGTTTATTTCGCAATGTAAGGAGAGATTTTTTCTTTTATTGCGTGCTGTAGTATATTGAAGAAAATATATACGCACTACAAGGATGATTAATATGCCACAAACAGAAATTATTTTAACGGGGGATAGGCCCACCGGTTCTCTGCATTTAGGCCATTATGTTGGTTCTTTAGCCAACCGATTAAAATTACAAGATACGATAAAACAATACGTCTTAGTTGCGGATGTTCAGGCTTTAACTGATAACTGGGAGCACCCAGAAAAAGTAAGAAAGAATGTGCTTCAAGTTGGTCTTGATTATTTAGCAGTTGGTCTTGATCCAAAAAAGAGCATTTTTTGTATTCAATCAATGATTCCTCAAATTGCTGAACTGACGGTTCTTTATTTAAATCTTGTTACGGTGAATAGGCTTCAGCGAAATCCAACGGTTAAAACAGAAATAAAACAAAAGGGATTTGATAAAAGCATCCCCGCAGGGTTCTTGATGTATCCGGTAAGCCAAGCTGCTGATATAACCTTTGTAAAAGCAACCTTGGTTCCTGTTGGAGAAGATCAACTGCCGATGATTGAACAAACAAATGAGATTGTTCGAAGCTTTAATCGCATTTATGGCCCGATATTTCCTGAGGTTAAAGCGTTGGTGCCAAAAAATGCGCGTCGATTACCGGGAATTGATGGTACTGCAAAAATGGGCAAATCTTTGGGCAATGCTATTTATCTTGGCGAATCAGCCGATGAAATAAAAAAGAAAGTGATGAGCATGTATACCGATCCTGGGCATCTTCGCGTGGAGGATCCAGGAAAAATAGAAGGAAATACTGTATTCACGTATCTTGACACCTTTGATCCAGATAAAAAAGAGGTTGTATCGCTGAAGGAGCAATATCAAAGAGGAGGTCTTGGTGATGTGAAATTAAAAAAACGCCTTATTGATGTTTTAGAAACGTTTATTGCTCCAATTCGTGAGCGGCGAAAGCAGCTTGAAAAAGATCCCAACTACGTTATGAATGTCTTGCTTGATGGTACTAAAAAAACATTGCTTATTGCTGAACAAACTATGTACGATGTGCGCAAAGCAATGCTATTGGATTATAAATAAGAAAGGGGAGCTTATGAAGCGGGGACGATGGGCTATTGGTATTGCAACGGGAGTGGTGATAGTTGGTTTATGCATAGTCACGGTTATCAACTTCTATTATCGCTCTGAATATGTTACCGGTACAATAATATCTCAAGAAGTGAAGCGCTTGAGCGGTATTTTCCAATCTATTCAGCAGCGATGCAAAATAATCGGTTTTGATAATCAGCAGAACAGAATTAACTTTTTAAATGTTGAAAAATTTGTGGGATCTGAAGTAGGGCCTATGAATTTACAATATCCAGAAAAGTGGGAGGGTCCCTATCTTAAAGACAATCCTACCATTCAGACAAAAGAGTTTATGGTTGTTCGCACCAAGCAGGGATACTTTGTAACCCCAGGTAATGGCGTGCGTTTACCGAGTGGTAAAGTAATTGGAAAAGATATTGTATTTGATGAGAGTGCAGATATTGATCAAATGATTCAAGATCATTTGCTTGTGTTTAAAAGCAGAGCGCTTGCGCAAAAATTGAATCTTAATTAAATAGATTGTAAAAAATTGGATACAATTTTTTTGATACCGCTTTTGAACTTTACCGTGACGATAGTATTAGCATTTTTCTTTTCTATTTTTTGAACCAATCCTGTACCATACAATTTGTGTCGTACCGGCTGATGTGTTTTCCATTCACTGTCAGCATTTCTATTGGTTACAGCAGTATTTACTTTATTTTTGAGAATTGATATGAACTGTTGTTTTTTTGATTGAAAAGTTTTTGAAGGAGAAAGATTTTTCACCTCTGCAGAACGATGTCCCAACCATTCTGCGAAATAATGTCTAAGTTGCTCGTGATTCCAGTATTGTGCATTTTCTTTAGCTACTATTGTACTAGGAACTTCATCTAAGAACTGTGATGGTAGCTGGTCTGCCATTTGTCCATAGGTGTATCGAAATTTTGCATGAGTAAGCAGAAGATAGTTCTTTGCGCGCGTGATACCCACATAAAATAAACGGCGTTCTTCTTCAAGGGCGTTGTTATCATCATAAAGAGCTCGAGAAGTAGGGAGGATCCCTTCTTCAAGCCCAGCCAATACTACGACATCGAATTCTAAACCTTTTGCAGCATGAAAAGTCATCAGAAAGACTTTGTGCTCTTCGTTATCGCTTGCAGCAAGCTTTTCTTGCATAAGGGCAATTTCGTCTAAGAACGCTGAGATTGTATCAACTTTTTGAGTTTCAAAATGACTCATTGCATCCAGAAGCTCGTTTACGTTTTGCACTCGGCTAATGGCATCATCCGCTTCGTAGGTTTTCTTTAAATAAGCTGTGTATTCAATACGATCAAGAATTTTTTTTGCAGCATTTCGTGGTTTATGAGCAGCGTCAATGCCATCGAAAATATGCAAGAAGGTTGAGACAGCTTTTTTCTTTGAAGGTGCCAAATCTTTTTGAAGCTCTTCGCTTGCCTGATTGAAGGTTAAAAAAGGCTGGGATGACATAGTGGCATAAAGTTGTTCTTCAAATTTTGTTCCCAAGCCGCGAGTGGGGGTGTTCAGTATGCGAAAGAGTGATGCACGATCAAATGGGTTTACAATCAGTTTTAAGTAAGCGAGCAAATCTTTTATTTCTTTTCGCTCATAAAATTGGACTCCACCAATAATTTTGTAGGGAATGCCATTTTTTAGAAAAGATTCTTCAATTGCTCGAGATTGAGCATGTGTTCGGTATAGGACTGCTATTGTTGGAGGTTTGGTTTGTGTACGAGCAATCGAGGCGAGCTGTGTAATGGCATCTGCTTCTTGATATTCAGAAACGCAGGTAAGCAGCTTTGTGCGATTGGTTCCTTTGCGTTCTGACCACAATGTTTTTGGATTTCGTTGTCTATTGTTTTTGATAACTTTATTGGCTATTTCTAAGATCGGTTGTACAGAGCGATAATTTTGCTCAATGGCGATACGCTTAGTGTTGGGAAAATCTTTTTGAAAATTGAGCATGTTGCTTACTGTAGCGCCACGCCATGCATAGATAGATTGATCTTCATCTCCTACTGCACAAATTGAGTCAAGAATTAATTCTTTATTTCGTAAAGACATTTGCTTTAAAAGCTCGTGCTGTACGAGATTAGTATCTTGATACTCATCTATAAGTACGTGGCTAATACTATTTTGAAACTGTTCCTTGAAAGTACGGCTTGATTTAAAAAGTCGTACTGTATCTAAAAGAAGATCATCAAAATCTAAACATCTGCTTTCTCGTTTTTCTTTTTCGTAGGCAGTATAGATATCTGCCATAAGTGGATGATCAAAGAGAGTGTGTGCTGGTTTTGAAAGCACCGTGAGTTTTTGCTTTGCTTGTGAAATTTGGTAAGAAGCTTGTTGTGGGGAAAGTTGTTTGTGAAGCTGGGTGCGATGCAAAATACCTGAAATCAGTTTTCTTTTATCGTCATCATCTAATATTGAGATAAAAGGTGTTGGTAATAAGCTGCTATTTTCTTTGAGTAGGCGAACACAATAGGAATGAAATGTGCCAACAAAAGGGAGTGCTTTATTCGATCCAATGAATTGAGCAATGCGCTCTTTCATTTCATTGGCAGCTTTATTAGTAAAAGTAAGTGCGACGATTTCGTGAGGGGGAACCCCGTTATCAATAATGAGATGGCTGATGCGAGCCGTGATAACGCGCGTTTTTCCTGACCCTGCACCGGCGACTACAATGAGTGGTCCAGTAACTGTTTCAACCGCTTTTTTTTGTTGGGGATTAAGTGAGATGCTCGTAGTAGTGCTCATAGGGCTCTTGAATAAAAAATTAATAAGGCTGTATCATTATAAAATCTTTTAGCTTTTTTTAAAGGAATAGTAATGAAAAAGTATGTTTTACTATCGCTTATTTGTTGTGCTACTACCTATAGTCGCATTTTTGACGATATTGATAAAGGATCTAATGAGGTAAAAAAGAGGATTGGAAAACATGATAAAGCAATCATCGAGATAGGTGAATCGTTCAAACCAAATAGTACATATGTGCAATACAAATCGGCAGGAGTGAAAGATAAAAATAGTTTTGATGTTCTTGCATACAATGTTTATTTACGCCCAAGAGCTTTTTCTAAGAACGGACAGGACATTCGTGTAAGACAAGATATGATTCCAAAAGCGATTGGGCGTAACTATGACGCTATTATTTTTTCTGAAGCTTTTGATAATACTGCTCGAGCTGATCTGATCTCCAACATGAAGAAAGTAGGTTATAAGTATGCCACTCCTGTAGTTGGAAAGAATCGCAAAAATTTAACTAATGGTGGTGTGATGATCATGAGTAGGTATCCTATTGAAAAGTTTAAAAAGAAACGATTTGAAAGTGTCTGTGTAGGATCAGATTGCCAAATTGATAAAGGGTGGGTATATGCAAGAATCGATAAAAACGGCAGAAAATATCATGTCATCGGCACTCATACGCAGGTATCGCCAGAAGTACAAAATGCCAAAGTAAGAAATAAGCAGTTTGATTTGATTGTACAGTTTATTAAAGATAGAAATATTCCTAAATCTGAAGCGGTAATTATAGGTGGCGATCTGAATGTAGATAAGCTTAAGTATCCAACTCAGTATAAAGAAATGCTTAGAAGGTTGCATGCGGGCCAGCCACGAATTATTAGCAAACGAGGTAACTATACAGGCAGTACTGCAACGTTTGATCCAAAATTAAATAATCTAGCAGACCGAAAATCAGATCGCGCCTATCTTAACTATGTGCTGTATTCAAAAGATCATGCTGTACCTTTATCAAGCTTTAACATGCCAGTACCGATGCAAGCGCCACAGCTTTGGAGAGAGTATGCTCATGAATCGTACAACAACGCTATTTCAGATCACTTTCCAGTGCATGGCAATATGACGTGGGCAAAATAAGCGTTAGTTAAAGTACTGTGCTGCTAAGTGCGTCTTTGATTTTTTGTATTACTGGCTTCCATTTACCCTGTTCTGATTGTCTAAACAATCTCATGCTAGGATACCAGGGAGAGTCGCTACGTGCCGATAGCCAGCGAAAATCGCAAGAAAAGGGAAGCATTACCCATACAGGTACACCAAGTGCGCCGGCTAAATGAGCAATGGATGTATCTACTGTGAGGACTAAATCAAGCTCTTTCATGAGGGCTGCAGTATCCATAAAGGCACCATGTTCTTGATCAAAATGTTCGAATGAAAAGAAGTTTGGTTGAGTCTGTAATAATTTTGTGGCGTCATCTTCGCCGATTTGTAGACTGTAAAATGAAATGCCAGCAAGAGAAAGAAGCGGCAATAGTTTTTTAGGGGAGATTGCACGAGGTCCGGGCACTATTTTGCCAGTAAAGTAATCTTGCATTTTTACACTTTGAAAGCAGATTCCCACTTTGAAATTGGTATCTGAAGAAATTTTTTGTTTCCAATGATGTACAAGTTTTGAGTCTGCAAAGATGTAAGGAACATCCTCTGATTTGCCATAGAGTTCGCTACGCATGATTAAGGTAAGACGATCTGTGGTAAGAAGATACTCATGATCATTGCTTGGTTTTGGTTGGTCTGCCAGTATCACATTATCGATGTAAGGACATAAAGAAAGAAGCTCTTTGAGTTGGTGGCGCATATAAATGGTTACGTGTGCACCGGCTTTATAAAGATGTTTTGCGTAACGTATAATTTGCATTATATCACCACGGCCATTCGATTCAGAGCTAAGATCCAAAACAATATGTTTGTTCTGAATATCTTTGTCATACCACCATAAATCATGTATACGACATAACTTTAATGCGTAATACCAATCCATATTTCGTAAATAGATAGGTAGTAACTTAGTGCGTATATTAGGATTACTTGGCTCCGCACCATACTGCTTTTCAAAAACATCGCGTGCTATTGTATGATATCCCAGGTGATTGGCGCATACAGCATAACCATACAGATATTGCTGATGAGTGGGATCGCTTTCATAGCATTGTTTAAAGAGAGATAAGGCAATGTTGCCTTCGTTTGCATAAAAATGAGTCGCTGCTAAATGGAGAGTAGCATTGATATTGTGAGGGTCCTGTTCAAGTATTTTATTGAAGTAATAAAAGGCGAGTTGTTTTTGCTTCTTTTGTAATGCAACTTTTCCATTCATTAGTAAGCTATCTGGCATTTCTGCAAAGCAAGATGCTGATAATAATAATGAATATAAGAAGAAATATTTCATTAAGTTGATTCCTTTATTAATCGACTAAGATCTTGCTGTAATTGAGCAATTACTGGTTTCCAGTTGCCATATTCTTTTTGTCTAAAAAGGGTTACGTCTGAATAAAGTGGTGAACTGGAAGATTTAGTAAACCATCGATAATCTGATTCGCATGAAAGAAGAAGCCATGTTTTTTTGCCGAGTGCGCCAGCCAAATGGACGATTGAGGTATCAACGCTGATGATAAGATCCATGTTCATCATTAGTGCGGCAGTATCTATGAATCTTCCGTGTGATTCATCAAAGTCTTCGGTGAACTGTATTAATGGAAAGGGTGAAGGAGCGGCCTCTTCGAACTTTTGTAAGCTATAAAAGCTAATACCGTCTTTGGCTATTGGAGCTAGCTCATCAAGCGTTATACTTCGAGGACTTTCTGTTATTTCCAGGTTAAATGTATTTTGTACGAGGGTACTTTTCCAACATACTCCTATTTTAAAATTAGTATCATGCGAAAGTTTTTTTTTCCAAAAATTGATAAGTTCTTTATTAACAAAAAGATAGGGGACTTGCGGTGATTTCATTGAGATTTGCTCTTGTGATTTTAGCAAAAGAGATGCAATGCAAATAGTATGAGTTATATCATATGTGGGGACGGGTGTATCTGTTGTTATTACCTGATCTAGATAGGGACAATTTCCAAATAATAACTCAAGGGCTTTGGGGACCCTAACGATCACTTTTGCGCCAGCTTGATGGAGTAATTTTCCATACCGTAAAAATTGTATGCTATCTCCATAGCCGTTTCCAGGCTTATCGAGATCAAGAAAAATGGTTTTACCATAAATATTGGTGTCGTACCACCATAATTTTGAATTGAGTATGTGGGAAACGTCAACCCACTTTTGCAGGCGAAGGTACATTTTTAATAGCGCTCCTCGAGCTCCTTCGCTTTGAAGCTGTTCGTATACTTTCTCGTAATAGTTGAGAGCCTTATCAAACTCACCGCACTTGGAATATACGCTTGCACAATTGTATCGCGTGTTTATGTGGTCTGGATTTTTGATAAGAGCTTTTTCATAATAGCTTCCTGATTTTTTGTAATTACGTAATAAATAATGAGCCGTAGCCAAAAGTAATAGTAGTTCTATATTCTCGGGAGATTTTTGTTGTGCTTTTTCCAGAAAAACGAGTGCCAATCGAGGCTGTTTCTTTTGCATGAGTTCTTTTGCGTGTTCTATATGGCTATCGGTTATTCCCTCTAAGCAAAAAATAGTAATTATGCTTGCGCATAATATCATACGTTTCATACAAATTCCGTGTACTGCTTCTCTTCAACAATTGTTGATTCCGTTAGCATGTTTATTTCTCGTTTTAAGCGATGTCGGTCGCGGTTATTGTGGTATACCGATCTAGCAAGTTTAATGAATTCTTCATCGAATTCATTTTTTGCTTCTTTAGCACGAATATTATCTTCGATATCCCATAGTTTCTTATTCACACAAAAAAGCTGCTCAGTAAGTTCTGATAGTTGCAATGAATCAGGGATTGAGTGCTTTTTGGTTGACTCAAGAGCGCTTAGTTCTATTTTACAGTTTTTTGCTTTATCTTCATCAGATAGGTGATCTATCTTATTTCTAAGAATAGTGATTTTGTCCATCAAATCACCCGCAGATAACAAAGCGGTGATGTCTTTTTTGGCATTCACTCTTTCATATATCACTGCACCCAAGACAAAGCTGATTAGGCCGACTATTACATATGTGCGCTTCATTTTTTTCTCTTTCTTATTTTTGTTGTGTAATGACCTCATTAAACAAAGTTGTATGTAGTTCATTGATCACTGAGTCCCAATCAAAGGGCCGTGTTTGCTTGAATATACGCATAGTGGGATACCAAGGTGTGTCATTTCTATTCAGTAACCATCGCCAGTCAACGTTGAATGGTAAAAGTAACCATACGCGCCGTCCCATTGCTCCTGCTAGATGCGCAGTTGCAGTGTCAGTACTGATTATGAGATCCATTGATTGCATGATGGCTGCTGTATCAACAAAGCTTCCGTGTGCCACGTCAAAGCTAGAATCAAAGGTATGGATAGTTACGTGTGAAGGGAGCTGGTTTAGTTGGCCTAGCCCCTCGTTTTTTTGCAGAGAGTACACAGATATGCCTGGCGTTGAGCCAAGCAAATAAAAAGAGCTTAAGGGGATGCCGCGTCGTGCAATTGGCAGTCGTGAAACATCGTTATGTACATCCGGTTGCCAGCAAATACCTATTTTAAAATTTGTGTCCTGTTGTAAATAGTTTTTCCAATAAGACACGCGTTTTTTGCTAGCGGTTATATAGGGAATATTTTGTGGGATATGGTCTTCGTCGTCCTGGAATAAAGTAGGGAGCGACATAAGAGTTGCGCGTGCATCATAATGAGGTAGTTGAGCGCCAAGCGCTATCAACGTGCCTATATAGTTGCACGAAGAAAGGAGCTGAAGTAGTGGTTTTTGAGTAGCTAGAATAATTTCTGCACCCATTTGGTGGAGTCGTTGCGCATATCTTAAAAAGTGAATAGTATCGCCAAGTCCTCCTTCTGGAGTTAATAAAATACGTTTGCCCGAAAGAGTGTTATTTAATATAAATGAGTGCAGCTTTTGAGAGTATTTACCTTGCTTTTTAAGATTCCATAGGTTCTCTTTCCAACCAGCTTTGTAGTCTCCTTTTGTAAGATATGAAAAGGCAAGTCCCAAATGGGCTTGTTCGTACTCTGGTTGCATTGCAAGTATTTTTTTATAAATTGCTATTGCGGTATCTGTATTGCCTGCAACTTTGAAAACGAACCCAGCATTATACAAGACTTGCATTAGTGAGGGATTTTTTTGCAGAATAGCCTTGTATGCATCAAGTGAATCAGCAATATGTCCAATGCGGCAACAGAATGTGGCGAGGACAAAGCGCCATTGCAAGTTGCATGGTTCTAGTTCAGTGGCTTTTTTGAGATGATATAATGCTTTTTCATACAGCTGCTTTTCATCAAGATGAGTTAGAAATTCACCAAAACTAAAATGCATATGGGCATCAGTGGGAGCCTGCTGCAAGCGGACTTCGTATTGATCGATTTGACTGCGATGCTCTGTTGATAATTTTGCTGCACAGGTCATGAAAATGAAGAGTAAAATAGTTAGCAGCTGCGCAATCATCCTACCCCTTCAAGAGCTAGAATTTTTTGTTTGATAGTTGCGTGCATTTCTCCCAAATGATACAGGGTGCGGATAATTTCAATACATTCTTGATCGTCAGACGAAAAGCGAGTTGCAGTAAGTTTTTGTGAAGCTATTTTAAATTGAGTTTTTACATGTACGAGCTCTTTGTGTAGTTGCTCTATTGTGGAAAAAACATGTTGATGGAGGAGATTATTTGTTCGAGGAGCACTGCTCTTTGATGTACGAGTACCTTGCGCTATTGTGGTTCCAAATTCTTCAGGAGAATAGGTTTGGGGTGTTCTTTTTTTCACGAGCTTAGTAAGTTCACTGGTAACCGTGTTCATCACTGAGTCCCAGTCTCCTGGTTCAGATTGTCTGAATAGTTTCATATTAGGATACCATGGCGTATCGGGGCGTTTGAGCATCCATCGCCAATCAGGGGGCTCAGGAATAAAGGTCCAAACGGGAGTTCCAATCGCTGCCGAAAGATGTGCTATTGATGTATCAACCGTGATCACCAAATCAAGATTTTTGATAACCGCAGCTGTATCCATAAAGCGACCATGACTTTGGTCAAAATCTTGTTCAAAAGTTACGAGTTTAAAATCATTTGGTAATGCGGTAAGCTGATCCGTTCCTGTTTCCCGTTGCAAACTATAAAAAGTTACTCCAGGGACATGTGCTAGCTTAAAAAAGTTATTTATTGGAATCGATTTTGCAGCTACCACCGAGCGTAAAAATGGGGTGCTATACTTATTATTTCCCTGCCAGCAAATACCCACCTTAAACTGTTTATCTGGCGTTAATTTTTTTCGCCAAAACTCTATGAGTGTTGAATCAGGGAAAATATATGGAATTTCTTTAGGAATGGTATTTTCTTCAGATTCTAAAATATATGGAAGAGAAAGTAATGGTGCATGTACGGCAAACGAACTTGGTATTGTGTCAAGAGTTACTACCTTATCAATATAAGGGCAGCACCGTGAGATGAAATTTTGTAGTGGGCGTTGTGAAGCAAAATATACTATTCCTCCATATTCTTCTTTTATGAGTTTTGCGTATCGAATAAATTGAAAAGTATCGCCAAGCCCTTGTTCAGCATGCAATAAAATTATTTTTCCATCGAGTTGCTCACCTTTCCATTGTGGCTGTGCAAACTCCCGAGGAGTAAGCTGTGTATTTCGTTGCCAGCGCCATTCGTACTCTGGCCAACCTTTTTTAAAATCACCTGTAATGAGGTAGGCAAGTCCCAGGCTAAAATGCGCTTCAGAGTGGTTAGGGTTTCGCTTTAAAGCTGCTTCGTAATAGGGCATTGCATCTGCAACTCTGCCTAGTTTTTTTAATGTATAGGCGGTGTTATATAAAATGCCTCCTTCGTTAGGTCGATCGCGGAGTAGTTCGTAATAAACCTCTAAAGCCTCTTCTGTTTGGTTTGCAGTATTAAGAGAGTTGGCGTACTCAAACTTTGCAGTTATATCGTTTGGATGTTTTGAAAGAAAGCGTTCAAAGTAAGGGAGTGATTCTGCCCATTGCGTTTGGCCACAATAAAGGCGAGCAACGGTAAGCGCAGGCTCCACGAGATCGGAATCGAACTTGAGTGCTTGCTCATAATGAATTATTGCTTGATCTATAAGCCCTCGTTGTTGAAGTAGCTTTGCTAGTTGATGATGTGCTTTGGGGTAGTTGAGTTTCTGAATGAGAGCATCTTTATATGCTTCAATTGCATCATCAATACGTCCTTGTGTTTCATAAGCGATGGCGAGATTGAAATGTG
This sequence comes from uncultured Pseudomonadota bacterium, assembly GCA_964350195.1. GTDB lineage: Bacteria > Babelota > Babeliae > Babelales > Vermiphilaceae > JAJCZB01. Next base: position 30,813 of record CAYGJB010000001.1, read on the forward strand.
TTTGAGGAGGTGTGGCATTCTCTTTGAGAGATTTTTCAAAGTTAATGATAGCCTTATCGATATCCCCTTTTCGAAGTGCAATGGTGCCGCGATTAAAGTATTCTTCATAGGATGGCTTGTTATAAATGCCATCATCTTTATCTGATAAAATGCCAAAATCTATCTCACAATCGTTGATTTCGGCCAGATGGTCTGCATGTGTAGCTGTAAAAATAGTAAGTAAGGCGATGATTAATGTTGCATGCTTCATAGGAACCCTCTCTTTCATTAATTCAAAGAATCTAATAATTGTTCAAAAAACTGGAGCTGTTCTGGTGTGGGTTTATGGAAATTTGTATTGGTTTTATCGTGTTGATTTGTTGTTACTGGTAAATTGAGTTTTTGTTTGAGCGCATCTGTTACATCTTGCATGGTACTGTGCCACTCACCCGGTTTTTGTTGTCTAAATAAGCGTACCGAAGGATACCAAGGGGAATCATTTCGATCTCGAAGCCAACGCCAATCTGCAGGAAAGGGAAGCAAAATCCATGTTGGAACGTTTATTGCTGCCGCAAGATGGCACAGGCCAGTATCAACTGATATCACTAAGTTAAGATGCTGAACTACAGCAGCACTATCCATAAAGCTGCCATATTTTTTATCAAACTCTTTATCAAATGTTATAACTTTATTTTTAAAGCTGCATGCTTCAAGTTGTTCTAATCCGTTTACTTGTTGCAATGAATAGATGGTGACGCCAGGAATTTCGGTGAGTGGTTTAAAGGTTTCAAGAGATATTGATTTTGCAAGAACTGCTCTGCGTAATGTTTGTGTTGAATACTGGGCATTACCTTGCCAGCAAATACCGATTTTAAAGCTTTTATCGCTTGATAGCTTATTTTTCCAGTAAGTAAACCTTTCAGAAGAAGCTTTTATGTACGGAATATCCGCGGGAATAGAGTCAAGGCGTGTTCTAACTATGCGGGGAATGCTCATAACTGGTATTTGATAATCGCAATAAGGCATTTGATTTTTTCTTGGGATTACTAAATCAAGATAACCTTGTAGCTTTAAAAGTTCAGTGAGTGCTTGCTGTGTTTCAAAAATGATGCGGAGGGTGGGATATCTTTTTTTAAGTTCTTTTGCGTAACGCACAAATTGAAACGTGTCGCCAAGTCCTTGCTCTGCGTAAATAAGTAATTGTTTATTAGAAAGATCTTCACCGTTCCATAAGGGAATATTAAATTTTTGTGCTGACTCTGTATATGTTTTCCAGCGCCACTCATATTCATCCCATCCACGCTCTAAATTGCCCGTTGCTAAATAAATTGATGAAAGACTAAAGTGTACTGGAGCATAGTCTGGTTTTTTTTCAAGAACCCGTTTATACACTTCCAATGCGCGATCAAGCAGGTCCATTTTTTTAAGGGTGAAGCCAAAGTTGTAAAGTGCCGAGATAACGTTAGGGTTTTTTTCAAGAATCTTTTGGTACATTTCTAGGGATTCTTCATTCCGATTAAGCATATTTAAGCAATTGGCTAAATCCATCATTACATGTATGTTGTCAGGCTGTAACGCAACTGCTTTTTTGTACGGATTAATGGCATCTTCAAGCCGTTCGAAGTGGCGATATACATTTCCTAAGCGATGATGAATATCAAATGATTGTGGATCCAGGGCAGTTGCTCGTTCAAGGAGGGAAATGGCGCTTTCGGGTTGTTGCGTTTTTTCATAGGCAGATGCCGCATAAATATGAGCTTTTAAATGATGTGAATCAAGCTCAGCAGCTTTGGCAAACTGTTCAGCCGCTTCAGGCCACATCTCTTTTTGTTGTAAACATAAACCAAGATTAAATCTTAAGTGAGCATCATCAGGTTTTTCTTTTACTGCAAGATGATAATTCTCTATTGCTTGATTAGTATCGTTGGCTTTGTAATTAATATTTCCCAGTTTTACGAGCGCATGTGGATTTGCTTTATTAAGGGAAAGGGCTTTCGTGTAGAGTGTAATCGCTTTTTCTTCTTTGCCCATTTGCTCGTAATAATCGGCAAGATTACAATATTCTTGTGAAAGATGAGCGTTATAGTCAGGCTCATTTGATTGTGTGTGTGATATAAAAAAAAGCGACAGGGCTACTATCAATGTGCGCATATTCATTGAGCATCATCCTTTTTTGAGGTGAAATAATGATGCTCAATGTGATACTACAAATATTAATTAATGTAAAATATGTCAGGAGATGTAAAGAGGTTATATTTCTTGTGGGGGATTCCAGGTTCCCAGGTATTCTGTGAGTGGTTCAATGCCTGATTTAGAAGAAGCAGAGATGACTACATGGGGTACGTATTCGTGCAAGTAATGTTCGATACTAGCGATATTGTCTATTTTGTCCTGCTTATTAAAGACGTATAAAACAGGTTTATCTACCTTGAGATCAAGAAGGATTTTTCGTACTACATCGATATGATCTTGCCAATTGGGATCAGATAGATCAACAACGTGTAGCAATAAATCGGCGTAAGAAAGCTCTGAGAGTGTTGATTTAAATGCTTCGATTAAACGATGGGGAAGTTGCTGTATAAAGCCAACTGTATCGAGTATTACTCCTTTTTGTTTGCCATCGATAAAAAGAGCGCGTGTAGTAGTGTCAAGTGTTGCAAAAAGCTTATCTTCAGCGAGCACATCACTTTTGGTGAGAGCATTAAGAATGGTTGATTTGCCAGCATTGGTATATCCAATTAGGCAGATGTGCGGCACTTTGTTATCAAGTCGCTTTTTGCGTTGTACTGCGCGAGCCTTATGACTTGATTCAAGCTGTTGTTTGTACTTTAATATTTGTTGCTCAATGTGACGTTTATCACGCTCTTTGGCTTTCTCTCCATGACCACCACGAAGGCCTACGATGCCTTCTTGCTGTTCAAGATGAATGCCTTTGCCGGCAAGGCGTGTTTTTGCGTGTTGAAGCTTGGCTATGGCCACTTGCATTTTGCCTTCAGCCGTAAACGCTGCTTTTTCAAAAATATCGAGAATAAGATCGGTACGATCAACTACTTTACAATTGAGAAAATCTTCTAAATTTCTTTCTTGAATAGGGCTAAGCTGTTCTGAGATAATTACTTGAACAATAGTGTGTTTTTCGCAGGCCGCCTTGATACTTTCCAATTTTCCAAGAGTAAAAAAGTTAGCAGGATGAATGTCTCGAAGTTTTATCGTCAGCATCTCTTCATAAGGGATTCCGGCAGTTTTAACTAAATTCAGGAATTCCTCATAGTAGGAATCGATATACTTGATGCGATTATATGGGCTTTGAACCGCCACTAGCAAAGTGGCGGGGGATTGCTGAGTCTCGTAAAAAGGTGTTCTTGCCATTGTTTTGATTCGCCGATTGGAAGGTTTAATGAGAGAAGCTTAATGCTTATAAAAAGAGTATATGACGGGTGCTTTGTGTCAAGTAATTTAGTTTTCTTTCTCTTGATAGTTTGCCGATTTTTAGTACGCTTTGAATGAAGTTTAAAATATTACTTAAAATATTAAAAGGATAGGTACATGCTTATTAAGAAAATTTTCGTTCTTGCTTTTTTCTTTTCTCTTGGTTGCCAAACTGTATGCGCTGATCAGTCGGAGGTTGCTGTATCTATAGATTTTTCGCCAATGATTCAAAAGGCTCAAGATTTGTTTCAAGATGCTGAGGTTTCTGCCGCTGCAACGCAGCTTTATAACTCATATCTTACTTTTATCGAAACAATTTTACGTAAAGTTGCTCAGCAATGTGGTCCGCAAGAGCGAGCGTTTGCACATACAGCTTTAATGTATTTGCTTGAAGTAGTTAGAGACCCTATTGTGCGGTCTGAGCTCACGTCTTCATCAAACGAAAAGCTTTCACAAGAGAAAGCTGAATATATGCAAGCTATGCTGCAGCCGATAGTTACGGTATTTGATCAATTTGGCCCAGCTATAATTAAGTATATTGAAGATAATTTTACCGTTACAAAATCGGAAACGCGGGTTGCTGATGAGGGATTGAACAAATCAACCAGCTTACAGCTTGATTATGATAATCAACATGTTCGAATTGGCCTTTTTTTCTTTCTTGAACGAGTTACTGAGATACTTGAAACGGCACAAAAAGCCGTTCAATAAGAAAGGGCCTTCGGGCTCTTTTTTTTTCACATCTCTTTTTTAACCTCGCGATTGGCCTTTTTTTCGCCTTGATTTCATGTTAAACTTGCTCTAATCAAGTTTATAGTGAAGGTGAAGACAATGTTCGATTTTTTAGCACAAAAATTTTCTTCTATTTTTTCTTCTCTTTCTCGCCAAAAATCGCTGGATCAGCAATCAGTTGATCAAGCGTTGGCGCAAGTAAAGGACGGGCTTTTATCGGCGGACGTACCGTATGATTTGGTACAGCAATTTGCAGTGTCTGTGAAAAATGAGGTAGTGGGTCAAAAGCTTATTGGAAGTTTAAAGCCGTCTGAGCAGCTTTTAAAAGTAGTGCATGATAAAGTACTTTCTTTTTTAGGGGGTAAAGATAACCATTCTTTTTCAGCTCCAATTCCATCGGTTCTTATGGTCATGGGTCTGCAAGGATCTGGTAAGACTACGACTATCGCAAAACTCGCATACTACCTAAAGAAGGAAGCTCAAAAGCGTAATAAGCAGCGAAAAATATTGGTTGCATCGGTGGATTTTTATCGTCCAGCGGCTGTGGATCAGCTTGAAATTGTAGCAAAAAAAGCTGGGGCAAATTTTTATCGAGCAGAATCAAATAATCCAGTAGCTGCTGCAGTGGAGATTTATCGCTATTGGAAAGAGCATGCTTACGAGCTGCTTCTTTTAGATACGGCTGGACGCTTGCACGTTGATGATACGATGCTTGTTGAGCTACAAAAGATTGATAAAGAGCTGAAGCCTCGTCAAAAAATATTAGTATTAGATGCAATGACCGGCCAAGAGTCGCTTGCAGTGGCTCAGGCTTTTGATCAATCTATTGGTTTTAATGCGGCGATTCTTACCAAAACAGATAGTGATACTCGTGGTGGAGCAGCGTTTTCTTTTCGGTATGCCTTAAAAAAGCCGATAATTTTTATTGGATCAGGCGAAAAGCCAGAAGATTTAGCTTTGTTTCATCCAGAGCGAGTGGCAAGCCGTATGCTTGGCATGGGAGATGTTAAAACTCTCATAGAAAGAGCGGAAGAGAAAATAAAAGCGCAGGAGCAGGAGCAAGTTGCCCACTCATTTGAGCGAGGGCAGCTCACATTGCAGGATTTTGCTCAGCAAATGGATATGGTGAGTCGGCTGGGATCTCTTTCCTCTCTGATGAAATATATGCCTGGTATGGGTGCTGCTTCAATTTCTCAGGACGCACTTGATCAGGGGCAGATCGAAATGAAGCGCTTTAGGGCTATTATTAGTTCAATGACGCTCAGAGAGCGACTTTACGTAAAGTTACTCAATCCGTCTCGGCGCCAAAGAGTTGCTCGGGGGGCGGGAGTAAGCGTATCTGATGTTGATAAACTGTTGAGCCGATTTGATCAAATGCAACAGTATGCTAAACTGGTAAAGAAATCGGGCGGATTCCGCCAATTCTTTAAGTGATAGTTAACATGTTATAAATGATAAGGATTCTCAATATGCCTGTCGCTATTCGTCTTTCTCGTATTGGCTCTAAGCATAAGCCATTTTTCCGTATGGTTGTGGTTGATTCTCGTAAAAAACGGGATGGAGCAGTGCTTGAAAATATTGGTACATATGATGCAGTAAAAGGTGAGTTGATTCGTTTTGAAACGGAACGCTTTGATGCATGGGTTAAGCAAGGCGCGCAACCATCTGATACAGCAAAGAAGTTGTATAGGTCTTTTAAAAGAAAGAGCGCGATCGTTGCTGATCCTAAAAAAGTAGAAATGGTGGCTAAAAAAGCTGCTCCTAAAAAAGTGTCTCAAAAAGAAGAAGCACCAAAAGCCGAGACTTCAACTCAGGATTAATTAAGGTAATACATGACTAAAGAGTTAGTTGCTCATATTGTGAGGCAACTTGTAAGCCATCCGGAAAAGGTGAGTGTTTCTATAGTCAAGTCGGGTGAAAGAAACCTAATTGAGATAGCAGTGCATGAATCTGATCGAGGCAAGGTTATTGGTCGAGAAGGGCAAACGATAAAAGCAATTCGAATGCTCGTGAATGCCGTTGTCTCAGACAATAAAAGAGTTGCGGTTGATGTGGCAAAATCGGACGTATGAATATTTCTATAGCAACAGTTTTTAAAGAACTGTATAAGCCCTTTTTGGATACAAGTCTTATTAAACGTGCGCAAGAAAAAAAAATCATCGATATTGATTTGCTGAATTTTTTTGAATGCGTTTCTCCCAAACAGCGTATTGATGCGCCAACATTTGGTCCCGGAGCCGGAATGCTTATTAAACCGGAAGTGGTTGAGGCTGCGGTTAATAAGCTTGAGAAAAAGTACGGTTCGGCTTATAAAATCTTTTTTTCTCCTCAGGGCAAGAAGTTAACTCAGCCGTTTTTGAAAGAGATTGCGCGCAAGGCCCAAGATAAGGGGCATTTAATGCTCTTGCCTGCACGGTATGAAGGTATGGATGCTCGCGTTGAACAAGAGTATGCGGATGAGATCGTTTCTGTGGGGGACTTTGTTTTAATGGGCGGTGATATTCCTGCAATGATACTCTTGGAAGGAATGCTTCGATTTTTTCCTGGTATTGTGGGCAAGCAAGAATCTGTTGAGCAAGATTCTTTTTCAGGGCCATTCGTTGACTATCCTGAATTTACTGAACCAGTTATATGGCACGATTTGTCTGTTCCGGAGATTATTCGCTCTGGTAATCATCAGGCTATTAAAGACTGGCGAGAGCAGCAAGCAGTAAAAAATACAGTACTAGAACATTTTGATTGGATCAAAGCAAGTAGTCTTTCAAATGAACAGAAACAAATGGTCTTTCGTAATATTCCTCATCATTATGTAGCTTTGATGCATGATGAAGTACTCATTGGGCCAGAAAGACAGTTGGGCACTACTTCTGTTATGTCGATTGATTTGCATGACATTGCTCGCTCTTCTTGTACGTATGGTGTACGTGAATTTTCAGTAGTAACTCCTTTAAGGGATCAGCAGAAGGTGGTGAACCATTTTCTTTCCTTCTGGCAAAAGGGCGGGGGTGTTGAGTATAACAAAAATCGTCATCAGGCTATTAATCTGGTGCGTCTGCAATCATCTTTGAATGAAGTTATTCAAGGCATTGAGGAAAAAGAGGGGGTGGCGCCAATTATAGTTGCCACGTCTGCTCGAAAGAGCGATAAAATTCCGCTTATTACGTATCATGACCAAAGTGTGGTTTGGAACTTTCAAAGGCCGGTTTTGTTGCTGTTTGGTACAGGCTATGGGCTGTCTGATACGATACTTTCACGAGCCGATTTTCTTTTGGGTCCAGTGAGCGGATTTACCGATTTCAACCACTTATCGGTACGATCTGCAGTGGCTATAATTCTCGATCGTTGGCTTGGCATTAATGAGTGTTATACGAAAAAATTGTCAGGCGAATGATTTTCCGCTATATTTATAGGTATATTGATCATTTCTAAACTTATCCACGACAAGGACTGAGTGCCATGAAGGCTAAAGGCTATACAAAAGAAACTATTATGACTGTTGGTGCAACCGGTGTAACATTACCTCCGTTTAATGTTGGTGATACGATTGCTATCAGCCAGCGCATTAAAGAGGGCGATAAAGAACGTATTCAACTTTTTCAAGGTGACGTTATCGCTATCAGACAAAATGGTGCTTCAAGCTCATTTACTGTACGAAAAATGGGTGCGCATGGTATTCCTGTTGAGCGTATTATTCCGTTTCATTCGCCTCTTTTAAAAGAGATTAGCGTTGTTAAACGTGGTAATGTGCGACGTGCAAAAATTTACTACGTGCGTGATCGTGTCGGAAAATCTGCAAAAATTAAAGAGAAGCGTGATTTTAAGGCTACTAATGTGGCTTCAGAAGCTTCTGACGCAGTTAAGGTTACTCCAAATAAAGCAGATCAAGCAGAGACTGTTTCTAAGTAATAGTATTGTATTAAAGGAGAGTTAGGTGAGGTGGCTGCTTTATAGCGTCATTTTTTTCTGCGGTATTTTTCCTGGTTGTAAAAAGCCCCAGCTTAAAAAGCAAACCTTTTCTTGTAAAACTTCTTGCTCAAAGTTAGCGCTTTCACCGGTTGCTATTCAGGAAGCAAAACTCTCCGATATACCCATTCCTATAAGCGCACAGTCAGTGTTGCGTTATTTTTATTCTAATGGCGATAACTATATGCTTGCATATAAAGATAATCGTTTGTCTACTCAACAAATTGCTGATTTTTATGAGGCTGAAATGGAACGTCTTGGCTGGCGTTCGGTTTTTGCGATTAAGGGATATGAATCGGTGTATCAATTTGAAAAGCCTTCTCGCATTTGCATACTTTCAATTCGTACTCCTGCGCTTTCACATAAGAGTGAATGGGTGATATCAAGTGGAATATTGTCTAATTTAGTCTCTTAGGTATTTCCTTTGGTTGCTTTTTTTCGGAAGGATGAGGCAATTTTTCTTCGTATTTCATCACGATAATTTCTTTTTCTAGGCTTTGCTTTTTTCTGATTGACCATTTGGCGCGTGGAAAAATAAAGTGGATTATTAAATAAAGCGCTATCTGGCCCAAACCTACGCTGAAAAGTGGTACTTAATTGTCCTTCTTGAGCTACTGAAAAAGAAGGTGATAGAACTAGTACGGTGATAAAAAAATAATAGAATAAATATTTCATGAGTACTTCCTTAAGTGAAACTGTTTGTTTAGTTTTACAAAAGAGCAAGGAAACAGGCAATTCTTTATTCCAAAGAATTGCCTGAATGTGAGTTGGGTAGGATTTTTGTCTAAATTTAAATTTATCTACGAACTCCGAGATTTTGCTTCATGCGATCGATTTCTCGTTTTTGATTTGTAATATCTCGTTCAGTTTTAGATAAGCGACGCGCTTGTCGTTGGCGTTTTTTTTCCGAAGACGCATTTTCCATTAAGTTTCGTTGTTCAGCGGCCTTGTCTTGTAGTTTTCCGAGCTTTATCTCAAGGCGATCAAGCCTACGATATGGATCGCTTCCACGATTACTTGATCCCATGATAGCACCTAGTCCTAAGCCAGCCAATCCACCGATCGCAGCTCCTCTTCTACCGCGAGCAGCTCCGCCAATTGCAGCGCCAGTTAGGCCACCTAATAGAGCGCCACGTCCTACGCCGTCATCGTTATAATAATAAGCTTCAATTGGTTTTTTATAAGCAAGTACTCCCAGTACCAATGCAGCTACTAAAGCGGTTGGTATGGCGTTTTTTTGTATAAGTTTTAATCCTTTTTTCTTATATGAGTTCAGCTTGCGCCTTGAAAAGAGTCTTTTCATTTTTTGTTCTCCCATTATTGGTTAGGTATTTGAATATGCCTTCGCTTATTTCTAAAGAGTTCATTATTTTCTCCTTTTAAAATAAATAGGAGAATGTTATTTTATCTAGATAAATTTTACAAACTGAAAACATAAAAGTGCAAGAGTTTTGATGATTATGTTTTAATAATAGGCGAAATGTAGGGTTCGGGTGTCAGGAGAAAAAGCTTAGGATCTATTTAGATTTTAAATCAAAAAGCCTTTTTTAATAGCACGCATGTTTATCGGGGCGGACTTTTTTTGTATGTTTTCTATGAGGATTAAATCAACAACTGTGCCAGGCGATTAATTTTTCCTGCTCCAAGCAACAATAGGAGGTCATTTGGTTGAATCTTAGTATCAACGTATTGTTGAAGAGCAGAGAAGTGGGGATCAAGAGGGATATATGTTACTGAAAATGGAGGATTAAGATTTTTGAGGGTCTCCGCAAATTGCTTTCCGGTGACACCGGAAATAGGGGCTTCGCTTGCTGCATGAATATCAGTTATTACCAGGTTATCGATAGAGCTGTCTAGAAAAGCTTTCAAAAAAGAGTGCCATAGGATATGAGTTCTGCTATAGCGATGAGGTTGAAAGATTACTGTGAGCTTGTTTTGTGCTCGCTTGCGAGCGACGGTGAGAGTGCATTCAATTTCCGTTGGGTGGTGCCCATAATCGTCAAATAATTCAGCTTTTTTATATCTCCCTCGGTAGGTGAATCTTCTATCTACTCCTTTAAAGGTGGCGAGCGCCCTTTTAATAATCGGTAGCGGGATCTCTAGCTCGTATGCTAGGGCAATTGATCCGAGAGCATTGAGTACATTATGCTTACCTGGCATAGATAGGGTAAGGCGCTCAAGAGGTTCGGTTACTGTTTTATGGTGCAATGAAAAAATAGATTTTTTGGGCTTCAATTCGATATCCGTGGCATACCAATCGGCTCGAGGAGAAAGGCCATATAGAATTGTTTTAACGTGTGATATTGGTAGCAGAGATTGAATATTTTGATCGTCGATGCATAAAATCGCTGAGCCATAAAAAGGGAGGTTGGTGATAAATTGACGAAAAGTTTGTTTTATATCATCTAAATCTTTATATGTTTCTAAATGCTCTAGGTCAATATTAGTAACGATTGCAATAGTTGCATAAAGGTGAAGAAGTGATCGGTCACTTTCATCGGCTTCTGCAACTAAAAAATCGCCATTACCTATACGTGCATTATGAGATATTGCCTTCAAGTGGCCACCAATAACAACTGTTGGGTCCATGGATGCTTCTATGAGGATGTGAGAAATTAAAGAAGTGGTTGTAGTTTTTCCGTGAGAACCTGCTATTGCAATGCTATATTTCGTTCTCATCAATTCGGCGAGCATTAATGCGCGAGGGATTGTCGGTATGGAGCGATCTTGCGCAGCTCTTATCTCGGGATTGTTTGGTTGAATGATGGAAGAATAAACCAAGATATCTATGGAGGTATCGGAGCATGCGCTTGTATTATTGCCGTGATAAATTGAGCATCCCAGCTCTATGAGCTTTTTAACGCTCGATTGATCAAGATCAGTATCGCAGCCAGATATTTTGTATCCTTGATAGCGCAAAATAGTGGCTATGCCACTCATGCCTATCCCGCCAATACCAATAAAATGAATATGTGCTTTTTTTTTATACACTTTTTCCCCTTATTTGTTGCAGTAGTATACTTGTACTGCTTAAAAATAACAAAGCAGGGGCGATTATTATGCGCATATTTTTTACAAGGAGCTCTGATTCAATTTGTTTTTTTGTTACAAAAGCTTTTTAAGTCTAGAGAGATGTTTTTTTAGCGAGACTATATGGTCAATAAGTTCGTCTTGCTCCCATTCGGTTTTCTGGGCGTATTTTTCATTTTTTTCTTTTGTTGTTTCAACTTGAGCGGCGATAAAGTGTCGAGTTTCGGTTAATTTTTTCTTTGCCCCAGAGATAGTAAATCCTTCATCGTAAAGAAGTGTTTTGATTTGCTTGAAAAGCGCCATATCGGCTTCTGTGTAAAAACGCTGACCTCCTGTTGAACGGGATGATGCAAGGTTAAACTCTTTTTCCCAGAAACGAATTACAAATCGTTCTACCCCAATTTGCTGGGCTAGTTGTCCAATACGAATTTTTTTCTTTTCCATTTTCATGCCGATCTCCTTTTTAATATGACATAAAGGTCTGACAAAATATCTTTGATTTATAGCGAACTGGCTATTGTATGTCTAGCCGATTGCGTGATTATATGGTATTATACCCACTATCTTGAAACTTATAAACCTGCCAATCACAAAGAATTTAAGAAAGGTCTCTTCATGAATATCAAAGATATGATTGTTCCTTTTATTTTAGCCCTCGGAACAACCTGGGCAATTCATCATTTCTTTTTTACTAGTAAAAGCGGTGGGCAGCAGTATGAGTTTTCTGCTCCTCAATCAAAGGTGGAGTGTTTGCCTTTGCAAAAAACTATTAATTTTGATGAACAGAAAAGAACAAAAGCTTCGCAAGTAATCCCTGTAGAGACCGGTTGGGGATCACTTGAGTTTTCAACTGACGGTGCAGCGCTCTCTCGTCTCATATTTCGGCGCCCAATGAATGGCAAAAATCGAGAAATTGGTACAGTTTTTCCAACAGATGAGAAAAAAATGTTGCCGTTTTTAATCGCTCTTGATAAAAATACACCGTTTTATTATCGCTTGAAAGAACAGCATGATACCGGTTCTACCATTAATCTTACCTTTGAAGCCTCATCAGATGAAGCTTCAATTAGTAAAACTTACATTATCTATAAAGAAATTCGTCAAGTTGATCTGAAGCTAACGGTCGATCCTCATGGAAATAGTGCGGTGCAACCTCGCGTTTTTTATCCCGCTCCTATCATGCCAGAATTAAAAGACCAACAATTAATAGCAGCGGATATTTTGTACGGAGCAGGTATTTTTAAGAAAGAGTTTCGAGATAGTGTAAAGCCTGATGCGTACTGGATAAACCCGACATTGTTTGGGATTGAAAATAAATACTTTGTTCATTCATTGGTGAATGACACGGATGGTTTTGTGCAGAGAGCCTATTTTGAACCTGTTGGCACGCAACAATTACAAGCGATTCTTGAAGGGCCAATTATTGAAAAAGCAACGAGCTGGAACCTTTCATTCTATCTTGGGCCAAAAGAGCTGGTTGCAATGAAACCAGTAGATGAGCGTCTTGAAAATACGCTCGACTATTCTGGTATGTGGGCTCCGATCTCTCGTATTTTAATTTTGATTTTAAACTGGCTATATAAGTATGTGAATAACTATGGTTGGGCAATTATCATTCTTACGGCCTTAATACGACTCCTTCTATTACCGTTTTCATTACGAGCAAAAAAGGGAATGAAGGATCGTGCTGAAACGCAAAAAAAGCTTCAGTATATCCAGCAAAAGTATAAAGATGATCCACAAATGCGTGCTCAAGCGCAAGCAGAATTTATGCGTAAAAATGGGTTAGGATTATCTGGATGCTTGCCCCTATTGATTCAACTTCCTATTTTTCTTGGGTTGAGTCGAGTGCTTTCAAGCTCCATTGAACTATATCGGGCACCATTTCTATGGATTACTGATTTGTCTACAAGTGATCCCTATTACATTTTACCTGTAGCGGTATCTATCGGAATCTTGTGGCGTGCTCTTACTACAAAAGACAGCAGCCAACGAGTGCCGATGTTGGTTATGGGATTGGTATTTGGTGCAGTGAGTGCTACGTTGCCTGCGGGCCTTGTACTATACATAGCTATCGGCTCCCTTTTAAACGTAACATAGTGAGGTTGTCATGATGCATGAGTTGCCTACAATCGCTCAACTGCTTAAGGGATTGCAGCAGGTGCCATATCTTGCGTCAAAAAATTTGTATCGCGTTGCGGAGCATTTTCTCTCGATGGATTCAGAGAAAATGGACCAATTTTGTACGTTGCTTCTGCGTGTGAAAGAAAATGTAATAACGTGTGATATTTGTTTTACTTGGCGAGAGAAAGAACGAAACTGCATGTTTTGCAGTTCAGAAAAGCGTGATCAGAGCCTTGTATGTATTGTTGAATCGTGGCAAGAGCTTTTAGCTATTGAGCAAACAAGAGGGTACGATGGTGTATATCATGTTCTTGGCGGTATAATTTATCCACTTGATGGGATAGGCCCGGAAGATTTAAACATCGATGCTTTGGTTGATAGAGTTGGAAAAAAGCAGATTAAAGAGCTCGTTTTTGCATTGAGTCAAACTCCGGAAGGGGAGGCTACTTCTGCTTATATTGCCAATAAGTTAAAAGGTGTCTCAGTACAAATTAGTTGTTTAGCGCGAGGATTGCCTGTTGGTTCTACCTTGGGAACGATGGATAGGCTGACGGTATTTAAGGCCTTATCAGAAAGAAGACCTTTTTAGAAAAAGATCCCATTTGGGTTCTTATAATTGTGGGATTACTATGGAACTAAAAAAAAATTTTTTGATTCAGAAAAAGCGCCGATCTGAGTTGATTGCTACTATCAAAGAAAAGCATAACGCAGATGAACATAGCTTAGTGATGATGATTGCGGGTTTTGAAACTGATCGTGTTGCCTTTTGGCAAGAAAGCTCATTTTTTTATTATACCGGGATCACTGAAGCAGCGGTTGTTTTAGCAATGGATTTTAAAGATAAAACGTTACTGTATGTTCCTAATTGTGGGGATGTGCGAGAGAAATGGATTTATTCGCCACTTTCTTTAACGCAAAAAAATGCAAAACTGCTTGGTGTTGATGAAGTCGCGATGCTTGGGGATCAATGTTCAGGGTATCAACTGTTTCCTTTTTTTAAACCACAGAACTATGGGCACATTATTGCACGTTTAAAGCTTATGATTAAAGAAGGTGGTTCGCTTTTTACGTTGTATCCCGATAATGAACATGAATATGTAGAACAACGATTGGTTATAAATCATCTTTGTGATTTGGTGCCAGATCTTAAGAAGCACATTGTGGATGTTTCTGGTATTGTTGCCGCAATGCGTCGTCGTAAAGATATGAGCGAGATTGATAATATTCGAAAAGCTGTTGAGATTGCTGAGCTTGCTCAAGAAGCTGCAGCGCAAGCCATCGAGCCAGGGATGCTTGAATGTGAAGTGCAGGCAAGTCTTGAATATATGATGACTGGATCAGAAAGCAGACCTTCATTTCCAAGTATTGTAGCCACTGGAAAGAATGCGACTGTATTGCATTATATGGCAAACAATGCGTCTCTTGAAAAGGGGGACTTGGTGGTGGTCGATATTGGTGTGGTATGGAATGGCTATTGCTCTGATTTAACGCGTACCTATCCGGTTTCGGGAAAGTTTACTGCACGTCAAAAAGAGATTTATCAGCTTGTTCTTGATACGCAAAAATACATTGCTGATATTGCTAAGCCAGGAATGTATTTACGAAATAAAAAATATCCTGAAAAATCACTTCATCATTTAGCCGAAAATTACTTAAAAAAGTATGGCTATGGCCAATATTTTATTCATGGCATTGGGCATTTTATGGGTCTCGATGTACATGATGTTGGAGATGTCTCTATGCCACTTGAACAAAACGATGTATTTACGATTGAGCCGGGTATTTATATTCCAGAAGAGGGCATTGGTATTCGCATTGAAGATGATTTCTGGATGGCCAAAAAGGGTTGCATCAGCTTGAGTGAAAATTTGCCTAAGGAGATAGAAGAGATTGAAGCAATGGTGCAAGAAAAGCTTTCTGACTTTCAAGAAGATCCTGACTTTAATACAGAAGAGTATGATTCGGAATCAATCGAGCATTAACTTATTCTTTTATTTAGATAACTCAAAAGTACTATACAAATTATTGCGCTTGTTGCCAGTGAGGCGATGAGCGCAATTGTTTGTGGTACATAAAAGCATAAAATTCCTGCAAAAGTAAATCCTACTATACATCCTGCAATTGCAGGAATCGCATAAGGTAGTTGCGTATAAGAATGGGTTAGTGGCTTTGTTCCTGTGCATGTTGCTGTCATAGTTGTGGTTTCAGATAATGGCGAAATGTGATCGCCGCATACTGATCCTGAAAGTATTGCACCCAGCACCGGAAGTAAAAGCGGCAATGCTATTGGATCGATTGGCATAGGTAACTCTGAGAGTGTAGTAATCATAGGAATTGCAATAGGAATCATAAGAGCAAAATTGCCCCACGCTGATCCTGTGGCAATAGTGCATAGCAATGAAACTATGAAGAACATTGTCGGTAACAGCCAAAGGGGAACTGAACCAATAAAAAGATATGCAAGATACTGCCCTGTGCCCACTTGGTTGGCAAGCATCGCAGAGAAGGTTGATGCTAAATACACCATAGCGATTGCTTCAATCATTAGACTGTATCCCTTATAAACAATTTTTGGGAATTGAGAAAATTGAATTAAGTTTCTCTGATAGCAGCGAGCAAACCCTACAAAAACAGCTAATGTTGCAGAAATAAACATAATTAAAAAAGGATGTTCATTATACTTGAGTGCTTCAATGAGTCCATGAGATCCACCAAAAAGCCAAAAACCTCCTGCAAGAGGTAAGCCGATTATGATACCAAGAACAAGCACGGCAAGCGGAAATAAAAGATTGCTTGTATATGCAGGGCTGCTCTTATCTATGAAAGGTGTTGATTTTTTTTTAGCTTCTTCTTCATACGAGTTCATTGGGCCGTAAGAGATGTTTTGGTTGATAATAAACCAAACTGATAAAATGATTAAAAGAGAATAAAAAATAAATGGTATGGTTTTTAGAAAAATAAAAAAGGGGTCTGCTACGATTCTTATTTTTACATCGTTTGAGGTTGAAACGCCCACTTGATCAAGATAGGCAACAATTGTAGCTACCCAGCTTGATACGGGAGCTAATATTACAACTGGTCCAGACATTGAATGAATTAGAAATGCAAGTTTTTCCCGCGCAATTTGAAAGCGATCCGTAATAGGACTCATAACGTAACCAGTTGTTAGGATACTTAGATAATCATCAATAAATAAAAGAGCTGATACAAACAAGGAAGAGTATTGAGCTTGACGTGCTGTGCGGATTCGTTGAGTAACGGCTTGAGCAAAGGAGGTAGCTGCACCAGTGATTGCAAAGAGGGACACAAGTGTACCAATAGCGATCAAAAATGCGTAAAGGTAGATATTGTCGACAGTGGTAATTGTGTTAAAAAGAGCTTGAGCAATTACCTTACTTGCTTTAGCAAGGTGGCCATTAGTGGCAATTAATGCGGCGCTGACTATGCCTAAAAGGAGTGCTGAATGAATCCTGCGGGTAAGAATAGCTCCTAGAATAACAAATGCAGGGGGAAGTAACGTAAGCCAACTTTGTAGCATGAAAAAGATCCTTTATTTGACGATAATGCTATTTTTATCTACCTTATAAGTATACCACTTAAGCTCGTAGTTCGTAATATATTCCATAAAACATATTAAAAGATTCTAAGGTCCCACAATGAACATGAATAAGTCATTTGTTCTCAAAAAAGAAGAAAGAAAGCCCCAGTGGCGCCTAATCGATGCAGAAGGCAAAGTGCTCGGTAGATTGGCTACGCATATTGCAGATGCGCTACGTGGCAAAGATAAGCCGTATTATACAGCACATACAGATTGCGGTGATTACATTGTAGTGATCAATGCTGATAAAATTATTCTTACTGGTAATAAGTGGGAAGATAAAGAATATGTTCGCTATTCTGGTTGGTTTGGTGGTAAAAAAGTTGCTACCGCTCGAGAAATGAAAGAAAAGCATCCAACTGCAATTGTTGAAATGGCAGTTAAGGGCATGCTTCCAAAGAATAAGCTGAACAATGAAATCTACAAAAAGCTTAAAGTGTATGTTGGTACTGAACATCCACATAAAGCTCAAATAGGTAAAGCTGCTTAAAGAGCTTTAAAGAGTTAATAAAAAAAGCGCGGTTTAAACACCGCGCTTTTTTTATGCCATAAAAATCTTAATAATTGATCGGCCCAAAGAGCTCAAACTGTATGTCGGCTAAATTTTCTGCGTTTGGCGCTTGTTTAAGATAAAGCTCTGTGAGGGCTTGAAGTACCCCTTTTCTGGCTATGAACCTTTTGAGGCGAGGAGCTAGATTTTTCATTAGGGGGAGATTTTTGCGATGAGCGGCGAGGATGAGTGCTGCTTCAGGGCGCGGTAAATTTTGAAATGTATAAAGTGTATATTTTCTTAATATTGGATTTATTCTATAACGAATCCAATATTTTGTTCCTTGGTCTTTAATGGCTCCCGCAGTAGCACCAGCAGCAGCGCCGACTAGGGTAGGGGCTAGATCGGTGATATTCGTGTTATGCGGGTTTCTGTAAGTGTATCCTAGAGCTCCGCCTCCTAAGGCACCAGCAGCACCCGCTTGAAAGGCTCTTTTTTTGTAAAAAGGAAGATCTCCGCGAGAACGGTCAAGATCTGAAAAATCCTCTTCTTCAAATGAAATGGCCTGCTGTTGGCAATTAATTTGAACTGCTCCGCCAGTGAGTACAAGTAAAAAAAGGGCAATATATTGCTTCTTCATAATACACTCCTAAAAAGATAATGTTCTTCTATACCTATCTTCAGAGTGTCATAAATGGGCCCGAAAAAGCAATAGATTGCGGTTTTAGCGCCCGAAGCCAAGAAACTGCTTGAGGTTTTCTACGTATGGGTTGGCAATGCGAGCTATGTCAAATACGCTTAAATAGATTACAAATCCGAGCACTAAGAACCATGAAGCTATATGGATATACTCACGCACCTTTATAGGCAGTGGGCGTCCTATGATTGCTTCTATGGTGTAAAACAGAAGTTGTCCGCCATCTAAAATTGGCAGGGGAACAAGGTTAATGACTGCAAGGTTGATGCTGATAATAGCGAGTAGAATGAGGAAAATTTTGAAATTAGCGGTAGCGCCTGCTGTAAGGGCAGAAATAATGACAATCGGACCCCCTACATTTTTCATATCAGCTTTTTTGAACATGCCCACTATGCCACTAAAAGTTTGTGCGATCCAGGCATTTGTAAGTTTGATTCCTTGAGAAATGGCTTTAAAGAGTGATTGAGGAGGTATTGCATCCATTTCAAATTCTGATATGCCTAATGATCCTACTTGAGGAGCTTCATCTCGATGGCCGATAGTGAAGGTTATATTCTTTGATTGTCCATTCCGTTTGTATTTCACGGTAGCGCTCTTGTCGGCGAGAGGATGAACGGTTTCGATAAGCTTTGGAAAGTTATCTTTCACCTCAACTCCATTAATGGTCTCAATAGAGTCTCCTTCTAGGAGTCCAGCTTTTTTGGCAGTTCCATTATCTTGGAGCTTGCGGATTGTTGTTTTGGTATGAGTAGGTACGAGAGGGGTCTGTGGGATGCCGGTCAGGCTTAGGAGTATAAAAGTGGTGTAAGCGAATAGCATATTGCATAAAATTCCCCCTGTCATCACCAGAAATTTTTGGTAGTAGGGCTTGGTGGCAAAAGAATCATTCTTTGTGCTGTGGGCCTCTTTTTGTTCTCCCTGTCCCATTTCTGCTGCTCCTGCTATCTCTACAAATCCGCCGAGAGGAATAGCTGATAAGGTGAAATCAGTGCCCCATGCCTTCTTTTTGTAAAGAATTGGGCCAAATCCTATGGAGAAGGTGGGCGTTCCTATGCCAAAAAGCTTACAAAAGAGAAAGTGGCCTAGTTCGTGAAATCCGATAAGGAAACCGATGCCAAAAAGAGCAATAGCGATAGAAAAAGCTTTGTTGATTAGTAAAAAAAGGGCATTGAAGATGTCCATTCTATTCCTTGTGAGAATTTGGGTTGAGGAGTGTGATAGGATCGGCAATACCGTAGCATGTGATGATAGAAAAGTCTAATAGCACCTCTCAAGATATCTGTCGGATAGTATTAAAATGAGTTAATGCAGAAGGCTATAACCCTCTTGAAAGCCAGATAAAATGTTTTGCTTGAAAAAAACGTTAAAATCGGTAAAATAGCTAGTAACTATCATTATTCAAATTCATGAAATGATTGTTTTAAAATGGGTAAAAAAGTATGGCCAGTGGCTCATCTTATATAACACAGGCCGATAAGTAAATTCTCATTCACATATAGGAATTATACGTTATGCCAACTATCAATCAGCTCTGTCGCTTTGGAAGAAAGCGTGTCAAGGCTAAATCTAAAAGTCCTGCGCTCAAGGGAGCTCCTCAGGCGCGCGGTGTGTGTACACGTGTGTTTACAATGACTCCAAGAAAGCCTAACTCTGCATTGCGTAAAGTTGCGCGTGTGAAGCTTTCAACAGGGATTGTGGTAACTGCATATATTCCCGGCGAAGGTCACAATTTACAAGAACACTCTGTTGTGCTTGTTCGTGGTGGAAAGGTAAAGGATTTGCCTGGTGTTAAGTATCACATTGTTCGTGGTGCGCTTGATACCGCTGGTGTAGAAAAAAGAAAGCAATCCCGTTCCCTGTATGGTACAAAGCGTAGCAAAAAAGATTAAAGGTTTAAATTATGCCAAGGCGTAGAAAAGAAGATTATTCCCGTGATATAGGTGTCGATCCTCGGTTTTCATCACAACTAATTCAAAAGTTTATTAATGTTGTTATGTGGCGAGGGAAGAAAAACACTGCGCGTAATATTGTTTATGGTGCGATGGATGAAATCATCAAAAAGCACAAGGGCGATGAGAAAAAGGCGATTGAGCTGTTCAAAAAAGCATACGATCAAATTGTTCCTGTCGTAGAGGTTCGAGCTCGTCGTGTTGGTGGTAGTGTATATCAAATTCCTGTTGAAGTGCCAAGAAAAAGAGCGCAATCGCTTGCGCTTCGTTGGCTTCTAGAGGGGGCTGCGTCACGCGGTGATAAAACAATGTCGTTACGTCTTGCTCATGAATTGATGGATGCGGCTGAAGGTAGAGGCGGTTCTGTCAAGAAGCGTTCTGATGTTCAGCGTATGGCAGAAGCAAATCGCGCATTTTCACATTACGCATTCTAAGGCTAAAAATTATGAGTTACCCACTAGGAAGATATAGAAACATTGGTATCGCTGCTCATATTGACGCTGGTAAAACAACGGTTACTGAGCGTATTTTGTTTTACACGGGCATTTCCCATAAAATGGGTGAAGTGCACGAGGGTGAAGCAACGATGGATTGGATGGAGCAAGAGCGCGAACGCGGTATTACCATTACTTCAGCGGCAACGACCTGCTTCTGGAAAGATAATCAAATCAATATTATTGATACGCCGGGACATATTGATTTTACTATTGAGGTTGAGCGTTCATTACGTGTGCTTGATGGTGTAGTTGCAGTTTTTTCTGGTGTTGAAGGTGTGCAGCCACAATCAGAAACGGTGTGGCGTCAAGCGAACCGCTATAAAGTTCCTCGTATTGTTTTTATTAATAAGCTTGATCGCATAGGTGCTGATTATCATCGAGTGGTAAATGATATCAATAAGCGTTTGCACGCTCATGCATTGCCGATGCAAATGCAGGTTGGGTATTCTGAAAATTTTAACGCTATTATTGATGTGCTTACCCGTAAGATGGCCACTTTTTTGGGTGATATGGGTCAAGATATACAGTGGCAAGAAGTTCCAACAGAACACAGAGAGCAAATGGAAAAAATGCGTACGCGTATTGTGGAAACAGCGTGCGAATTTGATGATATGCTTGCAGATAAATTTTTAAACGAAGAAGAGATTTCTTTAGAAGAAATAAAAAACGCTTTGCGTAAGGGTGTTATAGCTCAAAAAGTTGTATTAGCGTTTTGCGGAAGTGCCTTTAAGAATAAAGGTGTTCAGCTTGTGCTAGATGCTGTGGTTGATTATCTTCCTTCTCCATTAGATGTTCCTCCCGTTGAAGGGTTTTTGCCTGATGCGGATGAAAATATTGCTATTCATCCTGATCCTAGCGGTGCGTTTAATGCGTTAGTATTTAAAATTATGACTGACCCGTACGTAGGTGTGTTAAACTTTATACGTGTGTATTCAGGAGAGCTCAAAGCTGGTTCATATGTATATAATGCGCGATCAGGTTCAAAGGAGCGGGTGAGCCGTTTGCTGAAAATGCATGCCAATAAGCGTGAAGAGATAACTTCAGTTCATGCTGGAGATATTGCAGCTGTTATTGGGATTAAAGATTCTAATACCGGGGATACTCTGTGCGAACAAGGTACGAACGTACTTCTTGAATCAATTGATATTCCGCATCCAGTTATTTCGACTTCTATTGAGCCAAAGAATAAAGCTGATTATGAAAAGATGGGAATTGCTTTAAAGAAGCTTATGCAAGAGGATCCATCGTTTAGATTTTCATATAATGAAGAGACTGGTCAAACGGAGATTTCAGGAATGGGCGAGCTCCATCTTGAAATCATTGTTGATAGATTAAGAAGAGAGCACAAACTTGACGTTGCGCAAGGAAAATTGCAGGTTGCCTATAAAGAGACTATTCAATCGCCAGCAGACGCAGAAGGCAAGTTCGTTCGTCAATCTGGTGGTCGTGGCCAATATGGACATGTGTGGATCAAGATGGAACCACTTGAACGCGGTAAAGGATTTGAATTTGTCGATAAAGTTGTAGGTGGTAACATTCCAAAAGAATTTATTCCTGGTGTTGAAAAAGGTATTAACGAATCGCTTACAAACGGGATTCTTGGTGGTTATCCAGTAGTGGACTGTCGCGTTACGTTATATGATGGTTCATATCATGATGTAGACTCCTCTGAAATTGCATTTAAAGTTGCAGCTTCGATGGCGTTTAGATCTGCAATGGGTAAAGCGTCTCCTGTGCTACTTGAGCCTATAATGAAGGTAGTAGTAGAAACGCCAGAGGAATATATGGGTGATGTAATGGGGGACTTGAACTCGCGTCGTGGTCGTATCCTTGGCATGGAAGCGCAAGGTGAAAAGCAGGAAATTACTGCTGAAGTACCACTTGGTGAAATGTTTGGCTATGTGTCTTCTTTGCGATCTATGGCAAAGGGACGTGCGGGGTACTCGATGGAATTCGAGTGCTATCGTGAGGTAGCTAAAAATGTTCAAGAAGATTTGATTAAGAAAAATAACGCTTCATAAACTTTGTCAGGAGTTATAACAATGGCTAGAGATGTCTTTGAGCGGAATAAACCGCATTTAAACGTTGGTACAATTGGTCACGTTGATCATGGTAAAACCACCTTAACAGCTGCTATTACGAAGCATCAGGCTTCAAAAGGGCATGCTGAAGCAAAAGCATTTAATGAAATTGATAATGCGCCAGAGGAAAGAGAACGTGGAATCACTATTTCAACTTCACACGTTGAATATGAAACACCTAAGCGTCACTATGCGCATATCGATTGTCCGGGTCACGCTGACTACGTTAAAAATATGATCACCGGTGCTGCTCAAATGGATGGCGCTATTCTAGTAGTTTCTGCTGTTGATGGAGCAATGCCTCAAACTCGTGAGCATATTGTATTGGCAAAAAACGTAAACGTGCCTTCGCTGGTTGTATATCTTAACAAGTGCGACATGGTAGATGACCCTGAAATGATTGATATGGTAGAAGAAGAAATTCGTGAACTTCTATCTAAATATGATTTTCCAGGGGATGATATTCCTGTTGTTCGCGGTTCAGCATTAAAAGCTCTTGAAGGTGTAGATTCTGAATTGGGAATATCTTCAATTGATAGATTAATGGATGCTATTGATACCTATGTTCCTGAACCAAAGCGAGATCTTGATAAGCCATTTTTGATGCCTGTTGAAGGTGTGTTTTCAATTTCTGGTCGCGGAACTGTTGCAACCGGTAAAATTGATCAAGGTCAAATTAAGGTTGGCGAAGAAGTTGAGGTTATTGGTTTTGGTGAAACAATCAAAACAGTTGTGACTGGTGTTGAAATGTTTAGAAAGCTTCTAAACTCTGGTCAAGCAGGTGATAACGTTGGGTTGCTTCTTCGTGGTGTGAAGAAAGAAGATATTGAACGTGGGATGGTAGTTGCAAAACCAGGTACTGTTAAACCACATAAGAAATTTAAATGTAAAGCGTACATTTTATCCAAAGATGAAGGTGGTCGTCATAGCCCATTCTTTAAAGGATACCGTCCACAATTTTACTTTAGAACAACTGACGTTACCGGTGTAGTTACGTTACCTGAGGGTCGCGAAATGGTTATGCCTGGTGACAACGTTGATTTAAACGTTGAATTGATTTCGCCAATCGCAATGAACAAAGATTTGCGTTTTGCAATTCGTGAAGGCGGTAGAACAGTGGGTTCTGGTGTAGTAACTGAAATTGTAGAGTAGGGTGGTCATGAAGAAACAACGCATTCGTCTCAGGCTAAAATCGTATGATCATCGCTTGCTTGATAATGCTGTAAAGCAGATTGTTTTGACTGTGAGAAGAACAGGCGCCCAGCTTATGGGGCCTGTTCCTTTGCCTAATAAGCAACAAATCTTTACAGTATTACGATCTCCTCATGTAGATAAAAAATCACGTGAGCAGTTTGAGATTACAACTCACAAGCGCGTATTAGATATTGTTTCGCCTTCTGATAAGACAATGGATGCACTTATGAAATTAAGTATTTCATCCGGTGTTGATGTAGAAATTAAATAACGAGAGGTCCTCCAATGGTTTCCGGGATATGGGGAAAAAAGATCGGTATGGCCCAACTTTTTAGCGGTGACAAGGTTGTTCCTGTTACGGCAATTGATGTAGGTAATTGGGTTGTAACTGGTACAAAAACAAAAGTGCGAGATGGCTATAATGCTATACAGGTAGGCCAACCAAGAAGGCGTTACCTTGGCCAAGAGTCATCTATTTTATGGGCAAAAAAGCCTAAGCAGTATTTTACAGTTATTCGAGAAATTAAAATTGATGAGCTCCCTGCGGGTATAACTATTGGACGACCAGCTTCGTTTCATAATCAAATGAAGATGGGCGATTTAGTGAATGTATTTGGCACTACCAAGGGAAAAGGATTTGCTGGTGTTGTAAAGCGATGGAATTTTGCGGGTCCTCCGGGAAGTCATGGTTCAACCATGGGTAAGACTACGGGTTCTATTGGTTTTATGCGTTCGCAAGGGCGTGTTCTAAAGGGTAAAAAAATGCCTGGTCATATGGGTGTGAAGCAACGAAGTATTCGTGGCTTGGACATCGTAAAAATCGCTGAAGATGCACCGGTGATTTTCGTTAAAGGTTCTGTGCCCGGACATGCAGGTTCATTGGTTTATATTCAACGACAGGCAAAGTAGGTTAATCATGAGTAAGCAAAAAGCTGATTCATTATCTCATATATTATCACTTTCAGACTTAGGTGTTTCTGTGCCAAAGAAGCTTGCTTCAGAAAAGCAGTTTGCTGTATGGATTCGGGCACTTATGCAGAATTGGCGCCAAGGGACTGTTGGTGTTAAAGGACGTTCTGATGTAGCTCGTTCAAATAAAAAGCCATGGAAACAGAAGGGAACAGGGCGAGCGCGAGCTGGTTCTGCACGATCACCTTTGTGGCGTGGTGGCGGTGTAATATTCGGGCCACAAGCTCGCGTAAAACAGTTATCGGTTCCTAAATCAATTAGAGCTCAGGTGCTAAATAGGCTTCTTATTGAAAGAATCGACGACAAAAAAGTTATTACGGTAGATTGGACAATTGAAGGTACTGTGCCAAAGACAGCACAAGCAGCAAAAATGTTACAATCAATTAGTTTGCAGAATAAAAAAGTTACGGTGTTTTTATCTCCTGATGATGTGCTGAACTATGGTTCATTTACAAATATGCCGCAGATTCAAGTACTTCTTTTTGATCAGCCAAACGCCTACGATTTAGCCAATAGTCAATATTGGCTTGTGTTAAAAAAAGACGTTGATTCATTTAAGCATATGGTGGGACAATGGCAGCGCAATTAACTAAGTATGATATTATCAAAGGCCCGATAATTTCTGATAAAGCATATAAGCTGAATCAGAAGGAGAAGCAATTGGTTCTTCAAGTTCATCCTTTTGCAAATAAGCCAATGATTAAAGATGCTATTGAAAAGCTTTTTAATGTAAAAGTTAAGGCAGTTCGTACGCTCATTCAAAAGAAATCGTCACTGCGTGCGACAGAGAAAAAGTATAGGTCTAAACCTTCAATTAAGCGAAATAAAGTTGCGTATGTAACTCTTGCTGAAGGGTATTCCTTAAATTTATTTGAACAAGCAGGTGCTTCTCAAGCAGAAGAACCAAAACAAACTAAGGCGGCTTAAAAGCAGCCATTTATGGGTGAAAAGGTATTAGTATGGCTATGATACGTAAAAAGCCAAGAACACCGGCATCACGTTTTCAAACGACTATAAGTTCGAAGGATCTTACTAAAAAGAAGCCTGAAAAACGCTTAGTAAAAGGTCTGAAGAAATCGGGCGGACGAAACGTGTACGGAAGAATTACTGTGCGTCATCGTGGTGGTGGTGCAGCTCGCAAATATCGTATGATTGATTTTGGTCGAGCGGAACGTGATGTTCCTGGAAAAGTTACTGCTATTGAATATGATCCAAACAGAAACGTAAATATTGCTTTAATCACGTATGCTAGTGGTGCAAAAAGTTATATGTTGCATCCTGCTGGATTGGAAATTGGCGACACGGTTATGGCAAGCGAGAAAACTGAGGCCAAGCTTGGACATGCGCTTCCACTAAAAATGATTCCTGTTGGTTTCATGGTGCATAACATTGAAATTCGTCCTCAATCACGTGGCACTTTTGCTCGTAGTGCTGGTACTGCAGCGCAAATAATGGCTAAGGCGGATGAGCGTATTACGCTTAAGATGCCTTCTGGTGAAATTCGTATGGTACCGGAAAAAAGCTGGGCTACTGTAGGTATTTTAGGTAATGCAGACTATAAGAATATTAGATGGGGTAAAGCAGGCCGTATGAGACATCGTGGTATTCGTCCAACCGTACGAGGTATGGCGATGAATCCGGTAGATCATCCTCATGGTGGTGGTGAAGGACGTTCCAAATCAGGCTCGCATCCACGGTCTCCTTGGGGTAAGGGCGCAAAAGGTACGCGAACACGTAAGCGCACCAATCCGCTGATTGTTAGAAGAAGAAAATCGAAAAAGAATAAATAGATAGGTGCTTTATGGCTCGTTCGGCAAAGAAAGGCCCATTTGTAGATGATTCGCTGCTTATTAAAGTAAAAGCTGCGAAAAATAAGAGTGGGAGGGAAGTTATCAAGACATGGTCTCGGCGTAGCATGATAACACCGGATTTCGTGGGGCTTACTTTTTCGGTTCATAACGGAAAAAAATTTGTTTCTGTGTATGTAACTGAAAACATGGTTGGCCATATGCTCGGTGAATTTTCGCCGACAAGAACATTTAGATTACACAGTGGACAGCGGCAGTCTGGCGCAACGACAAAGAAATAAAATTTGTCACATGCCAGAAAATACGGTAAAATACGTATGAAAGCCTTTTCTGTTCATGCTTATTAATATTTGAGATTGTAGGGTTTATATAATGCAGTTCAATGCAAAAGCTCGGTATATTCGTTTTTCGCCATATAAATTGCGTCCGTTGGCGGATGTTATTCGAGGAAAAAAAGTTGATTTTGCGCTTAATTGGCTTGCCACGGCAGCCTTAAAAAAAGCGTTGCCTCTCTCGAAAATTGTGGCATCTGCTGCTGCGAATGCAAAGCAGTTACAAGAAATTGATATGCGGAAACTAGTTATAAAAGATATACGTGTAGATCAGGGACCTGCTTATAAATATTTCAAGCCAGGTGCTATGGGCAGATCTAACGTATATAAAAAGCGATTTAGCCACATTAGTGTTGTGTTAGAACCTATAGCAACAAAAGAGGTATCCCGTGGGACAAAAGGTTAATCCAGTAGGATTTAGGATAGGTATATATCGAGACTGGGATGCACGTTGGTTTGCTCCGGGTCACGCCTATGGTAAAAGTTTGTTAGAAGATATTAAGATTCGTAAGCTTATTGATAAGCAACTGAAACATGCGGAAATTGCCCGTGTTGAAATTGAAAAAGCGGGAGATAATTTAAGAATCATATTACACTCTGGTCGCCCTGGTGTGGTGATTGGTAAGGGTGGTAAAGAAATTGATTCATTACGAAAATTTTTTGCTCAAGCATTTGGTAAATCAAATGTAGAAATATCAGTGCAAGAAATAAAAAAGCCAGAGCTTGATGCGTTGTTAGTAGCAAAAAGTATTGCCGATCAATTAGAACGGCGTGTGAGTTATAAACGTGCTATGAAGCGTGCTCTAGCTTCTACAATGCGGGCCGGTGCTCGCGGAATCAAAATAAGTGTTGCTGGTCGTTTGAATGGTGCGGAAATAGCACGGACTGAATGGCAACGTCTCGGATCTATACCGTTGCATACGTTACGCTCCGATATTGATTATGGAGAAGCAGAAGCTCTAACAACTTTTGGCCTTATCGGGGTAAAGGTGTGGATCTGTCGTGGTGAATATCAACACGTTAATAAGCGCTAGCTCAATAGGTGGATAAATCATGTTGATGCCAAAAAAAACAAAGTTTAGAAAAGTACAACGCGGTCGTATGAAGGGTGTTTCTAAGGGAGCTCGAGATATTGCCTTTGGGGAATATGGATTGCAAGCGGTTGAGCCTGCCTGGATGACTGCCCGTCAAATTGAAGCGATGCGTGTTACGTTATCTCGACATTTGAAAAAAGTAGGGAAAATGTTCCTTCGCGTATTTCCTGATAAACCTGTAACTAAAAAGCCTGCGGAAACACGTATGGGTAAGGGTAAGGGTGGAGTTGAGGAATGGGTTGCTGTAGTAAAGCGTGAAAGAATCATATGCGAGATAGCTGGAATTAATGAGAAAGAAGCGCGTGATATTTTACGTGCTGCTACATATAAGCTTCCAATGAAAACAAAATTTGTAAAACGAACATAACTTGTGCGGATCATTGCAATGAAGGTAACTAAAATAAAAGACGAGCTAAAGAAAATGGATACGCTGCAACTGCAAGAGAAATTAGAGCAGTTGAGAGGGCAGCTTTTTACTTTGAAACTTAATGCTAAAACATCACATGTTAAAAACTATGCAGAGTTTAAGCAGTTAAGGCAGAGTATTGCTCGCGTATTAACCTTCATGAAACAAGATGAGTTAGCCACACAGGCAGCAGTTTAAAGGGTATTCATGGCAGAAAAAGAACTGAAAAAAGGCCAATTGTACACAGGCGAAGTGATCTCTGATAAAATGGACAAGACGATTGTCGTGAATACGAAGCGTACATTAAAACATCCTCGCTTTCACAAAATTATCAGTAAGAATAAGAAATATAAAGTGCACGATGAGCAAGAAATAGCGAAGACCGGAGATATTGTAGAGTTCTATGAAGTACCTCCTATGTCTAAGTCCAAGTATATGCGTATTGCTCGTGTTGTTAAGACGCATTCGTAATTTAGGGTAATGGTATGGTTCAAAAAGAATCTTATTTAGACGTTGCAGATAACTCAGGCGCCAAAGAGTTGCAAGTTATTCATATAATTGGCGGTACCGGCAAGCGCTATGCTCGTCTTGGCGATACAGTAAAATGCGCAGTAAAAAAAGCAATTCCGGGTGGCACGGTTAAAAAGGGCCAAGTAGTTACTGCTGTGGTCGTTCGAGCACGTAAAGAATTTCGCAGAGAAGACGGAAGCTACATTCGTTTTGGTGATAATGCCGGAGTGGTTATTTCCAAAGAGGGTGAAATGGTAGGTACCCGTGTTTTTGGTCCAATCGCACGGGAATTGCGTGGAAAAACTTTTTCAAAAATTATTTCATTAGCACCAGAAGTGTTATAAAGGGATTCCATGCTAGCAAGAATTAAAAAAAATGACCAAGTAAAAGTAATTACCGGAAAAGATAAAAATAAAATAGGTTCGGTAATCAAAGTTCTTCCCAAGAAAAGTAAGGCTTTGGTGAAAGATGTTGCTATAGTTACGCGTCATGTAAAGCCACGTAAAGCAGGAGAACAAGG
The DNA here is from genome assembly GCA_964350195.1 of uncultured Pseudomonadota bacterium. Taxonomy (GTDB): domain Bacteria; phylum Babelota; class Babeliae; order Babelales; family Vermiphilaceae; genus JAJCZB01. The sequence goes on from CAYGJB010000001.1 coordinate 60,215, forward strand.
CGGTATTCGTAAGGAAGAGAGCTATATCTCTCTTAGTAAGATTATGCCAATTTGTTCAGCATGTAAAAAAGCTACTCGTGTAAATACGAAGTTGTTAGAAAGTGGTAAAAGAGCTCGTATCTGTAACCGTTGTAAAGAAACATTTTAAGGGGTTCTGGAATGAAGAAAGCTCGATTACAAGAAGAATATACTTCAAAAATTCGTGGTGAATTGCATAAGAGTCTTGGCTTAAAGAATGTTATGGATGTACCGCGTATATCACAAATAGTGCTGAATATTGGTGCTGGAAAAGATATTCTTGCTGATAGCAAGATAGGTAAAATACTTGCGGATATTCTTGGTCGTATTGCTGGTCAAAAACCGGTTATGACGAAAGCGAGAAAATCAATTGCAGCATTTAAAATTCGAGAAGGTATGACGTTAGGTGCTAAGGTAACGTTACGAGGTAAGCCAATGTATGAATTTCTTGATCGCTTGATCAACATTGCATTACCCACAGTAAGAGATTTTCAAGGTGTAACTCCTAACTTTGATACATTTGCTAATTATAATTTAGGTATCAAAGAGTGGATCATCTTTCCTGAAGTAGATTATGATGTTACTGATAAAGTATATGGTCTTAACATTACTATCGGGACATCAACAACCAATAAAGAACATGCATATGAGCTGTTAAAAAGCTTTGGTATGCCGTTCTCTAAGGCATAGGGCAGGTTGAGGATATATGGCTAAGAAATCATTAGTTGAAAAAGCAAATAATGCACCGAAGTTTTCATCTCGAGCATACAATCGCTGTAAGCTCTGTGGTCGACCTCGTGGTTATTTGCGCATGTTTAATATGTGTCGTATTTGTTTTCGCAAGAACGCTCTAAAGGGTTATTTACCCGGCGTTAAGAAAGCTAGCTGGTAGGAAGATAGGTATGTCAGTAGATACAATCGGAAATTTTATAACAGTTATTAGAAATGGTGTACTAGTAAGTAAGCCATTTGTGATTACTCCATATTCAAAGATGAATAAAGCTATTGCAGACATTCTGCTTAAAGAAGGTTTTATTCGTTCAGCTTCAGAAGTTGAAGAGGGTGGTAAAAAAGCGCTTAAAATGACGCTCAAGTACGTTAATGGCGAGTCAGTTATTCATGAGCTTAAGCGAGTAAGTAAATTAAGTCGTCGATCCTATGCTGGTGCACAGGAAATTCGTCCAGTTATTGGTGGATTGGGTATCTCCATTCTAACCACTAACCGTGGTGTAATTTCTCAGAAAGAAGCTAAGAAGCTAGGGGTCGGGGGCGAAGTCATTTGTACTGTTTGGTAATTTAGGATCACATTATGTCCAAAATAGGAAGAAAACCAATCGATATTAGCGGCGTTACCGTAGACGTTAAGGGTCAAAAGATTCAGTATAAGGGATCTAAGGCGTCTGGTGAATATGTGATTCCTGATCTTTTATCGATTAAGGTCGAAGAAAATAAGCTTCTATTACAGCCTGCGGCTACAGCAAAAAAGACCATTAAGGCGCGAGACATTAATCGTGAATGGGGACTGCATCGCGCATTGCTTTCAAATGTTATTACTGGTGCAAGAAAAGAGTTTGAAAAGCTGGTTGAAGTAGTTGGTTTGGGTTATAAGGGAGTTGTGTCTGGGGGTAATATGGTATTTACTCTTGGATTCAGCCATAAAATAGATTTTTTAATACCCAAAGGCATTACAGTTTCTGTTGATAAGACAGGTCAAAAAATAACTGTTTCATCAGCAGATAGAGAGTTGCTTGGTTTAGTATGCAGTAAGATGTGTGAGCTTCGTAGGCCGGAGCCATATAAAGGTACAGGGGTTAAGCTTTCGACCGATTATATTGTTCGAAAAGCTGCTAAAGGTAAATAATTTTTTCGGAGATATATTGTGGCTACTAATAAAAAAGATCGTAAACGCGCACAACGCAGAGCTCTGCGTGTTCGTTCAGCATTAAAAAAGGGTGATGTGCCTCGTGTTTCTGTTTTTCGCAGCCACAAGCATATATATGGGCAAGTCATTGACGATGTAAAACGTCAAACAGTTGTTGCCTTTGGCTCTGTGCAGCTAGATAAGCCAGAGGGCGATAAAAAAACAGTTGCTCATGCTGTTGGTAAGGCTTTAGCGCAAAAAGCTAAAGAACAAGGGGTTGATAAATTGATGTTTGATCGTGGTCCTTACAAATATCATGGGCGTGTAAAGGCCTTTGCAGATGGATTACGTGATGGCGGTATTTCCATCTAGTGTCTAACAATTAAGGTTAATAATGGCGAGAAAAGAGATCACAGAAAAAGATTCTACATTCGTTGATCACGTTGTAAGTGTTCGACGCGTTACTAAAGTTACCAAAGGCGGAAAGCGATTTTCGTTTTCTGCCTTCGTTGTATCAGGTAACAAGCAAGGCCAAGTTGGTATTGCTCTCGGCAAAAGCAAAGAAGCAACAGCAGCTATTGCAAAGGCGACTAATAAAGCAAGAAAAGAAATGATCACTGTTCCTCTACGAGGCACAACCATTCCTTATAAAGTACAAGGTAAGCAAGGAGCTGCTCTAGTGGTTCTTTTACCTGCCTCTAAAGGTACTGGAAAAATTGCAGGCGGCGCGGTACGAGCAATTTTTGATGCTGTTGGTATTGAAGATGCACTTACTAAATCTATTGGAGCTGCAAACAGTCTGAATGTAGCAAAAGCAACTTTGAATGCATTGGCGAAGTTGCGTACAGCAGAACATTTGGCAAAGTTGCGTGGAACAACGGTTAAAGAAATGGTTAAGGGTTCATAATGTTTAGACTTGATACATTAACGCCACTTGTTAAAAAACGTAAGCGTGTTGGTCGCGGGGGATCTCGTGGCGGTACTTCTGGCAAAGGACATAAAGGGCAAAAAGCTCGCTCTGGTGGAAGTGTTGCTATTGGCTTTGAAGGTGGGCAAATGCCACTTTATAGGCGTCTACCAAAGCGTGGTTTTACTAATGCCCCTTTTCGTAAAATAGTGCATATTATTAATTTAGAGAATCTGAAGAAGCTCGCAGAGTCACATGATGAGATCACTAAAGAGCTCTTGTGTGAAATAGGGCTTGTTAAATCGCGTAAAAATCAACCGTTTACATTGAAAATATTAGGCGAAGGTAAGCTTGAAAAGCCAATCACCATAATCGCGGATGCTTTCAGTGCGGGTGCGCGTAAATCTATTGAAGAAACTGGCGGTAAAGCTTTAACCCAGAAGGGCTAAGCGGTGATACTTCTAAAAAATTTTCTTAATATTTTTCGTATTGCAGATCTTCGTAAAAAGTTATTGTTCACTTTTGCTGTTTTGATTGTATATCGAATTGGTAATCACATTCCGGTTATAGGTATTGATTTATTACAGCTAAAGCAATTTATGACTCAAAAGACTGGCATGGGCGGCCTCTTTTCATATCTGGATATGTTTTCGGGAGGTAATCTGAAGCAATGTACGCTGTTTGCCTTGGGGATTATGCCTTATATTACGGCATCTATCATGATGCAGATATTGAGTATGTCTGTGCCGAGCTTAGAGGCGTTAATGAAAGAAGGTGAGTTTGGTAAAAAAATTATCAATCAATATACTCGCTATTTAGCCCTTGCGATATCAGTTGTTCAAAGCTTTAGTTATGCAATTGTAGTTGAACGAATCGGGCTTGTACTCGAGCCAGGTTGGGCATTTCGGCTTATGTTTATGTTTTCTCTCACAATTGGATCAATTGTTGTGATGTGGTTGGGAGAACAGATTGCTCTTCACGGTATAGGTAGTGGCAGCTCAATGATAATTTTTGCAGGTATTGTTGCCCGTTTTCCTCACGACATTATAGCTACTTTGCAAGCAGTGACTGATAGGATCATGGATCCTATTGTTGGAATAGTACTATTGCTTATATTTGTTGGGATGGCGGCAGCGATCGTGTTTCTTGAAAAAGGGGATCGAAAGATACCTGTTCAGTATACGCGACGCATAATTGGTCAGCGCATGTATGCCGGACAAAGTACCTATATACCGTTTAAGATTAACACAGCTGGTGTGATGCCAGTAATTTTTTCAAACGCGGTATTGAATGTTCCGTTATTTTTAGCAGCTTTTTTGGCATCTAAATTTCAAGTTTTTGAATGGATATCTCAGAGTTTAACGCCGACTGGTTTGGTATATAATGTAATAGATTTTCTTCTTATTATATTTTTCTCATTCTTTTATACTGCTCTTGTATACAATCCAGATGAGCTTGCAGATAATATTAAAAAAAGTGGCGGTTTCATTCCTGGTATTCGTCCAGGTAAGCGTACGGCTGAATTTTTTAACTATTTGTTAACGCGGTTAGGGCTTGTAGGAGCTCTTTATTTAGGCTGTTTGGCGATAGCGCCTAATCTGATATATGCGATTTTACGATTGCCATTCTATCTCAGTACTCTAAGTGGTACCGGAATGCTTATTATGGTTGGTGTGGCATTAGAAACGGCTTCTCAGGTTGAATCCTTTCTTATTGAGCATCGATATGAGGGCTTTTTATCCTCAGGAAGAATGCGGGGTAGGGGGGCGCGTTGAGTACGGAAACAGTCGTATTGTTTGTAGGTCCTCCCGGCTCAGGAAAAGGCACATTGTCTCAAAGGTGCATTCAGAAGCTTGGGTGGAAGCAATTGTCAACGGGTGATCTTTGTAGAGCCCATATTGCTAATGAAACTGAAATCGGTAAGAAAATAGATTTTGCTATAAAATCTGGTAAACTGGTATCTGATGGTTTAATAAGCCAAATGGTCTTTGAGTGGTTTTCTGAGCATAAAAATGGCCCCAAAACAATCATTGTTGATGGATATCCGCGTACGGTGCAGCAAGCGATTGATTTTGATCAGTTTGTAAAAAGCCAACTGAACGGTATCAATGTGGAGGTGGCCAAATTTGATATAGACGATCCTAAAATAGTTGATCGTTTGAGTAATCGTTACATTTGTAAAAACAAATCCTGTCAGCGCGTTTACTCTTTAAATGCTCATTCTACTCTGTCGCCAAAGAAAGAAAAAGTATGTGATAGCTGTGGGAGCGAAATAGTACGTCGAAAAGACGATGTTCCTGAAGCTATCAAAGAACGTTTAAAAGTTTATCACGTGCATGAAGGCGAATTACTTTCGCAATTTGAAAATGCCGGATACAAAATTCAGAAATTTAAGAGCGATGTGCCTATTGATCAGCTCTTTACTGCCTTTAAGAATGAGATGGAGGAGTAACGGTAATGATTGCAATTAAAAACAAAGCATCCATACGTAAGATGGAACAAGCGGGTGTTTTGCTTGTTGAAATATTTGATGAAATATCTTTAATGATTAAGCCAGGTGTCTCTACGCTTGAACTTGATACAGCCATTGATCAATTGATAAAAGCTAAAGGTTTAGAATCAAGGACCAAGGGCTATTTGGGTTATGCCCATGCAAGCTGTATTTCTATTAATGATGAAGTGGTACATGGCGTTCCGTCTGAAAAAACCATTCTTAAAAATGGAGATTTGGTTAAGATTGATGTATGTGCTTCTTGGCGTGGTTATTGTGCTGATATGGCACGATCATATTACGTTGGTAAATTACCTGATAAGGTTGCTCAATTCATGAAAAATGCGCAGCGTGCTTTGGACAAGGGCATTGAGAAGGCGCAACCTGGAAATCGGCTTGGAGATATTTCAGCGGCTATTCAGAAAGAAATAGAAGCAGATGGTTATGGGGTTGTGCGAGATTTTGCAGGGCACGGAATTGGCAAACAAATGCATGAAGAACCAGAGATACTGAATTATGGAGAAGAGGGCGAAGGGCCGATTCTGCGTGTAGGTATGGCGTTTGCCATCGAACCAATGACAACGTTTGGCGCTTATAATGTTTATGTAACTGAGGATGGTTGGACTGTGAAAACTTCAGACAAAAGCCTAGCGGTACATGTTGAAGATACGATTGTAATAACGGAGCATGGGCCTAAAATCTTAACAAGAAAATCAGCAGGTGAAGTAGCATGAAACAGAAAGAAGACGTTATCAGCGTTGAAGGAATAGTAAACGAGACACTGCCTAATGCTATGTTTCGTGTAGAGATTGAAGGTGGCCATGAAGTGCTAGCTCATGTATCCGGTAAGATGCGTATGTATTACATTCGTATATTACCTGGAGATAGAGTTACTGTAGAACTTTCTCCTTATGATTTGACCCGAGGACGCATTACTTTGCGTCACAAAAAGTAAAAAGAGGCAACATGAAAGTGCGTACATCAGTGAAAAAAATGTGTAAAGATTGTCGAACAATTAAGCGTTCAGGCGTTGTTCGTATTATCTGTAAGAAAAATCCAAGACATAAACAGCGACAAGGCTGAACGTAGGTTGTAGGAATTATATATGGCTAGAATAGAAGGTATAATGTTACCGCTCAAGAAACGTGTTGAATATGGCCTTACCTATATTAAAGGTATTGGTGTTCAGTCTGCTCGTGGTATTTTGAATAAGGTTAAAATAGACTTTAATACGCGGGTAAAAGACTTGACTGATGCTGAAGTAGCAGCCATTCAGAAAGAGATCTCTTCTTCGTATACCGTTGAGGGTGAGTTGCGCAAAGAAGTGACCATGAATATTAAGCGTCTTCAAGAAATTGGCGCGTATCGTGGTCTTCGTCATAAAAGAGGGCTTCCTGTGAGAGGTCAGCGCACAAAAACGAATGCGCGAACACGTAAAGGGCCGCGTAAGAATCCGGTTGCGATGAAAAAGAAGATCACTAAGAAATAAGAGGTAACAAAAAAGAATGGCTTACAAAAAGAAATCAAAAAAACAAAAGCGACACATTGATACAGCTGTTGCTCATGTGCGTTCCACTTTTAATAATACAATGGTAACGATTACAACACCTGAGGGTGATGTATTGGTATCTGGTAGTGCTGGTGGACTTGGATTTAAAGGTTCACGTAAGGGGACTCCTTTTGCCGCTTCACAAGTGGCAGGAAATTTGGTTAAAGACATGAAAAGCTTGGGTATTAAGAATTTGGAAATGAATTTACAAGGTCCTGGCTCTGGTCGCGATTCAATTGTAAGATCATTCCAGTCTGCTGGTTTTTTAATTAACCTTTTGCGCGATGTAACACCACTTCCTCATAACGGGTGTCGTGCGCCGAAGAAACGTCGAGTATAATTTTTTTGCTAATGAAATACTAATATGGTGATGTATGGCTCAAAAGATAGATAACGTAGAGAAGAAAGGCACAGAGGCTCAAGGAAGACGTCCAAAAAAGATGTCTGAGTACGGTCGTCAGTTGCAAGAGAAGCAAAAAGTTAAAAATATGTATGGCATGAGAGAGCGTCAATTTAGACGTTTCTTTGCTAACGCTGTTCATGCTAAGGGTGCACCTGGTGATAATCTACTTAGCTTTCTTGAGCGACGCCTTGATAATGTGTTTTATCGTTTAAAGATGGCAACATCAAGAACGCAAGCACGTCAATTAATTGTTCATGGTCATGTGTATGTTGATGGTATTAAGGTGACTTCACCTTCTTTTTTGGTTTCTATTGGTGAAGTAGTAAGTCTTGATCCAAAGATGATTGAACAAAAGAAGTTTATGGAACAAGTAGTTGATAAGCGTCTCAACTTAGGTATCAAAGTACCAGAATGGTTGGAGCTTGATAAAAAGGCTCATAAAGGGCGTATATTGCGTGATCCAGTTCGCACTGATATACAAGTGCCTATTGAAGATTACTTGATTGTTGAATTGTATTCTAAATAATAAATAGGTGGGTAAGCGGATGTGTATCAATCTTTTGAGCCCTACTGTGGGAGGTTAGATGGAAAATAAAGATAAAGAATATAAACCGTTAACTATTCCTAAATTGGTATGGGATAAGAAAACGTTGAATGATAAGTATGGTGAGCTTACAGCCGGTCCTCTTGAGCCGGGCTTTGGCCATACACTTGGTAATGCATTACGTAGAGTTATTCTTGGTGTTGTTGAGGGGGCTGCAGTAACGTCTGTTATTATCAAAAATGTTAATAATGAATTTACTGCAATTGAAGGCGTTATTGAAGATGCAATGCAACTGGTATTAAATATCAAGGAAATTGTTGTTCGCAATCGAACTGGCACTCCAGGAAAAATGAAGCTTCATGTGTCGGGTGAAAAAATAGTCACTGTTGCTGATATTGTTGCGGATGATCATATTGAAGTTATCAATAAAGATCACGTTATTGCGCATGTGGCAGTAGGTGGTGAATTAGAAATTGAATTTTTTGTTGAAAATGGTCGTGGCTATCAGCAAGCGAAATGGCCACTTGATAAAGCGTTTCAAGAAGATGGTCGTATTTATCTTGATGCAATGTTTTCCCCAATTCGTAAAGTTGTTTTTGATATAAAGAAAACACGGGTTGGTAAAGACATTGATTATGATCAAATGATTCTTCAGATCCATACTGATGGTTCTGAAAATCCATTTGATGTAGTCCATTATTCTGTTTCGATTCTTCGTACGCAGCTGGAGCATTTTCTTACCAGTACAGAAATACCATTTAATGATATCTCTCAGGTACCTGAAGAAGAAGAAAAAAAAGAACCGATTGAGCTTGATAAGCTTGGGCTCAAAGATATTCCAGTTGAACTGCTTCTCAAGCCAATAGAAGAGCTTGAACTTTCAGTACGTGCTCATAATTGTTTGATCAATGCAGGCATTAAACGCGTTATAGATCTTGTTAATGTTCCTGAAGAAGATGCGCTCAGAATTAAAAACTTCGGCAAAAAATCACTCAATGAAGTGAAGGATTGCATGAAGGCATTTGGGCTTTCTTTTGGAATGGCTATTAATGAAGAAGACGTTAAAACAGTGCTCGCATCTTAAGTCGTAATTAGAGGTTGCATCATGATGCATCAAAATGGTCGTAAAAAATTAAATATGAAATCTTCCCATCGTAAGGCTGTCTTGCGTAATCAGGTGATACATCTTATTACATATGGACATTTGGTTACTACCAAGCCTCGCTTAAAAGAGGTTAAAAGGCTTGCGGAACGGGTGGTTACTATTGCTCGAGAAGGCAATAGCTTCAACGCTCGTCGCCGTGTGCAGTCTTTATTGCCATACGATAACAAAGCTATTTACAAGTTATTTGCAGAAGTTGCTCCTCGTTATGTAGATCGTCCAGGTGGATACACCCGTATGATTCCTTTAGGTCGTAGACCAAGCGATACAGCACCTATTGCAAAGCTTGAATGGGTTTAAATGGATTCTGTGCTTGCGAGTAAGATCGAGAAAGCACTTGATGAAGTGAGACCTTATCTTCACTCTCATGGTGGCGATATCGACATTGTTGAGATGAAAGATAATAAGTTGTATGTGAAGTTTAAGGGCACCTGCGTAGGGTGCCCTATCTCTTTGTATACGCTCAAATTGGGTGTTGAGGAACGAGTGAAAAAGTGGGTGCCTGAGGTTGATGAAGTTGTCTCTGTAGATGATTAAACTATGATTGTTTCTGCGGAATCGTACTTATTACGATTTTGCTCGCTTGGTCCAAATGTTTTTTGATTTGCTCTTCCATTGCCTGCTCATTGGCAAATTTTATCAATAAGCAGCCCTGTAGAATATCTTGTAGCACTTTTTTTATAGTGTTATCTCTTAGTTGCTCTTCAAGATAGCGAGCAGCTTCTTCATCAGTTTTGGTAGAAATAGGAAACTGGTATCTGTTTTCAAAATAGCTTTTTAAAGCTTTTGTGAGAATAAAGTAACATTTTTTACCATCTTCTTTTGTTGTGTAGCTATTTTTTTGAAGATTGGTAATCGTTTGCAACGTTTTTTCCCAGGGCGTGATCGGCATGATATTTTTATTCTGATACCATCGATACAGAAAGTAAAAGGCAGTCGTGAATAGCAATGCAAGTATGCTAACAATTCCCCAAACAAACCATCCAGTTTGCCAAAAGGGCACATGCCATACAGAATAGATGTCATACAAGCCACGTTCATCAAATCCGTTCATAAATAGTTCCTCCTAGTACTGCATACGTCTTCTGAAAAATTGTATTAGGTCACCAATAAAATTGTGGTTGTTTTTGATCTCAATGAGCTTCACCCCTTTTTGCTTTAGGAGCTTATTCTGCTTTTGTAAGCGATCTTGTAGATAGCGGGAAACCAGGTTGTTTTTTGACCGCAGATCAACCGTTATAATGGTACCTGTTTCAGGATCTTTCAAGGGAATAAAGCCGTAATTATCGAGATAAATTTCTCGCTGATCAAGACAGCGAAGGGCATAGAGATCGTGCTTACGAGCAATCAATGATAAAAGTTTGTTGTCTATTGATTCATCAATGAAGTCAGAAATCAAAAAAACAATAGCGTCTTTTTTTTTATACTCAGCTATTTTTTTGAGTGCTGCTGAGATACTTGTGCGGCGTCCTTTAGGATTAAAACCATATATCTCATGCATGATAGCATTTACATGCTGGATTCCTCGCGAAGGAGGAATGTATTTTTCTACGTGATCTGAAAAGAGTATAACGCCAACGCTATCCTTGCCAGAGGCGGTAACGAGTGCGAGCACACTTGCCACTTCGGCAAAGATGTCTCGCTTAAGCGTTTCCTGGGAGCCTAAAATACCCGAGTTTGATACATCTACGGCGAGAAAGACTGTACGGGTTCGTTCTTCGATATATTGCTTTACAAGCGGAGTATTGAGTCTTGAGGAGGCTTTCCAATCAATAAAACGAACATCGTCTCCAAATTGGTATTCGCGAATCTGATCAAACTCGAATCCGGTGCCTTTAATTGCCGATCGCTCATCACCCACCATTGAGCCACGTAGCAGTCTGCGCGTTTTGATAGCAATCAGTTTTATTTTTTTGAGGATATCTTTGTTTATAGGAGAGTTTTGCTTCATAATGCTCCTTTTTACAGAATACCTTCATCTTTTAATATATCAGGAATTTTGATGGAACCATCAGCTTGTTGATAGGTTTCAACAAGTGCCACCATAAGGCGCGGAAGCGCTAGTGATGAAGCGTTAAGGGTATGTACTAGGTGTATTTTTTTATCTTCAGGACTTCTAAAACGCATAAGTCCGCGGCGAGCTTGAAAATCGGTACAATTACTTGCAGAAGAAACTTCGTAATAGCTTTTTTGTCCCGGGAGCCATACTTCGATATCAAATGTTTGTGCGGCTTGAAAAGACATATCTTGTGAAGCTAAAAGAGAGATGCGGTAATGTAGCTTTAATTTTTGAAGAATAGATTCAGCACAGCTCACCATTCTCTCAAGCTCATCTCTAGATTCTTCTGGGTTGCATAGAGAAACAAGCTCAACTTTCTCAAATTGATGAATACGAATTAAGCCACGCTCATGTGCGCCGTAATTGCCTGCTTCGCGACGAAAACAGCTTGTCCAGGCCATGTTACGTATAGGAAGTTTCTCATAATCGATGATTTCATCACGATACATATTAACCAGTCCCACCTCTGCAGTAGGGGATAAATACAATTTGTCTGCAGGGATGCTGTATACTTCATCTTTGAATTTAGGAAAATTGCCGGATGTTTCCAACGATTTTTCATTCACTATTACTGGCGGAAGCATTAAGTTAAAGCCATGCTCTTTATTTTGCTTGAGCATGAATCGGGTGAGCGCATATAAAAGGGATACGCTTTCATTTTTATACAGGGCAAAATTACTACCAGCAATTTTAGCGGCAGTCTCGAAATCGATCCAGCCAAGCTTTTCCATCAAATCAACATGATGTTTGATTGGGAAATTAAAAGAAGGTTTTTCTCCCCATTCTTTAACCATTTTATTTTTTTCTTTTCCTCCTACTGGAATATCGGATAGGGGTAGATTTGGAGTAGAAAGATAGAGCTGCTTGAAGTCCTCTTCCACTTTTTCAAGCGCTATAAGCTTTGTTTTGAGGTCAGATCCAATCTGTTTTGATTGATCTCGAATATCATCGGTGATACCTGTTTTGGCGAGTAGCGCAAGCTCATTTTTTTTACTTCGTAATGTTTCAACTGCAGTTTTCATTTCACGCATTTGGCTATCGAGTGCTATGAGCTTTTCTGCAGGAAAACTTGGATCTTTTTCACGAACCCGAGCGATGAATCTTTCAGGTTGTTCTCTGAGCATGCTGAGATCAATCATGGAAAAACCTCTTACAAGACAATAAAATTGATAGAATGTAATTGTGTATAGGGTAACTTAAATGAAGGTATATGAAAAGAAAAAGGCTGCGATATTCGCAGCCTTACGGGTAAAAGCTTTTTTTAATCAAAGCCTCTTTTAACCGAGTCTCACTTTTTTCACTGTTTCGCGCAGATTTTTTCCTGCTTTGAAACGAGGAACACTCACCGCTGGAAGGTTAATGCGTTCTTTGGTTGCAGGGTTGATACCCTTGCGAGCTGGACGGTTAGAAATCCAAAAGCTACCAAAGCCAGTAAGAGAAACTTTTTCACCTTTTTTCAGCGTTCTGCCGATAACACGTGTAAGTGAGTCAATCACACGGGTTATATCTTTCTTGCTGTAAGTGGTTTCTTCACTGAGCTCATTTATTAATTCGCTCTTGTTCATTGTAGCTACTCCTTGAAAAAGGTTATTGATACACTGCTACTTCAATAGTATTCTCTCCTTTTTGTAGATCTCTAGGAAAAGATATAGTAATTTCATAAACGTTTGTCAAACTTAATCAAACAGAAATGTATCGCTAAATAGTACTGAATTTCGCTGTTTTTCTTTAAAAGCCTTTATGTTAGGGAAAAAGATGCTCATAGATACACATTGTCACGTAAACATGATGATTAAATCAAAATTCGATGTTCCACTATCAGAACCTTTTGTGCCTCAAGCGCAAGTTATCATCGATGAGGCAAAGAAAAATAGTGTTGGCATAATTATTAATGTTGGTACAAGTCTCATTGAGAGTAAAAATTGTATTAGGATTGCCCGGTCATTTGAAGATGTTTTTGCAACAATAGGCATTCATCCAAATGATGCTACCGATAGTTGGCAAGCCGATCTCAAAGAGTTAGCGAGTTTAATTAAGAATAAAGAAAACAAAATCGTGGGGGTTGGAGAAACTGGTCTTGATAAGCATTATGCTGACTATAATTTGCAACGCCAAGTGGATGTTTTTCGGGCTCAAATTGAGCTGGCTCTTGAGCATAAGATTGGCCTCGTAATCCATTCTCGAGATGCATACGATGAAACGCTTCGTGTTCTTGAAGAGTATGTTAAGCACGATGTCCGCGCAGTTATGCATTGCTTTTCGTATGATCAGGAGTTTGCTGACAATGTTATTTCGTGGGGATTAAAGCTTGGTATTGGCGGGACAATCACCTATCCGCGTAATGAAGAATTAAGAGCGGTTGTAAAGAAGGTGAAGCTTTCCGATATGGTGCTTGAGACGGACGCTCCCTTTCTTCCTATTCAATCAATGAGGGGCAAAAAGAATGCTCCAAAATACATACATGATATAGCTGAGTATATTGCTGATCTTCGCAAACAGTCTTTTAATGAGGTGGCTCAGGAAACGACTGAGCAGGCGAAACTGCTTTTCTCTATCTAGTATAGAATTGTCTCGGTTGATACTAATACATCTTAAATCTGCTATAATTAAGGAAAAATAAACCGTTAGGATTTTAAATGGATATTATGTTGTTGTCTGCCTTTGCGCTCTACTTTACGACGCTCATTGGTATTGGATTGTACTTTTATAAACGAAATCAAACTACTGAGCAGTTTATGCTTGGCGATCGCACTGTGAACTACTACGTAACTGCCATTGCCACGCAAGCAAGCGATATGGGCAGTTGGCTGTTTATTGGTTTTCCTTCAGTTGTGTTTCTTGGGGGAATGTTTCAATTTTGGACAGCAATAGGGCTTATTGCAGGTATGTTTGCGAGCTGGACAATTGTTGCGCCTCGCTTACGGGAAAAGACGGCGGAACTTGATGCGCTTACGTTGTCATCTTATTTTGCGCATGTATTTAATGATACATCCGGCATGATTCAGCTTGTTAGCAGTTGCTTTGCTTTTATTTTTTTTACGTTTTATATCGCGTCAGGACTGGTTGGTTTGAGCTTGGTATTTAGTTCAACGTTTGGCTTATCTTATCATACTGGCATTATCATTAGCCTGGTTACCGCAGCAGTCTATACATTAGTGGGCGGTTTTGTAGCGGTAGCTTGGTGCGATTTTTTTCAGGGTTTATTCTTACTGGCAATGATTCTTTTGGTGCCTATTGTAGGCTTTTTTCATGTTGGAGGCATACAGCCAATTTTTGCGGCAGCTCGAGAAAATAATGTTTCACTGAGTCTTCTTTCTTCTCCATCACAAATGCTTTCGGCAATTTTTTTAGCTGCAAGCTGGGGTCTTGGCTATTTAGGACAGCCACATATTCTGGTTAATTTCATGGGTATTGATGACGTAAAAAATATCAAATATGCGCGTCGCATCGGTATGGTTTGGCAAACGCTAGTTTTATGTGCTTCAGCTGCAGTCGGTATCGTTGGGACTGCCTTTTTTGTTCACGGTATTTCAAATGAACAGTTGGTATTTATCGATATGGCGACGACGCTTTTTCATCCGTTTATTGCGGGTCTTATTTTGTGTGCTATCTTTGCGGCTACATTGTCAACGATGGATAGTTTAATATTGGTTGCGGGCTCTTCATGGGCGCAAGATATTTACAAGAAATTAATGGCGCCAGACGCATCAGAAAGCAGAATTTTAATGGTATCTCGTTTGGGATCTATCGCAATATCATTAGCAGCCTTGGCGCTTGCGTGGAATAGCAGCGCAACAGTGTATGGGTTGGTGAACTATGCCTGGTCTGGGCTTGGAAGCACCTTTGGACCACTGGTAATTGCGTCGCTTTATTTCAAAAACGTTTCACGATCAGCAGCGTTAATGGGACTAGTAGTGGGAGGAATAACGTCCGCTTTGTGGCCATTGTTTTTTACATCGCTACCGTTAGTTCCAGGATTTGCAGCAGGACTCATTGCAATCTACTTATTTCGAAACTAAACACGTATCATTTTTTTTAATCCCATATCTAAGTATAAATGGGACAGTGCCCCTACAATAAAGAATATCATGTCATAAAGAAGTGCAATTTTTATTGGGGGATATTGTAATGTCATTACATACCAAATGGCAAGAGGAGCTCCGATGACAAACCAAGCTCGATGAAACATGCCACGATGTTTTGTAAGAAGAGGAATGGTAGAGATGATGCTGATAATTGTCAGAGGTATAAATCGCTTGGTATAGGCAAGAATGAGAAGCAGTAAAAATATCATCCAATAAAAGTATTTTTGTCCTTTGCTTTTAATGTCGATGTCAGGAAAGAGGGATCCTGCGAGCGCAAATAAAAGCCATTCTCCCGCGGTTAAAACAGTGGGCTGGCAATAGGGAACGATAATAACGAGAGCAATAGCAAATGCAAGGCTTCCGCCTGCAAGATGTGCTTGATAATTAGGCATACATATTTCTCCTATTTTCTTCATAAAATTTTAATACAAAGTATACTTAAAAAGACATATAAATTAAACGTATTTTACTATTGGATTGGTTATGAAAAAAGAAGTTTTTGTATTTTTTTTTCTTTGTAGCTCACTTTGTTTTGCTCCCTCTGATAAAAAGCAATATCTTTTAGATCAGCCAATATTAAGTTGGTATGCGCTTACAGCCAAAGAGAAAGCAGAGCTACTTGATGATGCTATAGCAAAAGATCATGAATATAATCCAGATTTGTACATTTTTAGGTGTCCAGAATGTAAGCATACTGGTAATCCATATTCTGCTAAGCACAAATCTTTTTATGATATTCATAGAAAATATTTTCATCAAAATAAAAAACCTTAGTCGCTTTGCTTCATAATATGTATAAGTAATTTTTAAGCGCGTATTATTGATTTCTATACATTTTATGCAGCGCTTTTCTTATCTCATGTATCACATCTTTGGGTAAGATGTTAAGGGTTGAATTTTTATCATTTTTTCCGATTAATACGAGTCGCTCTTCTCTCCAAATGCGGTCTCTATTTGCCTGTTTTAACATGGTTAGAATAGGCAAATAATTTTCAGATAATTTTTTTTCATTTTCTAATTCTTCAAGCATTCTCTTTTCAAGATGTTGAGTTGCTGTCCAGCCATTATTATCTTTAGTGTCGAGTTTTGCTCCTGCTTTGATAAGAAAATTTACTGTATCAGCATGACCTTTCCTTACAGTGATCATCAATGCTGTAGTGCCTAAATAATTTTGCTTATCTAGGTTAGCTCCTATTAAGATAAGGGTTTTCACAAAGTTGGGCTCATCCAAAATTATATTTGTCATCAACCATGTGCAATTGCCATCTCTGTCTTCCTTATTCATATTAGGCTTTATCTTAGCAGTAAGAAGATGCGCCAGCTCCTTGTCGCCTAATGATGCCATTTCATAGTCGCCCGGATAAGCTTTTGCCCATTTAAGAAGCATTCCCATGTTTTTGCGGATCAATGATTCAGCCTCCATTAAGGCAGTATTGTACGATTGATTGGATTTTGATGGAATAAGACTTCTTACTCTATCGCTTTGCGCTAAAGACGTATGGCCGAGACTATCATGAGCGAGAGCTGTTTGTTGATAATCATCCATAGAATGGCTAGCAGAAATAAAACAGAAAGAAGCTAGGATGAAATAGAGACGCTTTTTCATGGTTTTCTTTCCTTCCTACTGTTTTTTACTTCTAAAGTACTGAATCATGAGTAAAAAAGCTAATAGAATGTGCGGCCTTTTGAAGGATTTAAAAGGAACTGTTTTCGTGCGTTTACTACATTGCTTAATGTTGTACCTGGATCTGAATAGCAAAATTCTTAAGATACGTTTATAAGGCTTGTTTTTTTGGGGCATATGGAGCGCAAAAGATAGAGTAATTGATTGCTGGCTATCTATACTTATCTATATACGGTCCTATTTGATACTCTATGATATCTTTAGGCAATTTGTTCAGTATCGAACCTGCTTCTTTGTTTCCAATAAATAAGAGTCGCTTTTCTTGCCAATTGCGTTCTCTTTTTGCCTTTCTGAACAAATCAAGAATTAATGCTGATGAATCTGAAGGATGAATCAACTGACTAAGATCTTCAATAACCGTACGTCCGGCGCTATTTTTTATATCTAGATTAGCGCCTTTCTCAATAAGAGCTTTTACGATATCTATATTGCGTCTTTGTACAGCATATATTATGGCCGTATAGCCAAAGTTGTCTTGTAGGTCTAGATTAGCGTTGTTCTCAACAAGAAGCTTTGCGATCTCTGTATTGCTGTGCATTGCAGCCTTGATTACGGCCGTATCGCCATAGTTGTCTTTTATATCTAGATTAGCGCCTGCATTAATAAGAAGAGCAACTATATCTGTTCTATTTTTTTTCATTATAGCCAACCTTAGGGCCGTATGGCCATAGTTGTCTTGTAGGTTTAGATCAGCGCCTGCATTAATAA
>CAYGJB010000001.1:77785-107218 GCA_964350195.1 uncultured Pseudomonadota bacterium
TACGCTATTTGTATCGCCTCTCTCTACAGCCTTGATTAGGGCTGTCTCGTCATCTTGGTTTTGTAGGTTTGGATTAACGGCTTGTTTGTTTTGGTGAATTTTTTTACCAACTTTATACCCAATGAAGACGATAATTGCTGCAAGTACAATAGCAGCGGGAATCTTCCATCGATGAAAGGCCTCTTTGGCTTTTTCGTCTTCTTGGGCAGATATAGGGCGCTTAAGCACCTTTTTATAGAGCCAGGTAGACATATATTGAATATCTTGAGCAGGAATCTTTACAAAAGAAGGGGTATAGCGAGAGAGGGTGGATTTAATCGTTGTATGGATAGAGTTGCGCTGAGCCTTTATCGGATGGCTGGCAAAAAGCCCTAACTGGCAAAAAGCCCTAATAAAACAGCTAGAATAAGATTGATACACTTCTTCATGATTCCCCTGTGTTCCTATTTCCTATGTAATATTCCTATTACTTTTAAAGTACCGTGTTTAGAGGGAAAAAGTCAATGAAATAGGCTAGTTTAGGGTTTTTATGGGGCATTTGTATTGAAACTTTTGCATTTCATATATCGGGCAAGGTTGTGCAGTGGCTAACGCTCATATTCTCCATACAGATGTCTTTTTATCTTAAAGATCATTTCTGGGGGCAATTGATTGAATAGTGAACCTTCATATTGCTCTTCTGGTGAACCTTTAAGATGGCCAAGCCATAATAGTTTTGCTTCATTCTTCCAAATGTTTTCTCTTTTTTCTTTTTTTAGTTGCTCTTTTTTTGCCTGTTTTAACATAGCGAGAATTGCGAGTTGATTATTAGATATGCTTTGCTTTTTATGTAACTTTTTAAGCATTTGAATCGCTGTATCACCAACAGTGTTTCTTGTGTTTAGATCAGCTCCTGAATTAATAAAAATACGTACTATATCTATGTGGCCTTGTCGTATAGCATGCATCAGCGCTGTGCAGCCATATCCGTCTGGTTGATTTAGATCGGCTTCTGCCTTAATAATAAGCTTTACGATCGCTTTGTGGTTCCAACGAGAAGCCTCTATCAACACTGTATTGCCAGCTATGCCTGTTTTGTTTATATCAACTCCTAAATCAATAAAAGATGCTACCTTGCCGCTTTCGCCCATCGATGCAGCGTGCATGAATGCTGCATGATTGTGTCGGTGCTGATTATCATTGAAGTGAGTGATAGTTATTTGTTGACCATCCATTGGATGATTAGCAGAAACAGATAAAAAAAAAGGTAAAATAAAATAGATATGCTTCTTCATGATCTTTTTTCGTCTTTAGTGTTTTTATTTTTAAAATACCGAATTAAAAAGAAAAAAGCCAATAGAAAAGGCAGTTTCAGGGCTTTTTTAATGGTGAAAATTCATGCGTTTACTAAGTTGCTTAATTTCGTACCCGGATAATAGAAATCTAAGATTCGCTTATATGGCCAACCATCTCGCACCATTTCGCGTGCTCCCCACTGGCAAATGCCGATATGATGCCCATATCCTTTTCCCTCGAATATGAGCTTGTCCGCTTTTTTTTGTACCGTATAGCAGAAGCTTTTAATATCTTTCATAGCGCTGTAAAACTTTTTTCCGTCGATAGCATGATGCTTGTTTCCCTTTTTGATCTGAAGCTTTGTAACCAATCCAGCTTTGTCTTTTTGATCTATTTTAATTTCTTTAAGTTTAGTTTTTTCCTCAAAAAGATGCGCCAAGCTTTTATGTACTGATTCGATTGGTATTTCTTTTTTCCATGAGTAGATTTTGCATCTTTTGCAAAAAGTGCATGGTTGTTTTCGGGCCAAATATGGCGCTTTTTCGAATTCAAAGTCTTCTATATGAGCTGGAATAATACCACCACAACAAGAATCAAACATGGTGAGAGCGGGAGCGTTAGCGTACGTGAGAACCATCCCTTTTGTATGCGTTACGGCCTTTCTGATTCCTGAGGTTTCATGCATACCACGATATGTTTGATGTTCATTGGTATTTTTTACATGATACAATGCATCGCTTTTTTTCATTCGATGTATTTGTGCAAGAACATAGCTGCGTGAAGCTATAGCGAACGCTTTATTCACTTCAATGGGCCACCCTGGCCAACTTTCTGTCTTTAATACTGAGTACACGTACTCTTCTAATTCAACATGATTTATCAAGTAAATGCTGTTGTTGCGTTTAGCAATCGTAAACATGCCGTGATATCGAGTGCCATTTACTCCTGCGTGGCCATCAAGAGGCTTAATACATAGTTGTTCAAAGGGATACTTGGTTTTATCGATATGTATTGTTTTATCACTGAAAGATATTTTTATTGTATTCTTTAACGTTTTTTTTTCGCTCTTTTTTGTGAATGGATTAAAAAAATAAAATCCGGTAGTGCTCGTTAAGCACCAAAGATCTTTTGCGTGTGTATGTTCTTCTATTCTCTTTTCATCGATAAGCACTTTAATGCATGAAGGTAAGGCAGGTGAGCTTTTTATTTGAGCAGATCGCCAGATGGTTTCAGCTTTTTGTGGGCTTTTTTGTGCATATACACAGATGCGATCTTTTTTAATTGAAAGTGATGCTGGTCCGCGATAGTGCTGATTATTTATATACAAATTTTTTGCGCGTAGATGAAATACACCTTCTTTGATTGGTTTGCTATTGAGCTTCACATTATATCCACGTGTAGTGAGTAATAGTGAGCTAGTGGTAATTCCAGGAGACTTATTTCCAGGTTGAATGATTGTTATCTTTTCAGGAGAGGAAATACTGATCCAGCCAGAGCTAGAGGTATCAACAGGAAGCTGTGCAACGACATGATAGGAAAATATATTAAAGTAAAATGAGAGGGTGAGAATTATTAGAGAGGAAAGGTGCTTCATCTGATTCTCTCTTGTGTGTCTATATATCTATACGGTGTTTCTGAAGGAGTTCTATAAAGCCTTTTGGTAGGGGGCGCTTGGTATCAATGCCTTTATTAGCGAGAAGATCAGCCTGCTTATTGTCACCACGCAATACATGAAAGAGCTCTATGGGGTATTTCTGAAAATAGCCACGAGCTAAAGAATAGAGAGGGATAAGGCCCTCGTTTTTTATGCGATAGATGCCGGCGATCTGCTTAACAAGCAGCTCTGAATCAGATGCAATGCGAATGATGTCTGCAGGATCAGCATACTCTTCGACAAAGTAGAGTGCTAAAAGAAGCGCTATATACTCTGCCTGATTGTTTGTCTTTATTCCTAAATAGAAGCCTTCGCGTCCAACGGTTTCTCCGTCTTTTGTTATGAAGACCCCAGCGCCAGCTTTTCCCGGGTTTTTTCTGGATGCACCATCAATGTAGAGTGACCAACTATGCATGACTCGCTTTATCCCTTGTTACTTTTAATAGTTTCTTTGGGTGTGGTTTCTTCTTGCATAGCTTCTTTCATGTAGAGCAATCGAAAACATCCTTTACATTGCACTAATGCTTTTCTCTTTAGCCGAATGAGCTCTTGCTCGGTGATAGTATAATAACATGCACCGCAGCTTACGTTCATAACCGCTACTACAGGATCTTCTACGCGCATACGCATATGGGTGTATTTTTCGAGCCATTCATTAGGAATGCCAGCTTCTTTGCCGGGACGATGTTTTTGTTTTGTTTTGAGACTAGCTTGCAGTTGCAATATTTCTTCCTGATTTGCAGCAATTAACTTGTGCAAGTCTTCAAGCTTTTTATCGTAGGACTCTTGGCGTTCGTTTAATTCTTTTTGTGCCACTTCAAGCTTGTTCCAGATGGACATGAGATCTGTTTCTGCCTCGTATTGAGCCTGCTTTAAGCTATCGATTTCTTTTTTGAGTAGTTGATAGCCTTTGTTGCTTTGCAGATTATCAAGCATCTCTTTTTTCTTTTTTTCCTGATCATCAAGAGATTTGATGTTGAGCTCTTGCTCGTGCACCTTTTTTTTAAGATCAAGGGTGTGGCGTTTGAATTGATCGAATCGATCTACGTGTTCTGCCTTTTGGGCGAGCAACAGATCTGTTGCTTCATTCAGTTTTGAAATAGTATCATGTGCCGTTCTAATCTCTTGATCTAGAGAAATGAGATTAATAAATGCTGTGAACGGTTGCTGATTCATGGGTGGCCTCTTTTCAGTTTGTACTTGCATAGAAAACTCCCCATTAAAGTGATCGGTTTGTAGATGGTGGGCCCACCAGGATTTGAACCTGGGACCTCTCGGTTATGAGCCGATTGCTCTGACCAACTGAGCTATGGGCCCGATCTATGGATAATTTCAAGATTGGTTCATTACAATTATACTGCAAAAGGGCTTTCTTGTGAAGATGTATCTTGATCATAGAGAGTTAAAAATGTATCAGCACTATTAACTCTCCCTTTTTTTTGTGATATTGCTCATGCTTGGCACTAAAATAAAAAATTTTTAGCTTACAGACACAAGAAAATCTACTAGACGCATACTGTATCCCCATTCATTATCATACCATCCAAAAACTTTGCCCATAGAGCCGTGTGCTTGTGTAAGCAAGCTGTCTATTACTACTGAGTTATTGTTGCCGCTGTAATCGCTTGAAACGAGTGGTTCATCGCTGTAGCCGACGATTCCTTTCAAGCTACCTTGTGATGCTTTTTTAAAATAGTTATTGATCTGTTCTTGCGTAATAGGCGATTCAGTACGAAAAACTAAATCAATAAGAGATACTTTTGCTACTGGCACACGAATAGCAATCGCTTTAATTTTGCCATCTAGCTTAGGAATTATTTTTTTTAACATTTTGCTCGCACCAGTGGTGGTAGGAATAATGTTCAGTGCTGCCGCGCGAGATCGGCGTGCATCACTACCTTCAACATCAAGCAGCACTTGTGTATTGGTATACGCATGAATAGTGGTCATGAAGCCTTCGATGATTTCGCATGTATCAGAAAGGACTTTGAGCATGGTTACAAATGCATTAGTGGTACAGCTGCCAAGTGAAACAATCTTATCTTTTTTTGGGTTGAATGCGCTGTTGTTCACACCAGGAATAATTGATATATCTTCTTTTTCTGCTGGGGCAGTAATTAAAACATGTGAGGCGCCTGCTTTAAGATGAAGTTCAGCTCCTTCTCGTTTAGTAAATTGACCCGATGATTCAACCACCCAATCAACTTTGTACTTTTTCCAATTAATTGCTTGTGGATTTTTTTCCGCTATGATCGCTATTTTGTGATTATCGATAATAAGTGTGTTGTTATTGAATGATACGTTTCCAGGAAAAGTGCCCATGAGAGTATCATACTTAAACATACCGGCTATAAGATTTTCTTTTGCAGGTCCAATATTTATTACACTTACCGTAAGCTTGTTTTTTGTGGCTTTATTACTCAAGAGTGCTCGCAAAAAATTTCTTCCAATACGTCCAAAGCCATTTATGGCGATAGTGATCATGATCAACTCCTTTAATTGCAATAGGTAACGTTATTGATGCCAACTGCGTATGGCGTTTAGCATAGCAACTTCTTCATCGGGAGGTAAAATGGGAAGCTCTAAAATGATCGGAAGAGAGGCAACTTGCGGCTGCTGAATAAAAGATCGCAGAGCGGTTGTTCCAAGTAGTCCTGCACCCAGCGGTTCATGTTTATCAAGTCGAGATCCCATGGGGTGGGCAGGATCGTTTAAATGAATCAGTGCAATATTTTCAAGTCCCACCGTTTCATCCACTACAGCAAGAAACTCTTTTTGTTTTTCAGATGTGCTTAAATCATAGCCGTAGGCATGAGCATGAGCGGTATCAATACAGAATTTTATTTTTTCAGGGTGGTCTAATAACGACTTAATTTTTTTAAAATCTTGAAATTCGCTTCCAACAGATTTTGCTCCATGTGCAGTGTTTTCAAGGATTATTGTTATATGAAGATCCTCTTTCAAAAGAGAGTTGAGTAATGTAGCAACTGAAGCAATTCCCTGTTCATGAGTTTTATTTTCTGTGGCTGATCCGGAATGCATTATTAATCCACTAGCGCCAATTGCTTGAGCGAGCGCTAGCTCTTTAAGCATTATTTTTTTACCATGCTTTGTGAGATTGGCTGGATTAATGAAGTAGGATCCGTGAATATACAGATTGTCAAAACTCTTAACCAGTTCTTTTATCGTTTCGAAATTTTTTGCATGAATAGAGAGTGGGCGTCGATTTGTTTGGTTGATGAGAAAGCATTGTAGGATTGACATTTTAAGCTTTTGTGCATTTTTGAGCGCCTCTTCAAGCGAATCATATATGCGCATATGTAGGCCAACTTTCTTCACTACTTTTCCTCATGGAGTTCGTTTAATGTTTGCACGGTAAGATACGGAGTAAGTAGTGTACGAAAAAAAGCGATTACTTTTGCAAGACCTTTTTTTGTTTCAGATTCAAATCGCATACTCAGCGCAGCTTGTGTATTGGAAGCTCGAATGATTCCCCAGCCAAATGGAAAGGAAGCACGTATGCCATCAATAGTGATCAAAGAAGTGTTAGGATTTGTTTCGAGCTCTTTTTTTATTGCTGCAACTATTTCATTTTTTTTATCGTCTGGACAAGGCAGACGAAATTCTCGTGAACTATATTTTTGAGGAAAAAGAGAGATGAGCTCTTTAAGTGATTTGTTGTTAGCAAAAAGTTGTTCAATCAAACGCATCATTGCGTATATGCCGTCATCATAGCCAAAATATCTGTCTTTAAAGAAAAAGTGGCAGCTGAGTTCGCCCCCTAAAAGGGCTTTATGTTTGAACATCATGTCTTTAATGATCGAATGTCCCGAGGGGGCCATGATTGAATTACCACCCCATTTTTCTATAAGTTCAATTAAACCATTTGAGCTTTTAATATCAAATACAATTCCTGCGCCAGGATGCTCTGAGATCACTTTTGCAGCAAAGACAGCGAGCAGCTGATCGCCTGGCACAAGATCTCCTTCTTTTGTCATGGGGACCATGCGATCGCAATCTCCATCAAAACCGATGCCAAACTTATATTCTTTTGATAGAACCGTTCTTTTTAGTACCACCATGTTTTTAGCCACGGTAGGATCAGCTTCATGATTAGGAAAGGTTCCATCTACTTTTTCAAATAGAAGTTTTACGTTTTGCCATTTCATAGCTTTAATGAGATCGGTAAGTACTGTAGCTGCTACACCATTTCCACAATCAATAACGGCTGAAACGTTAATGTTTTGAATAGTGCGAAAAGCATTGGCAAGATAAGAAACATAATCAGGTATGATGTCATACTCTGCGTACGTAGCTTTCTGGGTATCTGATACTGTTATTTTTTTTTTATAAAGGAGTTTGATTGCCTGAAGTTCTGGTCCCCAAATAGTAGTATGTCCTAGGCATATTTTCATGCCATTATATTCGGGGCCGTTATGGGATGCGGTGATCATAATGCCACCATCTACTTTCAGTGTGTATAAAGAGAAGTAGAGTGCCGGTGTAGGACAAAGGCCAAGAAATAGGATGTTGATGCCGCTGTTTTGAAATGCTTTGCTGATGGCCTCTTTGATTGCAGGGGAATGGGTGCGTCCATCCATCCCCACTGAGAGAGTTTTAAAGTTTGGATTTTCTTGCTTGAAGTAGTATGCGATTGCGCAGCCTAGATCATATACTTGGCTGATGTTTAGCTCTTCATCAACTATGCCACGAATATCGTATTCTCGAAATATTGCATCTTTCATTACATTCCTTTTTTATTTGGGGCCAACCTTAGCATTGATTTAATGAAATCTCAATTTGATTACTCTGCCTGGATTGCAGTTTCTTCCCGTGATACACTTGTTTGCAATTCCCACAATAAAGGAGCTTGCATGATACCACTTAAGCTGCAGCTTAAAAATTTTCTTAGTTATGGATCAGATCTTCAAGAGGTAGACTTTACTCAGCATCATCTGATCTATTTATCGGGGCGTAATGGCCATGGCAAATCAGCGCTTCTAGATGCGATGACGTGGGCAGTGTGGGGCCAAGCACGAAAAGTAACAAACGCTGTTCGCGCCGATCAGGGATTGATTCGCCTTGGACAAATGCAGATGGTGGTTATATTTGATTTTGAACTCAATGGCCAGCGATATCGCATTAAGCGTGAATTTCTAAAAACACATAACAAGCCACTTGTACAGTTAGAATTCGGTCTCATGCAAGAGGGTGGCAACTATATTCCGCTCACCGATAAAACGATTCGCACTACCCAAGCTAAAATTGAAAAAACTATTAAGCTTGATTACGATTCATTCGTGAATACAGCATTTTTGCGTCAAGGTAATGCAAATGAGTTTTCGAAAAAATCTCCCAAAGATCGCAAAGAGATATTAGCAACCATTTTGGGGTTGCAGGAATTTGATCAGTTGAAAAAGCGTGCGCTTGAAAAAATAAAACAGCTTCAGATACAGCGAATGGCTCTCTCTACGTTGCATGAGTCTTTCGCAAAACAGCTTGAAGAAAAAGAGGCGGTGGAAAAAGAGTGGGAGCAGATTCAAAAAGATCGTGATGATTACTTGGTAAAAGATAAACTGTTTGTCGCACAAAAAGAGGCTCTTGATACAAGGGGGCGGGAAATTATTTTTCTACAAAAAAAGCAGGATATCGCCCAATTTAAGCTCCAGGAGCATCTGCAAAAGATGGAAAAAGAAAAGCAGCTTTTGAGATCTGATGTAGCACGTTGGCGTACTGTTCATAAAGAGCAACATGCAATGCCCGATATGGCGGAGCTTGAAAAAGAGTATGTTGAGCATAAAAAACGGCTTGTTGCCTTTGATGAAAAATTTAAGCAGCATATGCAGCTTGAGCAAGAAAAGTTTAAGCTTAAGCAGGAAATGGTGCAGCGAAAGCAGGAGTTTGAAAAAAGGCATTTTGCAGCAAAGCAAGAATTAGATCTTAAAAAAGATCGGTTATTGATTGAGCAAGAAAGCTTAAAAAAGCAAATATTGGCGGATGAAAAAGAGAAGCAAGAACTGCAAAAAAAGAGTTTAGATAAGCGATGTGATGTGCAAGATCTTTCCAAGCAAATTCTATCAACAGAAAAAGCGAATCAAATGCACAAGCAGTTTGAAAAGAGAAAAGAAGGGTATCACCAGTTTGTAGCCCAGCGAAATATGCTGCAATCGGTGCAGCAAAGCTTAGCGCAACGGCAAGAGATGGTACAGGATGATGATCCAAGTTGTCCGCTATGCGAACAAAATCTTTCAGCTGCTCGCAAGAAATTTTTAAAGAATAAATGCTCTAAAGAAGAGAGGTTTGCACGGCATCAGTATGAACGTTTTTCGCTGCTTATTCCGAAGCTTAAAGAACTTTTGATTAATCAACATTCTTATTTAGATGAGCAAAGAAAACTTCAAGACAAAAAGAGTGATTTTGAAAAAGAGTTAAAAAATATTCTGCAAAAAAGCAAAGAAGTAGAGCAACAACAAAGCGTGCAGCAAAAGCGTTTAGCAGAGCTTGCACAATTATTGAATGAAGTTGAAAAAGGGAAAAAAGCTGCTATAGAAAAGAGTATGATTACCCTTGAAAAAGATGAGCAGTATGCTAAAGCGATCAAAGCTTTTAATGAATCTGAAAAAGCAGCTACTACGCTTTCATACAAAGAAGAAGAGCACAGTGCATCACGAACAATTTTTGAAAACATAGAAAAGCAAAGAACATCGCTGTTTTCATTGCAGCAAGAAGTTATAAAACAGATAGAACGCAAAGAGCAGATTGCTTATCGGATAAAAGAGCTGAAACTGCTTAAAAAAGATCTTATTCAAAAAGAAAAAGAAGTAGCTTCTTTTGATACCATAAAAGATAAAATCGAAACGCAAACGGCTCAGGCAAAAGAGTTTGAAATCGCTTATAAAAAATATGGGGAAGATCGAGAGGCGTTACGAGAAAAATGGGGTGTTTTGTTTCAAAAGAGAAAGCATTTTGAAAAAATAATGCAGGAATCAAAAATTCATCTGCAGGATATTAAAAAATTTGATTTAGAGGTAAGCGATTATCAAGATATTGCCGTAGCGGCTGGCAAGGATGGTATTCAAGCCTTACTCATCGAAGATGCTATTCCAGAGGTGGAGCAAGAGGCAAATCAGCTGCTTTCTCGGCTTACGAATAATCAAGCACAAATATTGATCGAGTCGTTGCGTGATTTAAAAAGCGGGGGTAGCAAAGAAACGTTGGACATCAATATCTCTGACCCATCTGGTATTCGTCCCTATGAGCTTTTTTCAGGAGGGGAAGCGTTTCGTATAGATTTTGCACTGCGCATTGCTATATCAAAGCTGCTTGCGCGGCGTGCAGGAACAGCACTTCAAACATTAATTATTGATGAGGGGTTTGGCTCGCAAGATGAAGAGGGGCTTTCGCTGATAATGGATGCGCTTTATACTATTCAAGACGATTTTGAAAAAATAATCGTAGTGTCCCATTTGCCAGCAATGAAGGATCAATTTCCGGTGCATTTTAATGTAGAAAAAGGGCCAAGTGGTAGCCAGATAAGCGTGATTGAGCAGGGATAAAAGAGGGCCAGCAATTATGCTGGCCCTCTTTTTCAATCTATTTGTCTTTCGGAAGAAGGATCGTTTTTCTTGAAAGTGTCTTTGAGTGCTATTAAGGAGCTCGTAAGCGAAATTGTAGTTGCTACGAGAGCAAAACGAGCAGGTTTATTAAAGTCCTCATCATTATAAATATCTTTTGCAAGCATGGCAGTTACAACTGCAGCGCCTAAAATACTAACAGAGTGTAATGCTCTTTTAAGATAAATGCTTACATTACAGGCGTTTTTGTGTTTTCAACCGCAGCTACTTGTGCTGGAACAGTGCACATAAGTAATCCGCTCAAAAGAATAATAGAATAATATTTCATCAAATTTCCCTAACAAAATATGGTTTAAATGATGTACTATTGTGTTACCAATTTACTTAATTTTGCATTTTTTTATGTTGTTAACGCCTAATTCAACCAAAGTTAGGTTGCTTCCTTTAGCCTTTAACTTTTTAAGCCGTGAAAATTTACAGTTAACCAGAAGTGGCTTGCTGTTATTTTTTACTTTCAGCTTTTTAAGCTTATCGGATTGCAGGTGCAGATCAGTAAAATTGTTGTTACTTAGATTTAAATGCTTAAGATTGGGAAACAAAGCAAGATCTGCTTGTGTGAATGATTCAAGGTTGTTGTAAGAAAGATCCAGCTTTTTTACTTTTTCTGGGGCAGCAATCTCAAGGCTTTGAACAGTATTCAGCCCTGTGGCAGAAAGAATTACTGTTTTACCATTATTTGTGATTCCTGCAAATGCAGCGGCTGTTGAGAATATGCCTATGAGGGTAACTGCTTGTAAAATATTCATAACTACCTCCTATTTAAAATTTCTTAGATTTCAGTATTATTCTACCAGAGCACCTATAGAACCGCAAAGCCCCTAGTAATAGGGGCTTTAGGACGACGCTCTTATCGATTTTACGCTAAAAATAAGTATAAATAGCTATTTTGCAAGACTCGCTTGACACGTATGGTATACTGTTCATATCCCTTAAATCCCAATAAATGGAGACTTCTGTGCCCTACGACTTTCATGTTGAGACCAGATCTGTGTATATCCATTGGCCATTCTGCCCTTATAAATGTCACTTTTGTCCATTTGTGGCATTAGCTTCTCATGATCAATTTATGGAGCGGTATCACAAAGCGCTCAAAAAAGAGATTGAACATTCAGGAGAAAATTATAATGATCGCCGATCCATTGATACCATTTTTTTTGGTGGAGGCACGCCGAGCACCTATCCAGACGACCTGCTGCTGGACATGTTTGATACACTAAAAAAAAATTTTTCTTTTGATGCTAATTCAGAACTGTCTATCGAAGTGAACCCGGGAACAGTTCGAAAAGAACAGCTGGCTTTATGGCAGAAGCTAGGAATTAATCGAATAAGTATAGGGGTACAAAGTTTGAAAGACCAAGTGTTGAACAGTCTTAATAGATTGCAGACAGCAGAATCAGTGCATGAACTTTTAAAAATTGCACCAAATCATATTGCGAACATATCGGTTGATCTTATTTTAGGATTACCGGATGTCTCAGAAGATGAATGGAAATCACTTATTAAGCAGGCGGTTACCTGGCCGATAAAGCATATTTCGGTTTACTTTTTAACTGTTCATGAAGATACGCCACTCTATTTTAAAGTGCATACTAATCGCGTATCGCTGCCATCTGATGACACAATGGTTCGACTTTATGAATGGACGGTGCGCGTTCTTTCTGATCATGGCTTTGAACGATATGAACTTTCCAATTTTTGCAAACTAGGATATGAGTCGCGGCATAACTCTGTGTATTGGGAGCGAAAACCGTATATGGCATTTGGGCTAGGAGCTTGCTCGTTTGATGGGATGCAACGATTTCAGAATGAAAAAAATCTTCTCAAATATATGAAGGGGGTTGAAGAGGAAGTAGACATTGTCTCATTTAGCGAAGACCTCACGCCAGATCAGATTTGTCTTGAGCGGCTTATGCTTGGGCTGCGTCGGCGGGTGGGGATTTCTTGGCAAGATCTTTTTGAATATCAATCTGATAAGAAAAAGAAAAAACTAAGGGAAACGGTAGCACGTCTTAAGCAACAGAAACTAATCGATGAAGAAGAAGGGCGATTAAAGCTTACCACTGCTGGGATGGTGGTGGAAAATGAAATAATTGCTCAACTTTCGCGAGAATAAATATTAAATAACATACATAGTTACAGTGGGGATAATTATATGGCAAAGCATGTCGGGGTAAAACTGCCTGATGATTTATTAAAAATATTAAAAGAAGGCAAAACTGTTGGCGTACTTGCGACTTTTTCTGAAAAAGGACTTCCGCATACAACGCCAATTCAATGTGTATATCCAAAAGGCCTTGAAAGTATTTTGATTTCTATTCACAAAGATCATACTGGTTATCAAAATATGGTGTGGCAGAAAAAGGTGATGATGTGTTTCATGGATGAAGGCAATGTTGCGTATAGCGTTTTAGGCCGAGCTGGAGTGGTCAGAGCCCCTTCGCAAGTGCATCCATTGATGAACGTTGTTCGGATTGATATTATTGATATCAAAAGTGACCGATCTGTATTGACAAAAGTTGAATCAGGTGTGCGATGGTCGTTTACTTCATGGGAAGCAGAA
Organism: uncultured Pseudomonadota bacterium; assembly: GCA_964350195.1. GTDB lineage: Bacteria > Babelota > Babeliae > Babelales > Vermiphilaceae > JAJCZB01. Next base: position 90,909 of record CAYGJB010000001.1, read on the forward strand.
GAGCTTTCTCAAGCACTCATGAATGAACTAAAGGATCTTGCACTAAACTTATAAAGGAACGAGATGGTGAAGATGCTTCAATGGATATTCGCATTAAGTTTGGGGGTATTGGTGATCGCTCCAAGCTTTGCTCAAGAGGCGGCTACAACAAAAAACGTTGCAATCAAAACAGCAGCAATTGAACAAATGCCGACTGATACAAAAAAAACAAAGGTAACAAAAGAGAAAAAGCCCGAAGAAGCATCTACATCAGATCAAAACGCATCTACGCCTAAGACTCAAAAAGAGTCTGATGAAGATTCCACCGCTAAATCTGTAAAAATCACTGAGAAAGCTGCAGAGCAAGAAAAAAAAGAAAAGCCCGTCGCAGAAGAAACGAAGAGTGGCGAGACAAAAACGGAAGATGCTGCAGTAGGTGAGGCCGCGGCAGATGAGCCTTCTACACCACCAGCTTCGGTAAAGGAAGCTGCTGAAGAAAAACCAAAATGGCAAGAAGAAGCAGATGGAAAACAGAAAGGCAAAGTAACATCTTCCTCCAAAAAAGAGTCGGTGGAAAAAATGGTGTCATCAGCCGAAAAAGAAAAAGATAAAAAAGTTGATTCTGGCGCTGATGAAGTAATGGGAATTGATACGATTGACCTTGAAGATCCACAGGGAAATTGGCTTTATAAGCGAGTATGGTGGGAACGAGCAGAAGCGAAATATGAAAAAATTCGTGCTACGGTAAATCAGGTTTTTGAAGTACGTACGAATTTTTTTGCAAAAAGAGCCGATCTTAATAAAAATATACTTGACCCTTTTTATATAAAAATTGGTGTAAGCCAAGGAGAGTTGCAGGAAATTATTTCTGAGCTTATTGCTCGCACAGAAAAAATGTCTCAAGAATCAAGAGTAAAAACAATTGTAGAGAAAGCGGAAGTTGATAAAAAGGCGCTGCAAGAGCTCCAGAAAAATGTGAGCGCGGTTGTTAGCAAAGATGAAGAGATTGAAAAAGCGGTATCAATGCTTATGGAGCAAATTGGAAAGATTAGGAATATTGAGCAGCAAGCATGGACTGATTTTAAAAATATAGCTCGTGTGCTTGATGATAGAAAGGCACGTGAACTGTTTTATAAAGTAGATGGTGCATGGCGTAATATTAAAGACCTTCAGCAATATATAGCGGAGCCGTTTGCAAAAAGCTTTGATGAACTGATTGCAAAGGTGAAAGAGCAGGTTAATAAAGTTGATCAAGAGGTTGGAGCGATTAGAGAATCTGGTATTGACCTAAAAAAACGGTTGCTCAGTATGCAAGCAACAAAAATAGCACCACCTGAAGATGAAGAAGAGGAGGAGTTGCCAAAAGGAATACTCTCTCGATTTATAATCGATCCTGCTAAATCAGCTTTTAGTACTGCGTGGTCTATTATTAGCTGGCCATACACAAAGCTTTTTGGTTCAAAGCAAAATGCTGACACTGAAGAGGAAGAAGAAGGAGCTAGCAAGCTTGCAGAAGAACCGGTAGCAATGAAAGAAGCTGAAAAAGTAACGGTGAAAAAAACGGTCACTGAGGCGCCACCAGCTGAAAAGCAACAAGAAGCTGAACTAGTAGAAGCGGTAAAGGCGCCCAATGGATCTGAAGCAGAAGCTGAAAAAAAAGAAGACGCTTCAGAGGAATCGAAAAAAAAAAACTTGAATGAAGAAGAAATAGATAAAGAATTGGCCGAATCAGATGAGGAACCGGTAGAAGATTTGGGCGAAGATCAAGCGGACGAATATCAAGAATTTGACTTTGAATTGCCAGAAGGCTTTGAGTACGAGGGTGGGGTAGACTTAGGGGATTTGAGCCAATACGGCGAATGATTCATCTCTATTAGATTTTAGATGGAGCATAATAATCATAATTATGCTCCATCTTTTTATGTTTCTTGTTTGATAAGATGCGTTAAATATGGTACCTTTTGTCTGATTCCATGACATATATGCCGAAGTGGTGAAATTGGTAGACACGCAGCCTTGAGGTGGCTGTGGGAGAAATCCTGTGGGGGTTCGAGTCCCTTCTTCGGCACCATATTTTGCGCTGTAGCGGAGTTTTGTATGGCAGTCTTTTCGGTGGCGTTTAGATTAAGAAAAAAAGAGAAGTAGCCTTTTGGGCAACAAAAATTTTATACAAGGAAATTTTAATGAATCTATCCATACGTCGTATATTCCTTTCAGAACTGATGTTTTGGACCGTTTTGTGTGTTGTTGGGCTTTATTTTCTTTTGCCACTTAGAAAATCGCTTCGCTTTGGTATTGATTTAGTGGGGGGCACCTATCTCACATTAGAAGTGCAAACGAATAAAGCGGTAGAGGCAGAGCTTGTAGAGATTATGCAATCGGTGGATAGTAAATTGCGTCGTAGCCAACGTATACTTCCAGCATCAAAATTTGTTGAAAAAGAAACGATCGTTCTTGCTTTTGCAAGCCTACAGGATGCGCAAATGGCAGCGGGTGATCTGAAAAATAATTTGCCAAACATGGATCAAAAAGTTGAGGGCAACACAGTTCGTCTCTCTTTTCCTGATCGCCTCATACATAAAATTAAAGAAGATGCGGTGAACAGAAACATTGAAGTGCTTCGTACCCGTATGCGTGATATTCCTATTGCAAAGCAGGGAGAAAAAAATATTGTTATTGAGCTTCCTGATACTGCTAATCCACAAGAAGCAAAAGCGCGTATTGGTAAAGCAGCTCATTTAGAGCTTCGTTTGGTAGAAAAAATCGCACCAAATAAAGAAGATCTTTTGTATGAGTTTGATGGCGAGTTACCTTATGATCGAGAAATACTTCCTGGTACAGATGGATATTATCTTGTTGAAAAATATGCAGAAGTAACTGGGCGCATGCTCAAAGACGCTCAAGCGAAATATGATGAATCAAAAGGATTTCAGCACGTAGTAACATTTAGCTTGAATGATGTTGGTTCAGAAAAATTCTATCAGCTTACAAGCAAGCATTATGGACGTAATCTAGGTATCATTCTTGATGGTGTGGTGATCCAAGCACCGCGCATTAACGAGCCGATCAGTGCTGGTCAGGGAATTCAAATTAGTGGGGGCTTCACGGCTGAATCAGCTCGTGAGCTTGCATTATTACTTCAATCCGGTTCTTTTGTGGCTCCAGTTACGTTTGAAGAAGAACGCCAAATTGGTCCTTCTTTAGGACAAGAATCGATTCGCCAAGGATTGATCTCTTGTCTTGTGGGACTTGGGCTTCTGTTTTTCTTTAGTATTTTTTACTATAGTCTTTCTGGTCTTTTTGCTTTTGCGGCACTTGTGTATAATCTCGGGCTTATTCTTATAGGCCTTGCCTGGTTGCAAATGCCTCTTACACTTCCTGGTATTGCTGGCATGGTGCTTACGGTGGGTATGGCGATTGATGCTTCTATTTTGATTTATGAGCATATTAAAGAAGAGCTTGCTAAAGGGGATACTATTAAGCAGGCAGTGAAAGCCGGTTTTCGTGATGCAATGAAGGTTATTTTGGATGCTAACATCACTACCTTTATTGTGGGGGTTGTGCTATATAATTTTGGCACAGGACCGATACAAGGATTTGCAGTTACAATGATGCTTGGTATTGTTGCCACGCTGATTACTGGACTCTTCTTCTTAAGAGCAATTTTTTCATTCATGCTCAATAACTTTCACGTGCAAAAATTACGCATTTAGGTATACTATTTGGTATTGAATGTGGCGGCGTAGCTCAGCTGGTTAGAGCGGCGGAATCATAATCCGTAGGTCCGGGGTTCGAGTCCCTGCGCCGCTACCAATTAATCCCATACCGGTGCGATTATTATGTTTATGAGATCATTATCCCTTCCGATTCGTCTAACTCTTATTCGTTTGATCGTATCACCTTTGATTCTTCCAGTTCTTTTTGTCTATTTATTACCTTGTCATTCGTTTTTGGTGAATAGCTGTCTTGCTTTGTTGTTTGCGCTTTTGAGCCTTACCGATTTTTTTGATGGGTATCTCGCGCGCAAATATAATCAAGAGACTGTAATTGGTCGTATTCTAGATCCTCTTGCAGATAAATTTCTTGTGTATTGTACTTTGATTGCATTGCTTGCCGCGGGCAAACTTTTTTTTTACTGGGTTATCATTTTAATTGGCAGAGAGTTTTTTGTGATGGGACTACGTCATATTGCTCTTGAGCACGGTTTAAGTCTTCCTGTATCAAAGCTCAGTAAATTAAAAACAGCTGTTCAAATGATTTGTCTAACTATCATCATCCTTAATCCGTCTCAACCGCTTGGAGTTCAATCGATTTATTGGAATGGCGCAGAAACGGGATTGTTGCTGATTACTGTGGTGCTTTCTTTAATTACAGCAGGACAATACTACGATGAGTTTATGATGCAATTTTCTCAACACTCTCAAGATGATAATCCGTTGAAGGAGATTTCTCATGATTCACCTATCGATTAGTCTTTTTGTGGCGCTTATTGGCGCTTACATTGTTGGTGCGCTGCCAATCGGTTTTTGGGTAGCACAATGGTTCGGTGTGCAAGATATTCGCAGGCATGGTTCTGGTAACATTGGTGCTACGAATGTGGCACGTATGCTTGGACTTCATTTTTTTTTCATCATTTTTTTTCTTGATGCATTTAAGGCCTATTTTTATTTGAAACTGTGTATTGCGTTTGGTCTGCCACAGCTTTTTGTTATGATTGCAGCATATGGATTGCTCATTGGCAACGCCTATTCATTTTTGCTTCAAGGTTCTGGCGGTAAAGGAATGGCCACTCTAATTGGCATTATGCTTGCCATGAATCCATGGCTATGCACTGCGCTTATTATTACATGGATGGGGGCGCTTATTTATATGCGTGTTGTTGGTGTAGCTTCTATTTTTACGGCGTTTATGCTGCCATGGTATGCATTGATTTTCACCGATTTTTACGGCTTTTTCTTTTTAGTGAGCCTTACGGGATGGATTTTGTGGCGGCACAAAGATAATATGAGGGTTTATTACGCAGGAAAAATGTAATGAAATTTGCAGTTGTTAGTGAAGTTTTTCAGCAAATCGAAGAAAGCTCCTCTCGCCTTACAAAAACAAAATTGCTTGCAGATCTTTTTTCTCAATCATCATCTCGTGAAGCTGAAATTATTAGTTATCTTTCCTTGGGAGAACTTTTTTCTCCGTATAAGAATAAACAGTTTAATTTTGCAGATAAATTAATTTTACCGGTGGTTGCTCGTTTGCTAGGCAAAACGCAAGCATTTGTAAAAGTAGCTAAGACAAAAGAGGGTGATATTGGCGCGGTTGTGGGTAATGGCTCATGGCTTCAAAGTAGTGCGGATCTCACGGTTACAAGATTGTACGACGAGCTGTGCGACATGGCAAATCTGCAAGGGTCTGGCTCTCAGGAGGATAAAGCAGACGCACTTTTTGAATTACTTGGCGACCTTGATCCGCTTTCTGCAAAATACGTGGTACGGATGGTGCTTGGTAAACTACGTCTTGGTTTTTCTGATATGACTATTATCGATGCGTTATCTTGGATGGAAGTGGGAGATAAGTCTGTACGTAAAAAAATTGAGCATGCGTATAATATTTGCGTGGATATTGGCCTGATTGCAAAAACGCTTAAAGAGGGAGGAATGCAAGCAATTGAAAAAATGCGCATATCTATCGGTATTCCTATTCGTCCCGCCGCAGCAGAGCGTTTGCCATCAGCAAAAGCTATTATTGAAAAGCTTGGTGATTGCGTGGCGCAACCAAAGCTAGATGGTTTTCGCTTGCAGATTCATTTTGATAAAACAAAACAAAAACCAGAGGTCCATTTTTTTTCGCGTAATCTTAAAGATATGTCTTCAATGTTTCCTGATTTAACTAAGCCGATTGAAGAACTTAAAGTAGAGACGCTTATCTGTGAAGGAGAAGCTATCTGCTATGATCCAAACACTAAAAGTTTTTTGCCTTTTCAAGAAACAGTAAAAAGAAAGCGTAAGCATGGTATTGAGCAGGCAGTAACCGATTTTCCTCTCAAAATTTTTCTTTTTGATCTTTTATATTTAAATGGCACATCTCTTTTTGATGAACCGCATGAAAAGCGATATGAAAAATTGAAAAAGCTTATTGAGCAGGATCCTGATGGCCCGCTTCAATTTATTGAAGAACGGGAAGTAAAAACAGCAAAAGAGCTGGATGATTATTTTCGTGAAATGATCGAAGAAGGGCTTGAAGGTCTTGTAGTTAAAAGAATGGATGCAATTTACCAGCCAGGTAAGCGTAATTTCAATTGGATTAAATTGAAACGTACGAGCGAGGGAGAGCTTGAAGACACAATTGATTGTGTGATTCTTGGCTACTATCATGGATCAGGTAAGCGAGCAAAATTTGGTATAGGAGCTTTTCTTGTTGGTATTTATGATACAGAGAGCGATCAATTTGAAACCGTTGCAAAAGTGGGTACCGGGCTTTCTGATGCCGCTTGGAAAGATATGGCGAAAAAACTTGATAAGATTTCGGTAAAAAATCGGCCAAGCAATGTTAAATGCGCAAAAGATCTATATCCCGATGTATGGGTATCGCCAGAAATTGTGTGTGAGATTTTTGCAGATGAGATAACGCAATCACCAACACATACTGCAGGAAAGAGTTCAAAAGAACTCGGCTATGGTTTGCGGTTTCCTCGATTTTTGGGCTATCGCGAAGATAAAGATGCTGAAGATGCCACAAGCGTGGTTGAGCTTAAAAAAATGTTTGTTGATCAAAAAATGCGATAAAAGTTTTTATGGAAAGAGTACAGGCCTGCTAAGAGCAGGCCTTTTTTTATTTTGAAGATGAGCCGCATAGTTCGTAAAAGAATTGAGCTTCTTTTTTTGGGTTTTTTGCATCAGTGATAGTGCGGCCTAAAATTATCCCGTCAGGTTTCACTTTCAGAATGTCTTCGATATTATCACGTCTAATGCGCGTTGAGATGAAGATGGGCAACTTAGTGTTGTCCCGAATCATTTCCCACTTATCAAGAAAGACGAGCGGTTCTTCGATGTCATATGGCTGGTGCATTAAGAGTGCGTCAATGCCCATATTTTGAGCCTCCAGAGCAGATTGACCAAATTCGCGCGAATCGATCATATCCATCATTACCTTTGTCCCGCTTTCATGAGCTGCTGTGCACGCAGCGTGAATTACGTTTTTGTTGGTTCCTGCCATGACGGTTATCCAATCGCTGTGTGCTTTGGAAAAAAGATGCGCAGACTCTTTGCCACGATCAACTATTTTGGTATCGGTGGCGATGATTTTATCAGGAAATTGTTTTTTAAACTGCTCAAGCGCTTTTATGCCATGAGCAAACAGTAGTAAAGAGCCGATATCTAAAATATCGGCATACTCTTTAATGTCGTGAGCAATTGATAGGGCGTTTTCTAGGTTTGTTATATCAAATGAGATTTGCATTTTCATACGCTCTTCTTCCTTTGCATGCTTTTTTAAAAACAACTTGGGTAGTATAGCAATAATGCTTATTAAAAAAAGTGGTTGATCGATAGGGTTACTCTTGTATAAGTGAGCCGAACCTCTTCTTTTCAATTTTAAACAATTCATCAACAGGTCTGAAAAGAAAGGTAAGATTGAGCATATAAAGGGCATTGCGCGTGGTAGCGATTCCTTTTTTAACGTACATGTCTGGTAACTTTAGATTAGCATCTTGCGATGAAAGCGTGGCACCCAGTGGAACATATACATTGCTTGGTTTTGCGATAATTAGGAGCGAGTCTTGGCCCGGTATCTGCCCATTCGGATTGATCTCAGCTTCGTTTACTACCCATACTAGTAGCTTTGTTGAAGGGTCTTCTTCTAAGTTTAGAGTATAGGCCTTTGCTGGCGTTCCTGGGGCAAGCTCCCAATGGCTTACTGTGTTTTTAAACATCATTATAGGGCTTATTCTATTGGAGATATATACGGTAATTGCCCCCTTGCTTTGTTTACGGGGAAAAGATGTCTGTCCCATGTAATCGGAAACGCCAAGAAACCCATAATACGTTGAGAAGATGCCTGCCTTAGGATTTGAGAGCGCAAGCCCTTGCAGAGAGCGTTTTGCTATCGCTTGAGGCTTACGTAATTTTTGAAGTGCGTGTTGTGCATTGCTTTCGCTTGGATAGTCTCGAAAAAAGAATGTTACAATTGGATCGGCTTGTAGTGCTGGTGCGAGAAGCAACAAAAAAAGGATATTTTTCGTTTTTATCATCAGTTGCCTCTATTTAATATTAAATTATACTGATTTCTATTAGGGACTGTATCATATGCTATTCATAAAAATCTACGATTTTAAGGATCCCATGATAAAGGAAGCTTCAAAAGCAAAGAATGATCATCTGTGGAATGCATTTGCCGTTCAAGAATCACTAACTCACGTTCAGCTTGAAAAGTTTAAGACGTATGCAGCACTGTTGGAGGAATGGAATGAGAAGATAAATATCACCACGATTGGCGGTATACCATCAATAATCCACTATCATTTTCAAGATTCGTTGAGCTTATCAAAGGCGATTGATCTCAAAAGAGCATCCTCTATTGCAGATGCTGGTACAGGAGGAGGTTTTCCGGGTATTCCTCTTGCGATAGCTTATCCTCATCTTGAAGTTTTATTAATCGAAGTGAGCTATAAAAAAATTCAATTTCTAGATGCGGTTATCACTGCGCTTGATCTTGGCGGTCGCATAACCATCTTTGACAAAGATTGGCGTTCTTTTCTACGTACCACTGATTTCAAGATTGACTATATCTGCGCACGTGCTTCTCTGCAGCCAGATGAGCTTATAAGAATGTTTAAGCCTGGCTCGCCTTATAAAGAAGCTACGCTTATTTATTGGGCATCAATGGAATGGGAGCCTACTGATAAGGTGCGGCATCTCATTGAAAAGTATGTACCTTATAAAGTAGGAAACAAAACTCGCAGACTTGTGGCGATGAAACGGTAAATTTTACTTTTCATTCATATTCTTCTATACACATAATCCGTTACCTATACGCAAACGAAAAGGAAGAGCATGAAAAAAGGAATTGTTAGCAGTTATGTTTCTGGGATTGTTGATTTGGACCATGGGGAAGGTTACGGGCGCCTTTTATATTATTTTGTGCCGGAGTTTATCTCAGCATTTCTTTTATATTCCTTGCCTTTCATGATTGATTCCTATTTCATAGGTCAGCTTTCTTCTACTTCGCTATACGCAACGCTTGGCTCTACCAATAACTTTATCCATTTTGTTATCAAGCTTGCCGAGTCTATATCGGTGGGTACTGTAATTATGAGTGGACGATATAATGGCATGCATGAGTATCGCAAGGTGGGAAGATCGTTGCGAGATGCATTTTGGGTTACCTGTATAGTAGGGTTTTTTCTTGCAACAGCGCTTTATTCTGGCGCCTATTATATTTTTGTTTGGTATGGCGTTCCACAAGAGATGATTCCTCATGCAGTACCATTTTTGCGCATGCGAGCGGTGGGGCTTTTTTTTACTTTTCTATACATGGCTTTAATAGGGTTTATGCGTGGCGTGAAAAATACGCGAATTCCTATGGTTACGTTTGTACTTGGCTCAATAATTTTTATTTTTTTTGATTATGTACTTATTTTTGGTAATTTCGGTTTTCCTCGTATGGAGTTGCAAGGCTCAGCGCTTGCTTCAGTGGTTCAATATGGATTCATGCTGGTTCTTGCCCTTGGTTATGTGCTTTTCAATGATGAGTATCGAAAGTATCATGTTGAGCTATGGCGCGGATTACTTGATCTGAACTACGTGAAGCAGCTTTTGGTTTTGAGCTTGCCCGTTATGATCGATAAGGCAACTCTTTCTTGGGCCTATATTTGGCTATGTAAAATGATCAACCCGATGGGCGCAAAAACGGTAGCCGCTTTTTGCGTGGTAAAAGATATTGAACGATTTGCTTTTCTTCCAGCGATTGCCTTCGCTCAAATTATAACCTTTTTGGTGAGTAATGATATGGGTGCACAGCAGTGGGAAAGTATCAAATGTAACCTTAAAAAAGTTTGTTTTCTGGCCTCAACTATGGTGGGATCAATACTTTTTGTGATTTGCCTTAATCCTGAACCAGTGATTCGATTTTTTGATAAAAAGGGGGAGTTTACCCTTTTAGCTGTGCATGCTTTCCCGATAATCAGTGTACTTGTGATGTTTGATCTGGTACAATTGATCCTCTCTGGTGCACTGAGGGGGTCTGGGAATGTGAAAGTGGTAATGTATGTGCGCCTGGCTGTATGTCTAGGTTATTTCGTACCGTTATCGTATATACTTTCCCAGTTACAAATTAACGAGTCGTTGAAATTTATTTTAGTGTACGCTTCTTTCTATTTTGGCAATGCATTAATGAGTATTGCTTATATTAATCGCTTTCGCAGCGAGGAATGGAAAACGCCTTCGCTGAAAGGATCATTATGACAAAAATATCACGTGATGAAGTTATAAATATTGCACGTATGTCTCAAATCGCTTTACGCGAGGAAGAGATCAATTCTTTGACTATTCAGCTCGGGCAAGTGCTCAGTTATGCTGAAAGAGTTATGCAAGTGGCAGTAAATGTGGAAGAGCCCTCGACTAAGCAGGTAAATGTATTTCGTGCCGATTTGGTGGTTTCGCAAAATCCGGAACCTATTTTGGCGCAAGCTCCTGAGCGAGAAGGTAATTATTTCGTTGTTCCAAAGATTCTAGAAAGTTAAGGGAGTATATGGCTTTATCTGCATTTGCAACAATTAAAGAACTACGTCAAAAGCTTGCTCAAAAAGAGATCTCTTCTGAAGAGGTTATTGAGTTTTATCTCACTCGCTTAAAAGCGTATGATGGCAAAATTGGTTCAACGCTTCATATTTATGATAAAAACTCGATTCTCAAAGAAATGCAGGATAGCGGAAAGCTTGCTGGAATTCCTGGCATTATCAAAAACAATATTTGCATCAAAGACCGTTTAACTACGTGCGCTTCTCGCATTTTGGAAAACTATCGAGCAACGAACGATGCAACGGTGATTGAGCGTTTAAAAAAAGCGGGAGCACCGCTTTTGGCCTCAGCAAATCTGGATGAGTTTGCGATGGGTAGTTCAACACAAACGTCTTACTTTAAGAAAACAAAAAATCCATGGGATGTGCAGCGAGTTCCTGGTGGATCAAGTGGTGGCTCGGCGGCTGCAGTGGCTGCAGGGTTTGCACCATGGGCACTGGGCTCTGATACTGGTGGATCTGTTCGTCAGCCAGCCGCATTGTGCGGTATTGTTGGATTAAAACCAACGTATGGCGCAGTGTCTCGGTATGGCTTAATCGCTTACGCTTCGTCGCTTGATCAAGTGGGCGTATTTTCTCGTACGGTCTATGACAGTGCATTGGTTTTTTCAGAAATGGCTGGCGTTGATCCGCGCGATGCCTCTACGCTGCCTCATCCACCAAAAGATTATACGCAATCGCTTGATGGCAAGCTTCCTGAAGGTCTTAAGATAGGGATTGTTGATAATACGCTTTCTGCTGAAGGGATGGATAAAGAGGTTGTTGATTCTATTGAGACAGCGATTAAAAAATTTGAAAGAATGGGGGCAACTATTCATCGTGTTACCTTACCATCTATCGATTACAGCGCGGCAGCCTACTTTATTCTAAGCCGTGCAGAAGCAGCTTCTAACTTGGCTCGCTTTGATGGCGTGCGATATGGTTTTCGCGATAAGCAGGCAAAAACGCTTTCTAAGATGTATGAAGATACGCGGCATGATGGATTTGGCGAAGAAGTAATAAAACGTATTCTAGTCGGTAATTACGTATTATCCTCAGGTCATTCGGGCGAATTCTATGAAAGCGCTAAAAAAGTAAAACGTCTTATTCGTAGCGAATTTATTGAAGCGTTCAAAGAGGTGGATGTTCTTTTAATGCCTTCTCAGCCAGCACCAGCATTTCAGATAGGGGCTTTTGATCTTGATCCTCTCAAGATGGATCTTCAAGATTATTTTACCTGCCCTATGAATTTGGCGGGTACTCCAGCGATTTCTATTCCCTGTGGTATGAGCAGCAAAAAGCTTCCGATCGGTATGCAGCTGATAGGCTTGCATAGCACTGAGGAGCTACTTTTCAAGGTTGGCCATGCTTATGAGCAGGTTACGCCATGGCACACAATGCACCCTGAGCTGTAAGAGCGACATTCATTTTTTATATAGAAGAAATGTAAGCCTCGAATGATTTCGGGGCTTTTCTATTGATTTTTTCTGCAAATCTTTTCTATTATGAAATTGAAAAAACGGTAAACATCTTTCTCTAGAGGGGGAAGGGGTGGTGAATAAAACGTACAAGCGTACTGTTTTTCTTTTTCTTATTCTATCGCAGAGAGTTGTCGCAATGGGCTCTGAGCCTATCGATACGGCTCGTTTTTTGGCTGAGCGCTATGAACTGTCAAAAGGTGATTTGGCATTAAACGCCAGCAATAACTTTACTCATCACAACGGGACTAAGATTGATTATGCTATTAATCCTGTGGATGACGAGTATTCGCTGTTGGAATACACAAAACCAGCACGTGCTAAGCGGCCGCCGCATTATGTAGGCAATAATATTCGAGAGGCAGTGCGAAATGCTGCGAGCGATATCCTGAATCTTCATAAAAATTTGTTTACTTGGAATAGCTTCAAAGTAATTTGCTCAATGTTTCCGCTTTTTGTGGGGGCTCGGATTCTTGATGAAAAGCTGCAGCGTTGCTTCTATGATGCACAAAATCACAAGAATATAAATCAGCTGCCCAAATGGTGTCATACTATTGCAAAACTAAGTATTGGAATACCGATTGTGCTACTTGGAAGCGATGCCTTTTTTTCTTTGAATGATGAAAAGCGGTGGACTGGTCAAATTCTTCTTTTAGGAATGCCGTTCGTGATATGGGCTAAAAAGCTAGTGAAGAAAATAAAATTTGATGCTTGTTTGCGTCCGTGGCATGAAAAATATAGCTGCGAAAAGCGTTCATATGGAGGATTTCCATCGGGGCACATGGCTCAAGCATTGTACATGGCGGTTCTTTATGGTTCTCGCTATGGTCCGCGGTATGCAGTGCCGTTGGGTGGGATAGCTGCGCTTATTGGGGTTACCTTTCTTAACTGTAATCGTCATTACATGTCTCAGCTTATTGCGGGGGGTGCCTTTGGCACATTGTATGCGCTTGCTGCGAGTAAAGTAGTGGATCAAAAGCTTGCCGATCGTGTGAAGCTTGGGATTATGGTGGATGAAGTTGGCCATCCAACGTTCTCTGCCACCGTTCGGTGGTAAACATCTTATTTTTTCCTGTTATACTGAAATTCTTGATAATCACTCTTATTTCAGGGCTTTATATGAGTTTTTGGGACGAAAAAATTAAGATCGGTAATCGATCATTTCCTCGTTTTATCGGGGGACCACTGGATGGTATCACTGATTCGCCGTTTCGCCAGCTTGTGCGAGACTTCTCTAAGGAGGAGCTTTTGTATACCGAGATGCGGCATGTGCGATGCATCTCGCATGAGCGTGGTGCTGAAAAAGCGTTACGTTTTGAGCAATTTGAGCGGCCATTAAATTTTCAGGTGGCAGCGAATTCGGTGGATGGTGTTGAGAAGGCGTGCGAGCATATTCTTGCTCGTGGCGTGGATGCGGTTGATTTGAATGTTGGGTGTCCTGCACGGAACGTAATCGGTTCAGGATCAGGCTCTGCTTTAATGGCGGATGTGCCGCGATTAAAGAAAATCATACAAACATTTCGCGCAGCACTACCTATTCCCTTTACAGTTAAAATTCGTTCTGGTTTTAAAGAATGTAATGCTATTGAAGTTGCAAAGATGCTTGAAGATTGTGGTGTTGATGCAATAGCTATTCATCCGCGGTTGCAGCCGCAAAAGTTTGAAGGGCGACCGGACTATCAGCTTGCTGCTGAAGTTAAAAAGGCTGTATCGATACCGATTATTATTTCGGGCGGCGTAGTTAATTTTAAAACAGCGCAGCTTGTACATGAGCAGACTGGTGTGGATGGTTTTTTGATTGGGCGTGGTATTTGGGCTAAGCCATGGAAACTGTATGAATTGCAGGCGCATGCGCAGGGAAAACCGTATATTGTTGATAATCAGACGTTACTTAGCTATTCCTTAAAACATCTTGATGGTATGATCAATTATTATGGCCCGCACGGGCTTTTTGTATTTAGAAAGCATCTGCCGTTTTATGTGAAAGGGCACCGGGAAGCAACAGAGATTCGCCGCCAGCTCATGGGGCTGCAGAATGAATTAGAATTACGTAAGAGGTTACTCGCTTTTTTTGGAGTGTAGTATGCAGTTTAATTGGAAATCATTCGCTACTGCTTTTGTTTCTTTAATACTGATCGGCTGGTTGAGTTTTTTTACTAATGCAATGCGTTATGCTGTTTCGATTGTTTCTTATCCTGCCCTTTTTAGCAATGCCTATATTGTTGAACCACTCATAAGAAGCCGCAATGAAACTAAAGAGTATAAGGCGCTGCAAGCAGAAGTATGCCATTTAAAAAAAGAATATGAAACAGTGCAACGGCAATGCGTACAGCTCAGAGCGAAGCTTTCTTACTTAAATGGCATCAAGGAAATTAAAAAATTCAGTAAGCGCTATGCTGAAGCTGGCATTATTACTAAGATCCTTGCGCGTAGCTTTACAAGCGAAGGGCATTATTTTCTCATAGATGCCGGGGAAAACGAGTCTACTTTAAAAGATATGGTGGTTTTATATAATGATACCGTGGTGGGTAAAGTGGTGGAGGTGTATCCACGTCATAGTAAAGTCTGCCTAGTAACCGATAGTCAATGCAAAATTGGTGCATATTGCGCTGCATCACGTGCAGCAGGGATTCATGAGGGGTGTAATGAAATCGGTACAACTCGCTTAAATTATGTGGATCATCTTTCCAAAGTTGATGAGGGAGAGCTAATTCTTACCAGTGGCGATGGGCTTGTATTTCCGGAAGGATTTGCCCTTGGCACAGTTGCAAGCATTAGATCGGATGGGCTTTATAAGCACGTTTCGGTGAAGCCACTCTGTGATTTACATACGATTGGCTACTGTGTGTTGATGGCCAAAAGCTGATTTTAAAGGGGAAAAATTGATAAAGGAGGTTCCCCGAGCTTTTTAAGCTCTACGTGCATCACTTTCTCACAATATCAGGGTAAGGGAGATATTTTCAGCTTTTCGTTAGATGAACATCGAGTATTGCTTAACTATTTTTCTAAATAACTCTGTATTGTTGCGATTAACTCCTCCTTTTTAGTAAAATGAGTTAAAGGTATTATTACTAAAAAGGGGAAAGTATGAAAAAAATGTTAATGGTAGGGTTTATTTTATCTATTGGCTCTATATGGTCTATGAATGATCAAGAAAAGATAGCGCAGCAGCTTGGTAGGGTTGAATCACTTATTATGCAGACGCGTGAGCAACTGCCAAATATTAAATATCTTTCTCAGCAAAATCAAGTTCAATTTTTTGATACGCGCATTGGTGATATTCAACAGCTTATTCAGCAGATAAAAGGGGAATTGAGCCAAGACCAATTGGACGTTGAGTTAGTTAAAAGCGCTCTTTCTGGTTTAAATGAAGTGGCTGCTGATTTACATGCTCGCAAGATGGCGCTGCCGCAAATAAAATATAAACCTGGTCAAAAGACGCACGGTCCTCGGGGAAGGACAGTGAGCCAGCCTACGGGTCCCAAGCGGACTCCACCAACAAGAAAGCCGTCTCCAGAGTGCAGTAGGTAATTATTCAGTAGTTAATTTTTAATGTTAAGAGCTATGGAGTTAAAGAGATGCGATTCATCAAGACATACGTACATTATGCTATTTTGGGAGCTTTGCTCTTTTCTTCTGTCACTCCATTAGCACAAGCTGTTCCAGAACCATCAAAAAAATATAATGTGAAATGGGTATTCAACCAACTTGATGCAGGTTATAACCGCTTTAAGTTACAAGGGCGTTTGCGCATTGCCAATGGTCTCAAGCGATTTGCTGTGCCTTCAGAGCAAGAAAATGAGGCAGTGCGTAAATGGGTTGAGGGGGACACGCTCAGCTTGCAAGATAAAAAGATTTGGCAAGCGTTTCGAAATAGGGCGCTTATGCATCCAGGGGCAATTATTGCCATAGTGAGTACCATTCTCGTTATTCTTGCTGTTGCAGGAGGAGCAGTATATGCCCGTAGAAGCAGAAATAAGAAGAAATTAAAGGCAGAACAACAAGAAAAAGAGCGACTAGAGCAAGAACAACAAGAAAAAGAGCGGCAGCGGCTTGAACAACTAGAAAAAGAGCGGCAGCGGCTTGAA
>CAYGJB010000002.1:0-93955 GCA_964350195.1 uncultured Pseudomonadota bacterium
GACAAAATCATTCAAAAATAGCGAGACTTTCTCCTTTTTTCTAGAGGCTTTTCAAGTTATTCGAATTTTGGGATAGGTTCTAAAAATAATATATCTGGCTCAAATATACCGGACACCTCATCTGCTACTTTAATAAGTACCACCAATCCGATTGCCCAATTTGATAATGAGTATAGCCCTGTAGCAAATCTTACGAGCTTTGAGATAAAAGTGAAAAATAATGTACAAGCTAATTGGACTACGCTTATTACTATCGATTACAAAAAATTTTCATATAATTTTGGTTATAGTTTATGGGCCAAAAGTTGTGAAAAGTTTGGTGATAAACGAAGTAGAGAATGCGCTGTAAGCAATCAGCCCTCATTAATCGATTTATCGCAAAGCAATGTGTGGGCCCTCAAAGGAGATGCTAACATGTTTGGTTTTGCTACCTTAAATGCAGGAGGACTTTCATTGAATGAAGCAGTAGCGTTATCTGCTTCCCAATTTAATTCAACTATCAATGCAGGAACCAATAGCACCGCAACAGGGGCTGATCCAATCTTGCGTAACTTAGGAATTGATAATGAGCGCTTTGCCTATGCAGGAACAAACAATCAGAGGCTTAATTACGCATCAGGACTCTCATCGACAGAGTCTTCTCATATCAAAACGTCAATCAATCCAACATTCATCAATATTGATGACATTGCCTTAATACCAGTTCGCGGTATCTCTCATAAACTTCTTTTCAATTTCAATTGTGATGAATGGCCATACTTTTATGGAGCAGGAGCATCAATAGAATTTGGCCAAAACAAAGCATCACGCATACCAGAAAATAGCTCTCTTGAACCTCTTTTAAATAGTGCTCACACCCAATGCACTACTTCATCGCTTTCACAATGGTCGATATGGTTTAAGGGTGGTATTACATTTTGACAATAAAGGAGTCACATGAAAAAGACACTTTTCATTATTTTAATAGTACAAACATTCTCTATCTTACCCATTTCTCAAACCCAATATAATGAATCGATATACAGAAAAGTTAGTGGCACAGAACACACTACCGATCTCATCTTTCCAAAAGTAACCAATATACAAAGCAGCGTTAATAAAATCGCACAAGAAAGCGCATCTCGTGGATTTATTTCAGCATTTGGAGAAGCAATTGTTACCAATCTCATTGATGAAATCAACATAAAATTTCAATATGGTATTTCTTCTCTTGAGACAAGCCTATCTGTTCTTACTACAGGTACTATTTATTCAGTTGATGACTTTGCCGTGGTACAAACAGGCATCGATCCCGGTGCAATGAGTCAAATCGAATCAAGACGTGCACTAAGATACCGCACTGGTCATGAAGGCTATATTATTTTTACTGCCACCTTCACCACACCAGGTATGGCAAATTCTACACAGCTCATGGGACTTTTTGATGATGATGATGGAGCCGCAATTGGTTATAACGGCACAGAATTTTCTATTTTGTTTAGAAGACGAGACGATGCCGATCTTTTTATACCACAATCCTGCTTTAATTACGACACTCTTGATGGCACTGGTGCTAGTGGATTCAATCTTAATCCAAGCATGCTTAATATTTACCGTATCTCATATGGTTGGCTCGGCGCAGCTCCTATAAAATTTCAAGTTATGCGTACTGACGGTGTTTGGATTACCTTTCATGTTATTCAACGACCAAATGTCTCTGAGGGAACACACTTTAAAAATCCCATTTTACCTATAAGAGCTGAAGTAAAAAACAATGGTAACACAACTGATATAAAAGTACGTACTCCAAGTTGGAATGCCGGCCTTGCGGGTAACTTTACCACTCCAGCAAGTAGATTTTTTAGTAAAAGCAACACTGTAACAGTTCCTTCCACCGGCACGGAAAAACATGTACTAACATTACGAAATAAATCTACCTTCCAGTCATTAACCAATAGAATTGAAGCGCGTATCGCCGCCCTTGGAGGCGGTGGAACAGATTTTTCTAACACTATTGTTATTTTTCGGTTGAGAAAGAATGGCACCATAACAGGCGCTAGCTATTCTGATATAGATACAGATAACTCAATAATGGAATTCAGCACTGTGGGAACCTATAGCGCAAATACCGGAATAGAAACGTTTCTTATCGCTAATAACACTTTCGGTAGTGGCCCAGGAATTCAATTCATACCTAAATCTGAATACCCTATAATATTTTTGCCAGGTGAGACAATCACACTTACCGCTCAAATATTACAGTCAACGAATGTGCCAGTACTGGGAAGTTTGAGCTGGGAAGAACTTTTTTAGTAGATACTTCTACAGAGCTCACAAAAAATAGTATAAGAGGCCAGGGATATATTACCCCGGCCTCTTACCTTGTGATCTAAAATACTAACCCAATAAGTTTGTTGTTTTTTTAGCACCAATAGTGATTTTTGTTCCATCAAATTTAGTCAGTGTAAATCCTTTGAATGGAATATTGCGCGTGAATGACTCATCTTGCAATAGAGATAATGCTACTTTTTCGCCAAGCAACAATCCCTGATCACAATCAGTACGATAATGTACACCAGCATGATCTCTTCCAATTGAAGTATTAAATGCTAGTTTGTTCAGCTCATTACCAACAGTTAATGTGGCGCCTGTATAATCAACAAGTAAGTTATTATTTGAGTTTGGCTCTACAGGACTCGGTATAACATACTCTTCATTAAAGAATGCTTTCAAGATAGTTGCACAAGCACCAGCTACTGTTGAATGACCTTGAGGATAGCTTGGATGAGTTGGGGATCCTTCAGGAAATGCTTGAGGTAACAAGTAGCTTCCAAAAGTAGAGAAAATATTCGTTAATGCTGTTGAATTAATCACATCAGCATGAAGTCCAAAATCCTGGGTGCCTGTTTTTTGTTGATTAACCAAAAATCCTGCAAATTCTGGGCGAAGTCTTCTATGCACCAACCATTTTTGATACCAGGCAGCTCGTAGCCCATATTCAGCAGCCATAGAGATAAGTGTTACTACATCAGGAAGATAGTAAGTTACAAATGATTCTTGCGTAGGATTATTAAGATAAGGGTTTGCGGGATCAAGCGCATCAGCACCATAACTATTTAATATAAGGGCTGCCCCAAGATAAGGCTCAACTGGATAGCAATCATGCACATATTGTGCAAGATCTCTTCCATTTCTAATAAATAAACGTTCAACAGTAAATGAGGTTGAACGAGTAGGATTATGCCCTTTTTGAATAAACTGCCATTCGTTGAATGTGGTCATAAAATCATTTGATGTTGTAGATTGTGGTACCACTTGTGCTTGATAGTCAACTCCGGCAGTGCCTGTTGTTACATTACTTAAATTAGATGATGGTCCAGTAGGAATGCCAAGATATAAAAATTGTGATATATAAGGGCCAGTTTGTACTCCTGCCATATCGCTTTTAAACAAATTTGCTGTAGTTACCGGTGTTGGCCCGTTATAATCAGAAAGATTATTTAAATCTGTTACTGCCAATGCAGCTGTTGCATCTGTATCGTACTCATTGAAAAAAACATCGCGAAGAAGCGACATCCAATATACTTCTACCATTTCAGATGCAAATTGTGCAGAAGTTAAAACCGGCGGCGCAATCATAGAATGAATCCATCCATCAGAAGCATTTAAGTTATAAGTGAATGCTGCCTGAGGATCAACTAATTTACGTTCAACTGGATCTGTTCCCATAGTAATAGCGTTAAAATCTGCTTGAGTATTGGTGTATAAAGCTTTGACTACCTGCGCAAACGCGGCCGAATCAATTAATCCCGACTCAAGCTGCTTTAAAGCTTTGCCATAACTTGCTCGTTTATCAGCATAGCGAGCCTCATCACCATTGGTAGGTTGAGCTGCCAAAGCTTGCTGTGCATCTGACTCAGAAACAGTAGTCCTAATAATTTTGCTATCAACTCTCCGGTTCGCACGTAAAATATTTTTAAAGACAGTATCACTTTGTGTGTATGTCTGAGATGAGACAAGTAACATCAACACTATTTTTTTCACACTCTCTCCTCGTTTTTAAAATATAATACTAAAATTAGCATTTACACCCAGATACCATCTTTTATTGTCAGAGATTGGAAAAACGACGCAGTCTGAGTTAGTATCGCATGTATTAGCAAATGTATTCCAATCAAAAAAAGGTATAAGCGAGAGATTGAGTCCTACCTTCTTCGCTACACGATAATGAAATAGAACCGGTACTTTTATATTAAAACCTTGAGAATACTTAAGTTTTATTTTGTCATCACACCTTGAATCGCAATAATCTTCTACACAAGGAGTTGATACCCGCAAACGACTATAAGCACCCACTCTATACTGCAACTCGCATCCAATAGAAAAACTTTTTGGTGAATGATACAATAACTTTAAATCAATAGGCAGATACATTTGATAATATTTATAGCGCATAATTGAAGGGTCAACTTCATATGATAAATGTTGAAACCCTATACCAACTGATGGAATAAGAGAAAATGTTTTTGAATCATTCGAATAATAATAACCTAATCTCCAATCTGTAAGGTAATCGGCTACATTTGCGAGTAAAGATCCTCCTGTTTGACAGCTTGTATTACATAAGTCTGGCTTATCAGAGCAAATAAGCCCAGCATTCCATTTTCCATCAAAATGCAATCCTGTATAAACTCGAGAGGCTTTTTTATAAGAAAAATCAACATGAGGTCCAGCTAAATAGCCGCTTTGATTGGCAATAGAACCAAGACTATAATGGGCATAATTAAAATCTATTCCAAAATTTGTGCAGAACCGAGATGCTTTAATGGAAATAGAAAAAAGTATAAGAAAGGCTAAATACAACCTAGAACTACGCATAGAAACTCCTTTTTTAAGAATCCTGGTTCTGTAAACAAATTTCTATCTTATCCTTTTTCAAACTTTGCTCACAAAGCCTAATTTTTCAATTTTAATCGGGATAATTTACCAAGAGGTACAATAGAAGCATCAAAATTTATATTAGGCCATAACGACAATATGCCGTATGACTCAAAAACAAATTTACCCACCGATGAGCTTAAATTTTGATACAATTTTAATGCAGCCTGTGGCTGAACTCTTAGAGTGCTTGAACTGCTATATAATTTTAAAGTACCGCTTTGTATGTTTCTATAATTTAGCGATCCCGATAATAGATTTAACTCAGCACCCGGAAGTATATGAACATAAAAATCATTTACGGAAGATATACCGTCACCAAGATTTATACCTTCATCAATCTGAATAAAATCATCTTCAGATAAACCAAAAGCCCGTTTCTCTGAAGATAGATTGGCGTCATTCTCAATGATCATTGTACCTTTCTTTAAATTCATCCCCACGGTAGTAGTAGCTAAAAAGGATCTATTTAAAATCAATTCAGAAGAATAATCCTCAAAATACAGTAAATCTTTTGAGTTAATCGATGGATCATAGCTAAAAGTAAATCCTGGACTCAACTTTAACACTGAATCTACAGCTATGGTACTTGTTTGACTTGATTGATATGCAAATATTGAGCTTCCACTCATACGAATTGCGTCCTGAAAAAGAATTGATCCCATAGAAAAAGTAGTCGTTTCATCTTGTATCCAATGCACATTGTTTAATACTAAAGCACTTGAATCATGTGTACAATGAATTTTATCACCCTTGAGCCCTGTCAAAGTCGCATTTTCAATAGATAGCTGTGCCCCTTCAGTGATAAGCATTGATCCCGTAGAAGAAAAATCAATTATTTTATTATTACCATTAATTGAACAACTTCCTTGAAATAATATCGGCCCATTTATAACTAACTTATTACTCATAATAAGTTTGATATCTTTAAAAAAAAGAGACTTGGAAATAAAATTATATAAATACAACTTATCGGTAGTATCTCCCACAGCCAAATACATACCCTCAGGATGCCATGCAATAGCTTCAGCATCTTTTGCCAGCTTTTCTCCTGCTACCATCGAAAATGTTTTGCTCACTTCATTGTAATAAAAAATTTCCACTTCAAGCCCACTCGAATCGGTACCTTTTGCCACTGCAAGATAGTTACCGCCTTTCATCCAGTCCAATCCAAAAATCGTTTTGGTTTCTCCAACTAAGGCAGAGCTCACCGAAGATAGAACACCATCTGTATGAATATATGATTTGAGTTGCTCAGTTGACTCACTTGTTCCAATAGAAAAAAATGTATCATCTGGACGCCACCGAATAGCGTATACATCTGAATTTAGATTTGCTGTTGCATTAGAGTTTAAAGTAAACCCATCAAATGAATAAACTATCACCTCTGCGCTTTTGCTACTCTTTGTAGCAATAGCCAAGTAATTTCCATTAGAGCTCCACGAAAGATCATAAATAGTCGTAGAATGGCCTATTGATAATAGAATTCTCGAACCAAAAGTACCGTTTGTTACTGGATAGACATATATGTAAGAGGTTCTATTTTTGCCTACAGCAAGATAATTACCATCTGGAGTCCATGCCAATGAAATTACATCATCTGTGTTCTCACTATCTACCAAAGTAATCGATGATACTTCAGAATCAAAAAGCCATGTTTGCAATTCATTGCCAGTAATGGATCCGGTAACAAAGTAATAACTACTTGGATGCCATCTTATAGACCTAATATCATTTGAGCTACCCATATCATAAGATGCTTTTAAACTTAATACTCCATTAACTACTTCAAATATCTGAATTTCATCATGATTACTTGATCCATCTAAACCCACTGCAAGATAATTCCCATCATATGACCAGTCTAATGAAAAAATACGACGACTAAATTGCTTTTCTTCAGTAAGATTTATGGCAGAAAAATGTGCCTGAGAGGGTAAATAAGTGTTATTAACATTATGTGGTAGCGTTAAAGAAAAAAAATTTCCATCTATTTTTCCATTTCCAATGTTTACTGGGCTTTGAAGGTACAAATCATTAGATAAGCGTAAAGTTCCTCCATTTAAAACAATATCACCAGAAATAGGAAAATAAGCATTGTAATCACATATAGTGGTTTTATTCTGCAAAATAAAACCACTTTTTAATATCGAAAAGCCAGAAATTTCATTAGAATCTTCATTCAAAAAAAAAGCTTTTCCTTGCTTAGCAACTTCCGAATCAGAACCAACCTTTCTTGCAGATAAAGACATTCCACAGAAAAGTAACCATAACAGAAGTAGTTTTTCATGTATTTGTTTCATATTATTTAACAACAATCGATCCGGTAATATTTTTGCCCGTATTTTTTCTTATCGATGAGCTTGGACGCAACAAAAGAGACCCTAAGCCCAAATCTAGATCCTGATATAGTACCAGCCGAGCCTGATCCTCCAAAAATATATGAGACAACTTATTCTTTGCCTTAAAGGATTCAGGAAAACGATTATTATAAACAACTGATCCTTTTAATACCGTAAGAGATGAGCCAGCATATATTGTTAACGTGCAGTCTTCTCCATCTAATCCATTACCTATCTGAAGCCCCTCATCAATAGTTTCTATAATTTTTCCTATATCATTTTCCGTCTCATACGATTCTACCAACACAGCAGAATCCCCTTTAATATCTAAGCTTCCTTTTGTTAAAGATAATCCTGTTGTGGTTATATAGAGAGTTGAATTATTCATTAAAAGCGTCGCTGTCTCGTCTTCTAATGCAAACCGATAAGGCGTATCTGCGTCATAACTAAAAGTAAATCCAGTATCAAACTTCAAACGAGAATCTGCACATATTGTGCTTGTTTGATTTGATTCATACACAAAATTAGCATTACCATACATAGTTACATCATTTTTAAAGCACATTGCACCTTTAGTGAAAGTATAATCAGCTGAACAAAGTTGGCCCCACGCAGTATTATCAAAAACTAAAACACTATTATCATCCATACAATAGATATCGTTACCACCAATATCCTCAATAATTAATCCACTCAAACAAAGCCTTGAATGCGGTGCTACACATAGTGCACCCCCGGAAAGCAATCTCAACATTTGTCCGTTTCCCTTTATTTCTACATCTCCCTCAAGTGTCCACGTTCCTTTTAAATCTACTTTTCCATAAAAGTTTATAGCTCCGTTTATAGACTTCCAATGAATGTCAGTATCCCATACTGTATTACTCAAACCCACATATATATTAGATGTACCTAAATCAATGTACCCATCCCCCTTAATAACCACCTCATTGGCAAGATTTATATCCTTTTGCAACCTTATAGTGCCTCCATTAAGAATTGGACTCATAAAAACTGTACCACTAAAATTTGATATTAACTCTGCATTTCTATCAGCAAAAGAGAGTAATCCACCAATATTGCCTGTACCATCAATTCTATTACCTAGCCCCGAAACCAATAGAAAGAGAGGAAATGTTCCGTTAATCATATTTAAAATATTATCATTGCCGCTCATTAACATGGTATAAAAATTATAATAAGATCCCGTAAAACTAAATTCATCTCTTCCATTTAGAATACGACAGTTAGAATAAGTGAGAGAAACTCCCGGTTCAATTGTAAGATGGGCTAAAGCATCTACATCTACAGTTAGATTGCTTAAAAATAAATTTTGATATAAATAAAAAAAGCTACCTGCTTTTCGAATCATATGAGAAACATTAATTTTTGATTCTATACCTAACGGATCAGTAATATTATAAGTTACAACACCACTTAAAAAGCGTACCGTAACACCCGGAAGCATGATAAGCTTCATGTCATTATCTGGATTACCATCACCAAAAATAAGACCCGTTGCTGTATTTGTTGATTGCACATCAACTTGCACATCTCGAGAAGAAATAACAGTTCCCCTCAACATTTGAAGACCCGTATCATTAACAAAAAGCTTACAGTCTTCTAGCTTAAGCGTGGAAGTTTTATCTACAAATGCAAATGGTTCATTACCATTATTTCTTCCAACCGCAAAAGTAACACCATTGATAACCTCTAGGCTCGCATCACTTTGTATCGTAGAAGTCATTTCGCTATCATAGGAAAAGGTATAGGCGCCACTCAAAACATTTTGTAAATAAAATTCCATACTACCTTTTTCAAAGCAATAGTCCCCCGTCATTTCAGCTCTGCTTTCAAGGCTCGTGATAACTCCACTATTATCAACACAGCGCAAATTTTTTTCAGCTAACCCTAAAATACGCATATTATGAAAAACTAACTGCGAATTTTTTTCAATAACAATCTCTCCCCCCTCAGCAAAGATCAGTTTTGAAGTATCCCCTTTAAACGTACAGTTTCCTTCGATTGTCCAGGTAGAAGATAAGGTAACCTTTCCGCTTAAATCAATCACCCCCCCGTCACTTTTCCAATAAATTGGAGTAGTTGCCTGAAATCCCGAGCCAAAAGCTAGGTGATTTTTCTTCAGATCTATTGTACCCGGACCTACAACATTGCCATCTCCGTGAAAAAGAAGATCATAATCCAAGTTGAACGTGCCATCATTTAAAACAAGTGCGCTTCCAATATAACCATTAAGACCTGCTGTGAGTTCCGCTGAAGAATTGGACAAAGTAATTGCACCCGCAAAACCACCATTTCCACGAATAGCATTAGAGGTTCCACTGACCACTAAATAAAGGGGCAATGTTCCCTTTGTCAAAAAAAGAGATTGATTACCGCTCAGAGCATAGGTGTACGCATTTATTTGCTGAGCGCTAATATCAAACTTAATATCTGGAAGCCTAACACAGGCACTATCATAAGAGAGCTGCCTTCCAGATTCAACTTCAATAGGTGCAACATAATTTGATTTCAACTGAACTGTGATATCTTTTATCGTAAAATTCTGTGGCATATATATTTTTGATCCAAGCTCTCGGATCATTCGAGAGCTTTGGGAGGAAGCAATTAATCTATCTGATGCATAATTGTTATAAACCCAATAGCCGGAATTGTGTGAAAGTGCAGCTCCAGGGGACACCCAAATAGTAATATCGTTTTCAGGAGAGCCATCTCCAAGAATCACCCCTGTAGAAGTGGTAGTACCCATCGCATCAATGTTTACCAACCGATCTAAAACAAGCGTACCTCTGGTAAGCAAGACACCTTGATCTGAGGCAATAAATGAACAATTATCCAAACGTAATTTCGAAGATGAATCTTCAAAATAAAGCGGATCATTTTGTGTTTCAACATCTCTACCCATACATATATACATACCATCGCCAACTATAAATTGAGAATCAATTGCAATAGTGCTTGTTTGCGCACTGCTATAAGAAAAGGTAGAAGATCCCATCATAGTTACACTGTTTTTAAACAGAATGCTCCCCTTCTTCCAGTAGGTTGATTCACTTTGAATCAACCTACTGCTATCAAGCACTAGAGAGGATGTATCATCGACACACTGAATATTCTCTCCTGCTACCCCCTGCATCTCAACATCACGAAGTTGCAAACGAGAACCAGAGGCAACAAAAACACCCCCCCCTTCTTTGAGCTTAATTACATTACCAACTCCACAAATAGAGCTATTTCCAGTGAACGTAACAGTGCTCACAATATCAAGATCTGAATCACAGAATATGGTTACCGATTCAAATATATTAGCATCTGATGGAAATGTGTTAATGCTTGAACATAAATGAATTGCTCGCCCATTACCTATAATTGCTCCAAGACTTGATAAGGTAGTAGTGTTTCTAAATATTAAGTCTTCCATTAATATCAGTTGCCCACCATTTAAATCAACTGTCCCGGAAACAGGAAAAACTGAGCTAAATATACACTCAGTACTATTAGTTTCTAACCCAAAGCCATTCTTCATCCATGCAAACGCCTTAATCTCATTAGCAAACAATCCTGGATATTGAGGGAATGTATAATAGTCTTCAACCGAAGGTAGAGCAACTGACCCCTTAACAACAGCATGTATATTTTGAATAAAAAGAATAGGAAGAAAAAAGAGATACTTCATTACCATGCGTGCCCCTTTTTGGCATTACTACTTTTTGGATTGTAACAAGCATGGTATTTAAATCAAGGATCAAAACTAATATAATAATTAATGAAACGCACGATCCATATTTTGAATCATGGTATAGTAATGCTCAAGCGCATTCATGGTCCTCATCAAAAAACCTTTTCTTGATTTGCCATTCATAATAGGCGATCCATTACGCTTACTTTTCCTGACAAGATAACCATATGTCATTTGATCTGTTTTCTGATCTCCACAAGACGTAGCTAACTCTATAATTATATTGTAAGCATCCGAAATAGGCATAGGAGAACTTTTAAGCTCAATATCTCTTTCTTGAACCGATTTTTCTAGAATATATCCACCCATCCCAGCAAGTAGTTGCTCCATAATCTCAAACTCTAAATCAATTAACCAGAGTAGCCTTTGAAGGCCATATTCTCCTTTCTGGCTAATAGTTTGAAGCAGGCTCATTAAATAGTTTGTCTTTTGATTTTTTCTCGCTACTAAAGAAGTTCCTGGCTTATATTGCAAACTATTTTCAAATGAAGGCTGTTGTGAATTGTAGGGGGACGCTTGAGTAGAGTTCGGTATCCCATATGGTTGCTGCATAGGCATAATTGGCATATTATGCGCAATCATCATTGGCTGTTGCGGCATCATCATTTGCTGCGGCTGAGCTTGCATCATTAAAGAAGATGCTTGTGCCTGCATATTCATAGCCTGTGCTTGAAGCTGCATTGCAATAGCGACCGCTTGACCTTGATTTTGATAATAGGACTGCTGGAATGGTTGCTGCATCATAGGTTGATGATAATAGATTGGTTGCGATGCATAGGATTGATACATTGGCAGCTGCGCATACGTGTGCTGCATTGGTTGCTGCGGATAGTATTGCTGTTGCGGTGCATACCCTTGCTGCATTGGCTGCGGATAAGCAACGTGTGATTCTGACTGAGACCTATACGATGGTTGCTCATATGAATCATCATCATATTCATCTGGCACCAACGCCTTCTTCATTGTACACTTAGAATCCATATCAAATAATTCTATCGATTTACTCACTGGCATATGCCTAATCACTGGTGCAACATCTTCAGAAGCCTGCACCGGAATAGACTCGGGCTCAGACGTTAGCTTAGATCTACGCTTATACTTACGCTTAGACGCCCCAGAAAGCTCTTTTTTTGATTTACATTCTGAAGACGCAAAAGCCTTTGGATCCTTTTGAATCTTAGTAGCAACTAAATCAGTAGGTACCGACTCTTCAATTTCTTCATCTGAAGGAGGTTCGCCATCAACAATATACAATGTTTCATTTGTGTTTTTCAGTTGATATTCATCAGTGCCATTAATTGAATCTAGGCCAAAAACTTTAAGTGGTTTAAGCTCAAGATCGCTAGTTTCAAATCTTTTAACCACTGGCTCAAGCGTAGATAAAGAAGGATTAATCCACGTACAATCAACACCATTTTTCCTATCTTGATCAAATAAAAAACCAGACTGATCCAAAATTTTTGATCGAGGAGTTTGTAAGAAAATACGATTCTTCAGATCTATAGGAATATTCGTTGGCCATAAATTCGCAAAAAGGAAACCGGGCTGCAAAAGCCCTAGCATAAAGATAAAACTGGCAATAAACCACTTCATCATCTATTCCCTTTATCAAAAAATCATTTTTTCCTATCACCACTATACCAACACAGAGTTACTAATTGAAATAGTTTTGCGATTATACCCATAAGCCTTCGATATCTACGCTATTGGCAAAATCACGATATGAAATATAATTTAAAAAAAAGCAAGTTTTAGCCAAAAATAGCTTTGAAAAGCATCCAAATTGAATTTGCTGCAAAAACGCCAGACCAAAATGGCTCCCATTCTTCTCTGCTTTCAACTAATTTGGTTAGAAAGCCTCCAAAAATAAGACCAAGCGAAATATTGATTGGCATCAAAAGCCCCCCAAGAACAAGCATAGGATTCACTTTTATATATTTTAAAAAAGCGCTAAACAATGCACCAAGCAACAAAGCCACATAATCAAACTGCTTCACATCTATCAAGAGTGCCCTACTTTGGGACTTGTATGCAAAGAGCTCTGAAGATCCTAAATGAAAATGTTGAATCAAATACCAAAAGATGACTCCTATAGAAAGAGAGCTTATGACCAGACCAAGCATCTGAAATAGTGTTACCATCTTACGATCCAAATTCATCATATAAGCCATTTTGCGGCCAAATAATACATCTGCAGCAACCCCACAAGACATTTCCACAAATGTGGCTACAAACACTGTCTGTACCATATCTAGGCGAAATAAAAGCATGGCAGGAACCATCACAAACGTAGCAAACCGTCCAAGAGGTGCTAGACCTATTTTTCCGGCAATATATGCAATTTGATAAATACAGGCCAACGTGCCAAGATACAAAAAAACGATACTGAAATAAGAAAAATTAAATTCTCGTAAAAAGCGAACGCCTATTACAACGATGATTACGCCAAATATGCGTACAAAATTATCTAATATTTCAGGGAAGTTGATATCTTTCGACTTGTAAGAGAAAATTCCTTTTTTAGCCATAGCTGGCAATGATATGAAGCTCATTATCGCCCCATATAACACAAGGCCACTGCAAAAAGCCAAAACAAACTCAACTGCAGATAAGTGAGTAAACCAAAGAGCATGCGTAGTATCAACTAAAAAGACCTTCGCAACAGAGCCAACAGCAAGCGGAACAGCTATGACATGGCCTGTTACAAATCCGATAGCCCAAAGCATCGGCCAAAAATCAAAGCGAACTGCTGGCAATGAAAACGCTTGCCATGCAATTGCGGGAAAAAGAGTGAACCCCTTTGGAATAAAGCCCCGTATCACCAATAAACCATCTTGAAAGATACAAAACAGAGTCGTCAAAAAAAATCCTATAACGAGCTCATAAGCTTTTTTTAGTTGGTTTCCTGCAGAAATCATTTTATATATAAGCTGACCAATTGGAAAAGAAAGCTTTTCTTGCATAATAAGGCGTTGCTCAAGAGCATAACCAACCAAAAGACCAAAAGAACCGGCAGCAAAAGATAATCCTGCAACTGAAGCGCAGAAAAACAGTGGCTGCGAAAGCCACTGTTCAAATAATACTGAATCTAAAAAATAAAGCGTTGGAAACGAAAACCCACATGCTGTAGCAAGAATACCTCCAATAGAGCTAGCCATAGTTATGAAAGCTATTGCTTGAGACGGGTGCTTTACCAAAAACAGTTTACTTAAAAGAAGAGCGAACAGTACTATCGTAGGAGCAATCCAAGGACCAATTGGCGTAGCCATAGAAATGTAGCTCATCACAGCTGTAGCAAAAACTGAAAACAGTATTGTTCCTATTGCCGAAAAAATCTTCATATGCTCCCTCATAGATAGATATACTGAAATGATGAGGTAAATGTACCACATCTGCCCCATTGGGTATAGTTCAACAATAAGGAATATATTCCGATCTGTACCATTTTCTGATATAGTTACTATTTACTATATATCAAATTTTTTAGGTTTTATCATGGCACCACTCATTATTCTCATGTATGCACTTTTTGCGAGCTCATTTTCCGTTGGAAAGCTACTTCTTTCCTATTCTTCATATATTTTTATTGTTGGCATACGTTTTTTTCTTGCTGGCGCCTTACTTCTTGCCTATCACGCTTTATGGCTTAGAAAAAGTATTTTTGTTAAAAGAAGCCATTTAGTTCTTTATGCTCAAATTATCATCTTAGGTATCTTTTCTGCCTACTTATTTCGGTTTTGGGGCATGAAGTATTTAAGCTCCACCAAAACGTCACTTCTATTCAACTCAGCACCTTTTTTTGCTGCACTTTATTCTTACTTCTTTTTTAACGAAAAAATAACCCATAAGCAATGGCTCGGCCTTGTTATAGGATTCTTAGGCATGGTTCCTATACTGATTACCGGCTCTTCAGAAGAGAAGCAAATTGGCGAATTCTTATTTATATCTTGGCCCGAACTCTCCATTATTATGGCTGTGGCACTTCAAAGCTATAGCTGGATTGTGTTTAGAAAATTGGTAAAAGATAAGAATCATTCTCCAATGCTAGTAAACGGCATTACCATGTGTGCTGGCGGGATTCTTGCACTTGGTACTTCTGCATGGCTGGAAGGCTTCACACCCGTTACTAACGCCTCTCACTTTTGGGGATGGCTGATGTACGTAATTCTTGTAAGCAATATCATTTGCTACAACCTCTATGGCTACCTTTTGCGCCATTATAGCGCAACTTTCGTCTCATTCGCTGGCTTCATCGTCCCCTTTTTCACCGCACTTTATGGATGGGGATTTCTTCACGAAATTATTACCTGGCACTTTTACGCATCATGTCTGATTGTATTTATTGGCCTATACCTTTTCTATCAAGATGAATTAAAAAACTCCCCTTCATACCCATAAAGTCTCGTTGCTTTCACTAAACAAAACAACTTTTTTCTTAAATTATTGCTTATTAAGCATTTCTATTAGTAATATATAGATAGAAAAAAGAGTGTAAGGTAATAAAAGGAGAATGGCATGCGCAAAAGAGCAGCTTTATTTGTGGCTTTCGGGCTACTGCTAGGCATTTCTGGCCTCTGCCATGCCGCATACATAGTGCGCGTAAGAACGCAGTGCCCGGCAGCGAGCTATTTGCCACAGCGAACGATTAATCGTCAAAAGAAATTCAAAAATATTAGCGATAAAGTTGGCGAACCATGCAAACATTATAAAAATGTCGACATTTTGCAATCACAAAACACTGGACGCATTTGGCCGAAACAACGCAGAAAGCTGCTACATAAAATAGTATCAGAACTGGAAAGAAGCATTAAATCGTTTCCATCTATAAATAAAAAACGTAAAGCGATTAATAACTTAGAAAAAAGAATTTCATATTTAGAGTAGTAAAAATGATGAGGATAGTATGAAGAAGTTACTTTTTCTTTTCTCACTTATAACCATAATTGGTCTTTGGGCAACTCCTTTAAACAAGCAAGTAAAGCGCATTAGAAAAGATCTTGCTGTGCACAGTAAAAGCGAAGAGGATTCTTGGAATAAAATTCGCAAACTTGAGCATCGTATTACCAAAATAGAAAAGCATTGTGCCGAGGGACAAAGCAAATGTTCACATTCTGCTGATAATGACGAAAACGAAGAAGACGAAGACGAATAACTATTCGCCTTTCAATAGGCTCGCCTGCTCTTTCCGAATGAAATCAGGAAAATCCGTCACTATAGCGTATACACTTAGCTCTAGAGCCTTTGAAAGCATATTTCGATCGTTAACAGTGTAAACGATTATTTTTTTTCCTGACTCTTTTAAAGTGGTACAAAATGATACGCTCAAATGCTGCACATCCACTATTGCATAATCAACATTTAGATTGATGAGATACTTCCCATAATCAATCAAAGCGGCAGATGTGATAACCCCTGTTGGTATTTTAAAATACCTTTTCATGAAATAGCGAAGACCAAAATGATCGAAACTAGATACCAAAAAATCGCTCTCCTGCCATCCCTTTTCTACAATATACTCTTGTATCAATTTCCCCACTCCTTCAAAAGCTTCTCCATCTTTTACTTCAATATTGAGCATCACTCTGCGATCAACACTATCCATGACTTGGCGAAGGGTTGGAATCTTTTCTTCGATCGGCAATGATAGCTGCTCTATTTCATGTAAAGATAAGCTTTTGATAGATCGCACATCTCCAATTAATCGTTCAAAAGTTGCATCATGGAAAACTACAATTTCCCCGCTTGCACATTTCCACACGTCAAATTCAATCATCTGAGCGCCCTGCTCAATAGCTTTTTTAAAAGCTGTAATTGTATTCTCTACCACTCCCACATTCGTCCCACGATGACCAATAATCATACACCCCTGCACATTAACTCCTAAGCACAGTAGAATTTCAAGAAATAGCCTATATGAACTCTAAACTCATCATTATTTAAGAGTAAGATCTTTTTCTACTTTCAGGTACCAACATTTTATAAATCAAGAAAAAAGCAAAACAGCCAATAAACAGCTAGAATTCAGCCATCTGTTTGCCAGCAAGAAAATGAATATGAGCATGAAATACCGATTGGCCAACTTCTTTACCGGTATTTGCAATCAAGCGAAATGCTTGTGAACCGGAAAGATCTTTTGAAAGTTCACGAGCCATTAAAAGCAAGCTCCCGGCAAGCACGACATCCGCATTCTCGAGCGAAGCAATATCTTTGATATGCTTTTTAGGAATAATCAAATAATGAGTGGGTGCTTTTGGAGCGATGTCTTTAATTACAAACACATCTTCCGATTCTTTAATGATTTGAGCCGGAATCTCATTTTTTTGTATTTTGCAAAAAATACAATTACTTTGCATGGATTTCCTTCTTTTCGTGCCATACGAAGCCCCGACATAGAGCAAAGTATTATGGTGCCGAGAGTCGGACTCGAACCGACACAGTGTTACCACCGCGAGATTTTGAGTCTCGTGCGTCTACCAATTCCGCCATCCCGGCACGTATATGTCACTGAGTGTCTAAAGTTTATCCAATATCAGTGATATCGTCAAAGTAAATCGCCTTTTTCAAGCTGCTCAATTCTGATCTTCACCTCTTCTAAGTCAGCCGTTAGTTGGGCTATTCTAATATATATCCGCTGCTTTAGTCCCGTAATTTCTCTTCTACTTTTCAGCGGAACCTTGCCTTCTTCAAGCAGCTCTTCTAGTTCATCATATTTTTTTGAAAAGCTAGAAATAGACTCTTCTAGATTAGATTTATGCTTTATAGCCACGGTGTAATCAATAAAATTATCCACTTTCTTTTGGCCTTCAGAATCTTTACTAAACCACCATTCAGGTATGCCCGGTTCTACCTTAAAGGACGGTAAAAACACATTGCCCTGTTCCTTAATACACACCTTGAAATTTACAAACCCTTTGTCTTCAAAATGAGTAGGCTCTTCATTATGCGTTGCCATAACACCAGACATTTGTGAAATAACACCAATGCGATCACAATAGGCTCGCAACTTTCTTGATGCTGCGCCAGCCGTTGTACCAGAAAGAGGCTCATCGGTAAGAAACATTCCCTTTTTAGTCTTATCTTTTTCCGTTACATGGAGAAGCTCATTTACCACATTATCCATACGTACTTTTTGTGCCTGCATTTTTGAAAGATCATCAGCAACGCTTTCTGCCGGATCAATACTGGTTCTCAACCTTTCCAACCAATGCATGCTCAAGCTTTCCGCACAAGCAATACCAAAAGCATGTGCCAAAATAACATTAGAACCCAGCATCTTAATAAATATTGATTTTCCCGCGCCATTAGGACCCGTTAAAATCGCTTTATTGCTAGGATTTTCAAATCCTAACCGCATACTATTAGGCTCTGCATTAGGCATTATAAGCAATGTGCCATTTTTTATATCAACACGTGCTCTTTCTTCTTTATCAGGGAGCCAATCTACAAAGCACAATCGCGAAGGCTTATCTTTATTCTGTCTTATGAGCTTGGCAATTGAGAAAAGTGCATCAAGATAACCAATGCCGTGTAATGCTGGCTGGAGTTCAGCTGCGCACTTCAACATATTTTCATGAAGCAACAATGCGTGTCCACCTGTTATTTTTTTATTATTGAGAGCGGATGAGTGAACTGTTTTTATCACCTTGCCAAGCTCCTGCGTTGGCATATCATGCAAAGATTGCTTAAGCAATGCACAAGAGATACCGTTTTTCAGTTGCTCATCTTTAATGAGTACATCATTAATAGAATAAATAGAGCGCAAGCATGCAGCAAGCTCAGTTACAAAGTTCTGAAATTTTTCCTTATCGTAGAGAAGCACAGCAGGTTTAACAACCGATTGCTTAAGAGCTTGTACTACATAACTCGTTCTTTCAGACAAGAAATAGAAAGCAGGAAGCAACCAATAAATATCTTTCATCCCCATAGAAGACCCTAAAGCAATATTTCCTGCCAGCTGCTGAATTGAATTTGGCACAATTTTTTTTACTCCACCCATAAGCCCAGATGCTCCTTTTTTCACAAAATTTGGAGTTATTGATCTTACAACTTTAGAAATGTTCTCTACGATCGATGATCCTACATGCTCAAGATCACTCCTTTGTGGGTGTAATTCTCGCCTCGTTTTAGCAATTACATCTGCAAAAGACCCTTTCTCTATAATATCACCCAACTCTTTCTCCATACTATAAGCAATAGATTCTTTTACCCCTGGATCTTCTTGCCCTGACCACTCATCATGTTTCTCTTGCAACTTTTGCAAACAGTTTGTTGTCTTCCAAAAAAGAAGTGTCACGGCCAAAGCCGCCCACAACTCTTTAGGTGCATTTTTGATCGGACTTTGTATGCTCCCCTCCAACATAATTTTTCGAATAACAGTTGAAAGACTCTTAGCAATACAAATTTTATACAGCCAGTGAAATGATGAAGAACCAATACGCAACCATGTGCCTACATTCTTTAGATGAGGATTTTCCGTATCAAGCAATACCTTGCTCGGCTTTGTGATTAAATAGTGAGCCGGATTAGGAAGATCATCCACAATCGGAATACCTGTCTGCAACTGCTTACTATAATTAAAACTTGCTTTCAAACTTAGCTCTTTTATTTTTGCAAAAAGATGGTCACTTTGATGCATTTTAGGATCCCAATAGCTCAGCAATGATCCTTCGTAATGAGCAAACTGCTTAAGCTGTTTCTCTATTTCTTCATACGTCACATCATCCTCCACAAGCCTTTTGAGATTGCTTTGCGTCTCAAGCATCTGCTCTTTATCAAAGGTAGTTATCATATTCTGCAAAGCTTTTGCGCCAAAAGATGTTTGAGCATGGCTAGCTAAATAAAGCGCTACCGGATTGAGTAGCAGCTCATCAGCCTCAACTTGAGTAATAAAATCTGTTTTTGTAATTCTTTCGATAGGACCTTGGCCATAAGCGA
Organism: uncultured Pseudomonadota bacterium; assembly: GCA_964350195.1. Classification (GTDB taxonomy): domain Bacteria; phylum Babelota; class Babeliae; order Babelales; family Vermiphilaceae; genus JAJCZB01. The sequence goes on from CAYGJB010000002.1 coordinate 19,951, forward strand.
TGCTTGCAAGCTTCTCGTTCTCTGTTTTCGCATATTCTGTTTTACCAAGAAAATCCAGTACATTCCGAGCATATCGCCCAACATTTCTTTGCACATTCTGCCAGCTCGTTCGCTTAACAGATTGCGTTTTTTCTCTGTGGATAAACTCAGGAACCTCAAGCTCTCTTGCATCCATTACTAGTTTAGCCAAAGCTTGCTGCGATGGCATACATAAGCAAGCAATTAATAAAAGAGACTTCCCAAAAGATTGAATACCTCTTTTTCGATTTGAAAGCATAACCACCCCCCACATTTTATCCAAAGAAATTTAACCTATAATAGCCCTATTATACCGTATTTAACAATGTTTTTCTAGCCCGCCCCTCAGAAGGAAAGGATTAAAACGCTCGAGACATATTCAATATAGGGCCATAAACCGCAAAAATAAGAAGAGCAACCAATAATCCCAATATGATCATTACAAACGGCTGCAGAAGCATTGTAATCCATGATAAGCGCTGCATTACGCGCATATGATAGGTCTGGGCAATTCGATACAAAAGCACTGGCAACCGCCCTGATTCTTGCCCCACCTCCACCATTGCAATGATGTCTGGACCAAAAAGATCATTCCCATAACGCGCCATTGCATCACCCAGAGAGCTCCCTGATTGAATATCACCCTCAAGCACTGAAAGCGAATTTTTAAAAATATGATTTTGAACGGAATCTCGTATGATGATAAGCGTTTGCGATAAGGTAAGCCCCCCATTTAACAGCACCCCCATAGCTCGCATAGCATATGAAAGAAAACGCTGCTGCAGAATCGGCCCTATAAAGGGAGTATGAATAAGTAGCCAATCAAGCCCCTTTCTGCCCGATCCACGCCGAGTCACCCGCCATAGAATGAGAATAGCCAAAGCAGAAACTGATAAAAAAAGCCCCATTGATGGACTACGCATAAACGCACTTATTGCCAAAAGTGATTGCGTTAAAGGAGGCACTTCTGATTGCATCGAGCTGAATATATCGATAAATCGAGGCATTATAACAGTGAATATAATCACCGCGATAATAAGAAAGAAAAAAAGCGTTATTGCAGGCAGCAATAACGCAGAACGAAGCCTTCTATAAAAATCTTGTGTTGAAGCTAAGTGAGTACAAATAGCATCTAGCGATTGAGACAGTTTTCCCGATTCTTCTCCTACCTGAACTAGCTGAATAATGATAGGATTAGCAACTGCCCCAACTTGCCACAGCGCTTCACTCAACGAAACCCCCGCATGTACCATTTGAGCCACTTCATGCATCTTTTCTTGAAGCACAGAATGCTCAATCTGATTGGCCACAATTGATAGAGCCCCCGGCACCAATACTCCTGCATCAATTAGTGTTGCCAGTTGCTGAAAAAGAGCTACCCGATCGGATAAACGAATTGGCCACTTAAAGAAAGAACGCACGTGCTTATGAGATAAAAGAGCGATTTGGCGCTTTAAAAGAAGATCATCTAAATGCTCCGGAGATCTTGCAAAAAGAAAGCCCTTTTTTGAGGCTCCCACCACATCAACACCACGCCATTTATAATACGGCATTTTTTTCTTCTTTCTTTTTAAAACAGCTCCATCTGCTTTTCAATTCCCAGCCTTGAGCATATCTCTTCAAAACTTATTTCATAATCAATTTGAATTCTTTTAAGCTTGCTCGTGGCTCCCGATACCAGCCGCACCTGAGCTCCCTTTAAGCCCAGCTTCTTTGCCAAATATCGTACTAATTCATCGTTGGCCTTACCTTTTTCGGGAGCAGCTTTCAAATAGCATTTCAAACGAGAACCCTCTAACTTGCACCCTATTCGGCCCGACGAAGGTACCACTTTAATTTCCACGATAATCGGCATGAGAGCTCCACAATAATTAATCAGCGTAATGAAGATATCTTAAATGATGATTGAAATTATGCAATATCGAAGGACACAAGGCTCATTTTTCCCTTGCCTAATCAATCAAATATCATTATTCTGTTGGTACTCAATAAATTCTTTGATTTCGGAGAGATGGCTGAGTGGCTTAAAGCGCTTGCCTGCTAAGCAAGAGTCTGGGAAACCGGACACGAGGGTTCGAATCCCTCTCTCTCCACCAGCTTTCGCTTAGTTATAAAAAGAAAAAATCTATTTTACATGAGCTTCAGCTGGCAGAAATAGAATAAAATAATTTTGAAATTTTTGATGTGAAAATGCGCCCATAGCTCAATTGGATAGAGCGTTAGACTACGGATCTGAAGGTTGGGGGTTCGACTCCTCCTGGGCGCACCAATCTATTTCGATTGGCGGACAATTTACTTTAGGTCGCGTTATTTTCACTGATTTTAAAAGCAATAACGATCACGGAGAGGTGGCAGAGTGGTCGAATGCGGCGGTCTTGAAAACCGTTATTCCGGAAACGGAATCGAGGGTTCGAATCCCTCCCTCTCCTCCAAGTTTCCTAGCCCAAAGGGGCAACAAAACAAAAAAAACCTACGTATAATCGTAGGTTTTTTTGATCTAATTTGATTTAAAAAATTTAATTAGCGTTTATTCTTTGGTTTTCCACTGCTCTTTTGTTAAGCGATACAAAACGTGCTCTAGCGCTTTGTAGATACATTTTTTCTCAAATACAAAACCTACTTTTTCCATAACACGAATAGAAGCTTTGTTTTCTGGTAATGAAAAACATACAATCTCATTAAAACCAAGCTCTTGAAAACCAATACGAACTATCTCTTTGCCTATTTCGGTTGCAATCCCCTTACCCCAATATTCAGGTAAAAAAGCATACCCAAGCTCAACTTCATCTTTGCCATCAATATGAGTATTTAAAAGCCCACCACGCCCCATAAAATGATTCGCTTCATCTTCAAAAATCCAATACCCAAATCCTTGCTCATCCTGGTGATTAAGATTTTTTTCCATAAAGGTTAAAACCGTTGCACGGTCCTGCAACCCCCCAAGAGTCTTCATGATTTCTTGGTTTTGGCCCATGGAAGCAAGATCTTCAAGATCTCCTGGCGTCATATGCCGAGATTTTACACGGGAAGTCTCGAAAGACTTAATTTGTCTCATAAATAGCCTCCAGAATATGGTATAATACCTACAAATCAGTATAGCAGAGGATTTATGAACAAAAAAGTCATCCTTGAGAAACCGTATCTGATTTAAGCAATTATAATCCCTTGATAACCCATGTCCCCTCAAGACTACGCTACAAGCTGTCTCAAAAAGGTCACTCCTAAGTTACTATATGAAACATTATGCTGCTTAAATGGATCTACCGATATATACCTATTGTATATTTTCCAATAAGCCACTCACTATGCTTCTACCTAAAATAGCGATCCAAAGCTTCTAAAATGATCTGATTGAAAGCATAAATAAGGCTCTTTAGCGAATTTGGGATTGCTTTTTGACTGATATCATGAGATACTCGTATTAGAGTATTTTTTAACTATTTTACACAGAGTGTCTCTATGAAGATATATGTTGGCAACTTGCCATATTCAATTACTGAAGAATCTCTAGGATCCCTATTCGAACAATTCGGATCAGTTGATACAACAAAAGTAATTGTTGACCAGGTAAGTGGCAGATCTAAAGGTTTTGCGTTTGTTGATATGCCTGATGATGCAGAAGCAGAAACAGCAATCGAAAAACTAAATGGCCATGAACTAGATGGTCGTACGATTGTGGTTAACAAGGCTAAGCCTCGTGCACCAAGAGATTCAAAACCTCGCGGTAACTTCCAATCACGTGGACCACGTCGTTTTTAAGATTTAATTCTTGAAAATTGAGACCCCGGACTTTTGTCCGGGGTTTTTCTTTGTCTAAAAAAAGAGAGCTTATGCCCCCCTTAATAGTGCTATTGATAGAATCCTGAAGCTATCACATACGTTTTGCCATCTTTCTCAACTGATGAAACATAATTGAGCTTTTTCGCTTGGTTCAAATACGCTTTAACAACCACCGGTCCTTGTTGTGCCTCATTAATAAAAGCCTTAATGAACGGTTTGCCTTTTTCATCTTTAATATCAAAAATATTACGCCAAATCAGATCAAAATCATTGCCATAGACATAACACAAGCCCGATGTATCTACGACGATAATCTCAAGATCTCCTCGTCTGAATCTACCATCAGTCTGTACAAATTGCTCAAATGCAACCGTACGACTATTTACTTTTAAGTAACTTGCAGCGCTTTGTACAAGCAGAATCATCGTTTCTGATTTTGATACTGGATAGTAACTTGAAGCAATTACATACTGGCCCACTCCTAAATCAATTCGCTGAGCAAACATTGATTCGAATGACCCCTTAATCTTTGCATTCACCCAAATGCCCTGCTTAGTAGCCCGCTTAAGCATATTTTTGATATATGGTAAACCATCTTCATCTTTTGCATCAAGCATACTGCGACCAATATTATCCGCATTGTCACCATCAGCCACTACTTTTCCCTTTAGATCGTACACCATTATCGTAAGATCACCATATCGAAAATCATCATCGCGTCGCGAAGTAAAAGCTTCAACAGAGTTTGATTTTCCATGAGTTTTCATAAATTGGTATCCCTTGCGCACAAGGTCTATTGTACGCTCGCGATCAGCATCCGGGTAGTAACCACAAGCAATAAAGTAATTGTTCCCCTTTTTATCTTTTACTTTTTCCGCATATGCTTTCTTTGGCGCACGCTTTGAAATATAATCAACCCACACACCCTTAGTGCTTGTTTGTAGCTTTTTAACGATTTCACGATTTACATATTTGCCGTTTGAATCTTTGTAATCCCACGCATTTGAATTGATCAATCCAGGTCGCTCACCTTGCGCCTTAATCTTGCCATTAAAATCAAGCGCATACAGATATAGATTCCCCGCAACAAATGACCCACTCGGATAGCTTAATCGGCTAAACGCCCAGTCAGCCGGCTGGCCTTCTTCTTTGGTTTTGTTAAAGAGCGCTACACCGCCCTTCACTAAATTAACTACCGCCTCTTCTTTTGAATGTGGATAGTAACCAGCACCGATTGTGTATAGTTGGCCATATTTTTCCACCATTTCCACATAAGCAACTTTTGTTGCATTATGCCAGCCATACGTTACCCAGCCTCCACCATTTTTTGCTGTATTAATAATATCTCGGACAATATAGCTACCAACCCAATCCTGCAGATCGTAAAGATTTTTCCAAATCATATGAGAATCATCGCCATGCGCAATACAAGTACCATGCACATCATACACAAAAACGTATAAATCTCCTTTAATAAACTCTTTTGTATGGCTAAATCGATTGCAGGCAATGTCAAGCGGCTTATCTAACAATTCTTGCTGTGCCATCTTTACAAGAGTTACCACATCCTTCTTTTTTTGCTCGATATCAAAGCTCAGTTCATCCGCCATTAAGATAGGTTCTGATTTCTGTTCTTTTTTTTCTTTGTCTGTCTTATAGGTAATGATTGCATCGTCTTCCTCTTCATTTTCATCTTCATCAGCAGCAGCGCTTTCTGCTGACGCTGTAAGACTCTGAAGATCCGATTGTAATGCAGCAGAATCATCTTCTGATTCCCCTGTCTCTTCCATCTCAGCTAAGGCACTGTTTTCTTCGGTAGGCAAATGCGAAGTTTCATCCTGCCATTCGGCAGACTCATCATCCATAGGTTCGGACTCTTTTAATGATGAAAACTCTTCATCCGTAGAATCTTCTATAGATTCTTTTGGCTCTTGTACTTCTTTTTCGATCAGCTCTTCAGCTTTCATACCTTCATCATCAACGCTCATGGTACTTTTAAGATCAGAAGCCAATTTATTAATTTGATCTAGATCTATTTTCTCCGCAGCAAAAATCGCAAATATAGTTATTGATATAAAAGCTACTAACCCTTTTTTCATTACTCATTCCTTTTTTAAAAGTGTCTTTTTAATCTCTTCTGCGTCCCATAAACCTTAGAAGGAAAAAAAATAGATTAATAAAATCCAAATATAACGTGAGGGCTCCAAGCACTGCAACCTTACTCATCATTTGGCTGTCACCGGACATGTATTGGCCCATTTGTTTAATTTTTTGGGTATCATAGGCCGCCAGCAATGTAAAAACAACTACACCGATCGCTGAATACACCAAATCAATCATTGGGTTTTGTAGAAAGAGATTCACAAGCATCGCTATAATCATACCCCAGAGAGCCATCATAAGAACATTCCCAAGACGTGTAAGATCAGCGCGCGTCAAATAACCATAGATACACATAACACCAAACATACCTGAAGTAACCGCAAATGTTTGAACAATTGAGCCCTGGGTATACACCATGAATATGATTGACGACGTTACCCCCACAGAAATGGAGTACACTAGAAACATAGTAAGTGCCATAGGAAATGTAAGCTTTTCAATCATCGCGCTCAGAGAAATTACGAGTGCAAACTGACCAACAATGATGAGAGTGACTAGAATAGGACTACCAAACAGCGTTGTAGCTATATTAGGAATACGAGAGATGTAATACGCTGTTACTCCCGTCAAAGCAAGCGCGCCAGACATTAACCCATACACACTGTACATAAAATTAATAAGCCGATCCTGTCCTGCATATTCTTGTTCAAACATAAAAACTCCTTGTAAAGCATAAAGTCATTAATAAACACATGCATTCAATATAGGATCCAAACTGGTTTTGTTCAACTTTTTTGCACCAGCCGACCAAAAAGAATATGATAGCTAATATCTTATACATGAATTTGCGGTAGCTAAAATAATTATTAAAGGAGATGTTATGAATCGTATTACCACCCTATCTATAGCTTTACTACTTTCCTGCTCGCTTGCCGCCTGGAAGGGAACAGAACCCATTGGAGAACAGCCTATATTTATGGGAGTTCTTTCAAGCCAAGAAGGAAATGTATTTAATGTTACCAATATCTCTATAGGACGCTCACGAGATACTCATGAAAAAATTATACTGTACGAAATGCCAAAAAATCTTAAAGAAAAGTCCAAGAATAACTTTCTTTCAATGAACCCAAATGAAGATCTCACCACGGCACAATTAGAGATCATCAAAACAAAAAAAATTGAAGTACCAAATCCACACACTCTGTGGTTATGGAAAGAGAAGGACAGCAAACGATCTGTTACCATTGCACGGGAATACATTGAGGTTATTGTTACATGGAAATCTGGTGGAGCAGTACATTATTTGTTAGAATTAGGCCCTGAAGATAGCCGTCGACCCGTTAAAATATTTTGTGATGTGATCGATAAACCAGTCACTGGCATAAGGCAAGACGGCACACTTTTTTGCCCGGGCCTAACAAAAAATGATTTACACAAAAAAGGAGCCCCTTTTCCTTCTGTGAAATCGTTAGTACTTGAAGAACCATGTTTTAAAGTTCCTACAGAAAATGGCGGCACAGTAAAACAAAACAGTAACACGAAAAAATAAAGGATATTGCTATGGCAATTTCAGTCACCAAAGAAAATTTTGATACAGAAGTACTTAAATCTAATAAACCAGTTATTATTGATGTATTTGCAAGCTGGTGCGGACCATGTCAGCAAATGATGCCAATAATCGAAGAGCTGGAACAAGAGCATGCCAACTTCAAATTCGTAACACTTAATGTTGATGAAGCTCGTGAACTTTCCATTAAATATGGCGTTATCTCTGTTCCTACATTTCTCTTTATAAAAAATGGAGAAGTGGTAGGCAAAGAAACTGGCTACATGAGTAAAGATCAATTCACTGAAAAAATGGAAGCGGCATTAAAATAACCAAAACGCACCTAGGATAAGCATGACGATCAATCGAGTTCGCTTTGGTATATATAAGTTAGTCCGTGATAAGATTCCTCTACTTATGAAAGAATCGAATATTCTTATTCGGCAACGACAGCTAGATACTGAAAGCTATATTAAAGAGCTTAAAAATAAGCTCGTTGAAGAAGCACAAGAGGCTGCTTGCGCAGAGCCAGGTCAATTACATGATGAGCTATGCGATGTGCTTGAAGTTCTCCTTGCAATAGCAGCTGCCACCGGCAGCTCTTTTGATCAAATCAATAGCTTACGAAAAGAAAAGCATAAAGTACGCGGTGGCTTTGATAATCGTATATTCACTGAATATGTCGAAGCGCCGCCATCGAGTGAAGCATTTGTATACTTTAGCAAAGATCCCGTGCGATATCCTGTCATAACAGAAAAGGAATAAGATGATCCGGCTCATGTGCGTCACCATATACATTTTCAACACCAAAGGCACACACACGCTTTTGATGAATCATCGTAAACTTCAAAAATGGGTACCATCAGGTGGCAAAGTAGATCCGAATGAAATACCAGACCATGCTGCAGTCAGAGAGGCAAAAGAAGAAACAGGTTTAGACATTTGTTTACTGGGAGAAACGGCTCCCGTTACAGGAGGCCTCATTCGCCCTTTTGCTACACAGCTCAATGAAATCACTCCCGGAGAAAAAGAGCATATAGATTTAATATATGTTGCTATACCTAGGGGTGAAGCCACTCTAAAAAATAATATTCGCGAATCTGAAGAAATAAAGTGGTTCTCTATTGAAGAAGTTCTTAATCAACGGCTTAACACCTTTCCATCGGTACGCATTTGGGTGGAAAAATTTTCTCAAGAAATACGAAATAAAACGATTTAATTCTTTGCATCCCGCACTTCATAGCCTAAGCTTTTCAATCGATCTCTAATTTCATCTGCGCACGCCCAATTTTTTTGTGTACGCGCTACTTCTCGCTCAGCCAAAAGCTTTTCTATTTCAGAAGTGATTTCTTGCTTTCTTTCTGATGCTTGCGTCAGACGTAAACCAAGAATATCATGTAGGATTTGTTTCACACCAGAGGCTTGTTTAGCATCATTTTTTACCTCATCAATCGCCTCAAATACCACGCCAAACATACCAGTGCTATTTAGATCGTCCATCAAAAATGAAAGCATCTTTTGTGTAACGGGCATTGCTTCTAGCTCATTTTTTGTAAATGTTCCCACAGGTACGTCTGCAAGTGCACGGCATAGTCGCCGATAGCTTTTAATAGAGCCATCAAGCTCTTCAAAAGAAAACTCCATTGGTGAATGATAATGATGCAAAAGAAAATAAAAGCGAAGCTCCATAGGATCATACTTTTTTAAAATATCTTCGAGCGCCAAAATGTTACCCAACGATTTCGACATTTTTTCTTTATCAAGATTCATTAAGCCATTGTGTACCCAAAATAGCGCAAACTGTTTTCCTGTTTTTGCTTCCGATTGAGCAATCTCATTTTCATGATGAGGAAACATTAAATCTCTACCGCCGCCATGAATATCTATTTGATCGCCTAAATAGTGAGACGCTAAAGCAGAACATTCAATGTGCCACCCTGGGCGCCCATATCCCCACGGGCTTTTCCAAAAAGTGCCATTCGTTTCTTTTTTCCACAAAGCAAAATCCAATGGATCCTTCTTTTTATCGCCAGTCTCAATTCGTGTTCCAGAGCGAAGCTCATCTATTTGCTGCTTTGATAGCTTTCCATATTCAGGAAACGTTTTAACTGCAAAATAAACATCTCCACCAGATTCATAGGCATGCCCTTTTTCTATGAGCGCCTCAATAAACTCAATAATAATTGGAATATGTTGGGTAACGCGTGGCTCATGCTTAGGCGCAAGATTATTGAGTTGATCCATTTCTTTCTTATATTGTGCAATAACAACATCGGCTATCTCTTTATACCGCAGAGGATCGCCCAGCTGCTCGCCAGCCTTTTTTAAAAGTTTGTCATCAATATCAGTATAGTTACGCACATACGTAACGTCGTATCCCAAAAAACGCAAAAATCTATACAACAAATCGAATGAAACATACGATCTGCCATGCCCAATATGCGCCCTATCATATGGGGTAATACCACACGCATACAAGCTCACCTTTGGCGGCAGTAACGGCTTAAAGGGCTGTTTTCTTCCTGATACAGTGTCACTGAGTGTAAACATAAAAAACCTAGCAATTAATCGTTATATTCTATCAATAGATCTTCATTTTTAGCTTACCGAAAAAAGCAGAATCGCTCTAGTCAATTGCAAAAAAAATCGCTATATTCAATCAACTCTCAGACAAAAAAACTTCACGCCCCTTTTATCAGCAGGGAAAATGCAGGAGCTTGTAGATGATGCCAACACAGTTAAAACGATGTTTGGTTTATGGTGTATTGATAGGCATAACAATTTGTATGCCTCTCTTTATTTTAGCAGAAATACCCGGTAGCTCTTCTTCTTCACAAGAAGAGAAGAAACAAAACTATGTTCAAGCACAAAGACGTATTCGCGCGATACATATCATTGGAAATAAAGCAATTACGCAAGAATCACTTTTAAACTATATACCCTATCAGGTTGGCGATACGGTAATGATTCAACAAAATGGCCAAATTGAAGGATCAGGACAGCTCATTCGTAAGCTTTATACACAGCTCAAACGGTTTCGTAATATTACATTGCTCGGCGATTTAATCGAGTCAAGTGAGCTCGATCTTTATATTTTGGTAGAAGAAAAACCTCCTCTTCTTGAAGTCCTTTTCAAAGGTAATAAACAGGTAAAGGACGCAGAAATACGCAAAAAAGTTGATATTAACGTACCAGCCGTCGACGCAGAAGAACTAAACGTTTTTGCAACTCACATGAAAAAGCTGTACTACGAGCAAGGCTATCAAAACGTAAAAATAACCACCGCTCTTACCGTAAACGAAGAAGGATATGCCACCGCAACATTCACATTTGATGAAGGAAAAAAATCTCGTATTCGAAGAATTCGCTTTGAAGGTAATCACGCTTATAGCGAAAAAGACCTCAAAAATGCTCTTTTTACTCGTGAAGAATGGGTCTTAAGCTTTATTGATAAAACGGGTACCTTTCATCCCGAACGGCTCGAAGCGGACAAGCATATGGTCGAGCAATTCTATCAAAATCATGGCTATCTTCATGCAAAAGTAATCAATGTTCGCATTGAAGAAGAGCCAGGCACCAATATTCTCACACTTACTTTTGAAATTGAAGAAGGTAACCGCTATACCATTAAAAAAGTTGAAGCCCCAGGAAACGATTTAGTTTCAGAGCAGTTCCTTCTCGCAAATATTCCTGTACGTCCAGGCCAATATTATTCACGAGAACGCGTTGGCAATACTATAAAACAGATGGAATTCCTTTGGGGGAATATGGGATATATTTTTGCTTCAATTGAACCGGGCGTAACCGTTGATGAAGATGAAAAAACGGTAAATGTTTCTTTCTCGTCAGATATCGGAAAAAAAATCGCGTTAAATCGTATCATCATCAAGGGAAATAAAAAAACACGCGATAAAGTTATTCGACGACGCATTCCGCTTAAGGAAGGTGGAACCCTCACACAAGGAGCAATGGATAGCTCAAAGAATGGTATTCAAAGTCTTGGTTATTTTGATGTACAAGATGGGGTGAACTGGAAAGTACGACGCCTCAATGATGAAGAAGCTGATCTTGATCTGATTGTTAAAGAAGGAAAAACTGGTCATGCCAACATACAGCTCCAATTTGGTGGATCAGGCAAAGAAATAAATTCCATACTTTCCGCGGTAAGCGTAAAGGGATCTATCGCCGATTCAAATCTCTTTGGTACTGGTACCTCCGTTAATCTTGAAGGTAGTTGGTCAAAGGATGAGCAAACAGTGCTGTTTCACATCGCACAGCCTTGGCTCTTTGACAAGCCACTTTCTGGTTCACTTGATATTTATCATAAGCGTCCTTCTTATGATCAGCTCAAACATCTCACTGCAGCAGTACATGCCCGCATAACTGGTGGCGCTACAACGCTCGGCTTTCTCACCAATCCTCGCTGGCCATTCTTTGATAGCTCACAAGTACTGTTTAGCCTTGGCATTGATAGCTTAAAATATAATGCACCTCCAGTACCATTCACATTTTCTCAATCTGATCTACCAAAGAATGTTACCGTCGCACAAGCAAACGCTGATTATCGTTCTATTATTGGAAAAGAATTTACACCAGGCGGCTTTCTTTGGCTTGCCAACCATTTAGAACAAGATAAGCGTAATCATCCCATACATAGTAGTCGTGGGCACAAATGGAAAATGACAACCAAGATTGCTGTACCTTCTCTCGACCCGCAAATAAGCGGGTTGAAAGAAAATGCTGCTTTGCGTCGTCTTGGTTTTGGAAAAATATTTTTTGATTATACCTGGTATACACCACTAATCAATGAACAAGATCTAGTATTTAAACTACATCTTTTTTTCGGTTTTGCGGCTCCCTATAGTAATAAACTTATTCCTTTTGGTGAGCTGTTTCATGTTGGCGGTGATACAACCGTTCGTGGTTTCTCCTACGGAGAAATTGGACCAAAATTCTTAGGAGATACGATTGGTGGAAAAAAAGCAATGTTCATGAACGCAGAGCTTATTTTCCCAATTACGCAAGATATGAGTATGAAAGGGGTAGTATTTTATGACGGCGGTTCCGGATGGGATAATCCGTATGTTACTGATCAAATGATATCACAGGGATTGGTAACCGATAACAGTTTTGATTATCGCCACTCCGTTGGCTTTGGCATTCGCATGCTCAGACCAGTTCCGGTGCGAGTTGATTGGGGCTTTAAGCTCGATCCTCGCACAGGAGAAAAAGAAAGTCAGATCCATTTTGGCATGACATACGATTGGTAACTATCAAAAAATAGGTATGCGCTATGATAAAAAATCGATTTATAATTATTGCGCTGATCACAATTGCAATACCTATAATCATCGATACAAAATCGAAACAAAAAGAACCAACATTTGCTGATCGTCAATTTAAAAAAAAGCAACTCGCCGGAGCTGAAAATATCGATAAATGGATCACCGCAATGCTGGGAATTTCTGCTGCATCTCAGCTTTCCAGTGATTGGAAAATCAATTTTATTACCAAAAATATTAATCCCTATGGTTTTAAACTGAAAGATAACAATGGCAAAATTACCTCTGCTCTTATTCTTGCCAAACTAGTGATAACTCTTCAGCGCATGCATCTACATAATCGCTACATCGGCTGTAATCCATTCTATATGATACCATCAATGATTTATTTTATGACGGTTGATATGGCTTCATGGGCTTTGAAATAGATTAGAAAGCAAAATATCATGACACGGATAAAAAAAATTATTCTTTGCACACTATGCTTATCACTGTTTATGCCCACAAATCTTAATGCTGACTCTTACAAGATAAAAAAATTTTTGTTTGAAAATGCAGATACTATTGCTGATGTATATACCATTGCATCATTCTTTATCGAGCTTTTAAATCCACCATCACTGCACAATGTGCCCGCAAAGAAGCTCAAAAAAGATCGTAAATCAGCAACCCTTAAATCATTATTTTTTCTCCCATTGGCAATAGGTATGAGAGCAGTGGTATTTCCCTATCTTAAAATAAAACAAACCCACAGCTGGATAGACTCCTTCAGAATTTTTTTGCTCATGCTTGCCTGTTCTATTCCAGAAGGCAAAGTACTCAACTCATTGCAAGAAATATGGTTTATTTGGCGAGAGCAGACAAAAAGAAAAAAACAATTGAAAAAACGAGACAAAGGCTTGGTTTTTAGACCGGGCCTTTTTTCTAGCGTATCTCCTTAGAAATATGCTACATCTATTTCATACAAGCATATAACTCGTTCGCAAACTATGCCAAGCGAACGATAAAAAGGAGATACACCATGAAAAAAAACTTTTTTATCACCCTGTTTATTGGCGTTCACATCAGCTTTTTTTTTCTCCAAATTCATAAGCAAATGCAATTTATAAAAGAATCATTCACCAAGCAACGCAATGAACAAACAGTCTCTAAGCTCATACACAAAAAACAAGCAAAGCTCAATGAACTTCATGCTCTTCAAAGTAGACAAGAAGTTGCCTCTTATGCGCAAAAAAAATTGGCTATGCGTCCTGTTTTAGTAACTCAACTCAATAGGTATTATGAACAGTCGTAGAGAGAAATTTCGCGCATCTGCACTTTTTTGCGGCTTTCTGCTGTGCTATATACTGTTGCTCTGCAATTTGGCCATAATCCAGCTTTTGAATCATTCATTTTTCTCCAATCTTGGTGCACAGCAATATCACCTCACCATCACCCAACTTCCTCCACGCGCTCCCATTTATGACCGCACCGGCACTCATTGCTTGGCTACCAATAAAGAATGTATGTCTGCATTTTTAGTACCTAAAGATATTAGTGATCAAAAAATTATTCTCGCTTTTCTTACAGAACATTTTCCCTCAGCAGCGCACCGGCTTCAATCTGATCCGTTTGCCTCTTTTATGTACATCAAAAGACGCCTCAGCGAAAAAGATCTTGAGCTTATTTCGCACATAAACCTTCCTTGCATTCATCTTCTATCTGAAACGAATCGCTTTTATCCTATTCCTTCCGCCGCCCCACTTATCGGATTCACCGACATTGATAATGTAGGCAAAGCTGGCATTGAACTCAGCTACAATAGACAACTCACCGGATCACCAACTACCATCTGCTTAGAAAAAGATGCCCGCTCAGGGTATTACTACTTTGATAAACAGCTCACATTACAAGGAATACAAAGCGAGCCTGTCCATCTCACTATTGATGGGGATCTACAGTTTTTGGTAGATCAAGAGCTAGCTATAGCACGAGAACAGTTCAATGCAACTTCTGCTGCCGTATTAATTTTAGATCCAAGTACCGGCGATATTCTCGCCCTTTCAAGCGCACCATACTCATTGCCTACCGATCCTCATTTTGCTATTGAGCATGCTCGCCAGCTTGCAGTCACCGATCAATATGAATTTGGTTCAGTTATGAAAGTATTTGCAGCACTTGCAGCCCTTGAAGAAAAAGTTGTCTTTCCGGATGAACTTATCGATTGCAAGAATAGCCGTAAGTGTACCCTTAATGGTAGACCAATCACCACGTGGTCACCCCACGGCATTATTCCATTTAGTGATGTGATCGCTTTTTCAAACAATATAGGAATCGCCCAAGTAGCGCTGCGTATCGGCACAAAGCTCTATGATCATTATTGCAAACTCGGCTTTGGCAAAAAAATAGGCTTATGCATACCTGCAGAAGCTAGCGGTTTCATACAGTCCCCTGACAAATGGTCTGCCCAATCATTAATCTCCTTGTCGTATGGCTATGAACTCGCAGCTACCCTTATTCAAGTGGCACAAGCTTTTACCGTTATCGCGCATAATGGTAAGCTCGTTCGTCCGCGCATTTCTCTTTCTGAACCAATAAC
The DNA here is from genome assembly GCA_964350195.1 of uncultured Pseudomonadota bacterium. Taxonomy (GTDB): domain Bacteria; phylum Babelota; class Babeliae; order Babelales; family Vermiphilaceae; genus JAJCZB01. The sequence goes on from CAYGJB010000002.1 coordinate 35,258, forward strand.
AATCAGCGAAGAGCCACTTTATTCCAAACAAAGTATTGATACTATGCGAGACATTCTGCGCAAAACAACAAAACATGGCACCGGCTGGCGTGCCCAATTAAAAGGGTTTGATGTCCTTACCAAAACCGGCAGTGCCAATACAGTCGTGAATGGCCAATATGATCACGACAAAAATATCTATTCTGCAGCAGCTCTTTTGCAAAAAGGAGAATATAAACGAATCATAGTAACGTTTGTAAAAGAGGCAGACACACCCAATGCATTTGCGTCCACTATTGCAATGCCATTGGTACGTAATATCATGCAGAAGATGGTAATTCATGAAAGAGTTATTTGAAAGGAACAGTAATGAATTTTGTTATTCCCGCAGACGTGCCACCAAGCAAAAAAGATCTTTTTGAAAAAAACATGCAAACAATAAGCAAAAAAACCGATCATGTCTTTCTCTTTGCATGCGATCAAAAAATAGAACATCTGCATACAGCTTTTAGTCCAGAAGATGACGATACCCCTGCAGAAGCAATCGATCCTGAACATTTCTTTAAAATAGGTTCGCAAGCACGTATTGGCGCATTAGCAACCCAGCTTGAACTGATTGCTCGATATGGTGGTGAATATACGGATGTCCCCTACATTGCAAAACTTAACAGCAAAACCAATCTTATTCCCAGTAACCAAAAAGATCCCCATAGCCAACCGCTTTGGCATGTAAAAGAACTGATTCAGATGCAAGAAGAAAGTGAACTCACTATTTGCGGTATAGGCATTACGGTATATCTTGGCAGCGAATTTGAAGATAAAATGATGCATTTTGCTGCTAAATCTATTTTCGAAGCACATAAAGAAGGCTTACTTGCCATCCTTTGGATGTATCCACGCGGAAAGGCGATACTGGATGAAACGAATGCTCATCTTATTGCGGGTGCTGCGGGTGCTGCCAACGCACTTGGTGCTGATATCGTAAAAATCAAATCACCATCTGCCACCAATGAAAAAAATGCAATACAAGCACTACAGAAAGTGGTAGTTGCTGCTGGTAATACAAAGGTAATAATTTCAGGCGGCAGTAAAAAAGATCCTGTGCAGTTTCTTCAAACATTGTATGAACAAATCACGATAGGCAACTCAGCTGGTGCTGCCGTGGGGCGTAATGTATTTCAAAATACATTGCCTAAGGCAATTGGTATGGCAAATGCTATTTCAGCAATCGTATACGATAATGCTTCGGTAGAAAAAGCGAGTGAATTTTTACGATAAATCGAATTGAGTTTGGCACACCCTTGTAAATCTAAAAAACTCTGCGTAAGCTAGAAATCAATTACACAAAAGGGAATAGATCAATGAAAAAATCGGTATTAAAAACCGTCCTCCTGCTCCTCATATCATCCTCGATCACGCATGCAGAACCACAAGAAGTTTTTGCACGATCTTTTATGCTTACGCGCCCTGCTTCTTATAACATCGCTATGAACCAGCATCTCTGGCACAACTTTGTATACGATAAAAAAGGACCAGCGCTTGGCGCATTCCAGATAATTCCTTTTTTTCAGCTATCCCGCCCACGAGATAAAATTGCCCGCTATTTTTTGCCTAATCGCAAAAACCAGCTTTTAGTCGCAGGAGATACCACAGATGCAGATCTTATTCGCACGCGAGACATTCGCGCAGAGTGGCTCGGGCTTGCTACCAACTTCAGTGGCAAGTTTTCCATCTGCCCGTCACAAAAGCAAGTTGGATTCACGCTTATGTATAATCAAGATCTAAAAACATTTTTAGATTTTCCTCTTTTTAAAGATTGGTCTGTGGGCATAGAACTTCCGGTGATCATGGTAGAAAACGATCTCAATCTCTGCCAGTTTGATTTGCAATCCACCACTACCGAGCTCAACGTACAGCCTGATATTATTAGCGCACTCAATCAGTGCGACTGGAAATACAGCAAATGGTCGGCCAAAAAAAAATCACTGATACGCCCTGAAAAGCTAAAACTAACTGCTGGCCGATCTTTAATGCATCGTGATTATTTCCAACTTTCAAGCGAAATGTCTCTCTCTATTCCAATCGCTAATCATCAAGATGCTGCATATATATTTAGCCCTGTCGTAGGCCTTGATCGGCATGTTGGCCTTGGAGGCGCTGTGTACATGCAAATACTTCTCAATCGCAATCCCGAAAAAATAGCTTGTAGTTTTTATCTTAATTTAGAAGGTAATTTTCTTGTGCGCAACAAACAACACCGCACCTACGACCTAAAAGACAAACCTTTCAGCCGATACATGCAATATACGTATCGCAATAGCGCACCAGGCGTTACGATACCGGGTGTAAACGTACTCACGCTTAAATCGTTAGTGCGCCCCTATGGGGTTGCTGATTTCTCTTTTGGGTGGCGCATCAATACAGCCCCATTTGAATTTGAAATTGGCTATGATCTGTATGGTTTTGGTGGTGAAGACGTGAAGCTGCGGGCTGATCTTGAATCCCCCTTTAATAAAAAATGCGGCGGCCTCAATGAGTTTGGCATTGCCGGTAATGGCACAATTGATTTCAAAGGAACGCAGATTCAAGCTACCGCAAGTAATAGCACCATCGAATGTCGCTCTGAGGATGATACAACATTCATAGCAATACAAGAAAATGATCTTGATCTTTGTACTGCTGCAGCCGGCAGCGTACTAAACCACAAATTCCATGCCGCATGTGGCATTGAACATCTTGGAGGTGGTATGGGTGGATTTGCTGGCTTTGGCTTCTATTTTGAATTCCCACAGAAAAACTCTAATCTCGCCAACTGGGGAGCATGGTTTAAGCTTGGTGCAAGCTTTTAGCAATCCTACAATATCTTCGTGCCGCCTGCATAAGGCCGAGATGAATTTGAAATTAAAACTCAGTCTGAGCTAGAAAAAAGCTCATAATTTCCGCCATCTACGTAAGACTAATCGGTATGATTTACATCATACAAAGATGCTTCACGCGAATCGTAAGTATTCTACGAACATATTGCATTCGCTCATCATCTTCAGAAACTCCTTGCGTAAGATACGTACGTAACTGCTTTTTATAGTGAGAAACAGATTGGTGCGTGATTTCTCTCATACGATCCACTCGCTTTTGAAACTCTGTATAGTCACGCAGTTCCGCTCGAAGCTGTCGCTCAAGCTCTGCCACAGAGATCGTAAGCCGTACCACTTTATCGTATGCAAATTTCATAAGATTACTGCCAGCTTCCACCCCCTGCGTTCGCAGAATCTTTATTTCATGCACATAGCTCATAAGTATCTTTTTGTTCAGTGAAAGAAGCGATTCTAGCTGCAACGTATCGGGTGGCTGATTAGCAGCAAACAATCTATTGCGCCGATTAGCAAGCGTTGAAACAAGCTCGCTCTCTGGTGCAAAACCCAGAGACTGCATACTCACAATCTCCCGATCAATCGTATACGCGTGCTCTTTTTGCGCTCTAAGCACCATGTGCCTACGAAAATATTTAAAGAGATACCAGCTACCAAGACCTATTATGGTACTACTCAAAAGCACTGCCAAAATATATTTTACTTTTTTGTCTTTCATCCCACTCTCCCCTTAAGAAAGTTATATCATCGCAAGAATAGCCACTTTATGATTTAAAAAGCAATTGTTTCAGGCAATAAAAAAGCCCCTCCGATAAAAGAGGGGCTTTTAGTAAGCTATAGCTATATGTAGCTTCTATTTCTTTTGAGTTTTCTTAGCAGCCTTAGAAACTTTTCTTTCATTCCACTTGGTAGCAATCTTACCAATAGTGGCACCATAAAAAGAGCTCGCGCCATTCTTCCATGTTTGCCCATCAAGACCAGCATACATGCCAAGCGATTTCATAAATCCTACTTGTTTAGCTTTTTCTGCTTTAGATAGCACATAGGGAGCAACAACTTTGTAGTATATAATTAAAGTAGCTATTGTTCCGGTAGCCGCTTGCACACGCCCGTTTTTCACAAGGGCTCTGACAGATTTTAGCAACTCTGACTGTGGTGTGTTCAATTTACAAATCTCCCTTACTTGTGAATTGATTATTACAACATCCTTGCCGATTATGTTATTTAATTCTTCAAATTTACGCTTATTTAATTCAGCAAAAGCCGGTTCTTTTTGTTCTTCCGATAAATTAACTATTTTCAATATCCTGTTGATCAACTCTTGTTTTTCCTTAGCTTCTTCTTCTTGTTCTAGCTTAGCTTCTTCTTCTTCTTGTTCTTGTTCTTGTTCTAGCTTAGCTTCTTCTTCTTTTACCTCAACTTCAGCTTCTTGTTCTGGCTTAGCTTCTTCTTGTTCTTTTAGCTTAGCTTGTTCTGCTTCTTTTAGCCTAGCTTCTTCTTCTAGCTTAGCTTGTTCTGCTTTTTCTTTTTCTAGCCTAGCTTCTTCTTGTTTCTTTACTTCTTCTTCTTTTTTCTTAGCTTCTAGCTTAGCTTTTTCTTCTTGTTTTTGCTTAGCTTCTTTTTCTTCTTGTTTTTGCTTAGCTTCTTTTTCTTCTTTAGAATTTTCTTCAGTTTCTTCTGATTCCTCTTCATCTTTTACAGAACAGAGAACTTCTTCAGGATTCGCCACGACTTCATCTAATTTACCATTATTTGCTTTATCCATCGCCATCATTGGATTGGCAAAAGAAAATGATAGACCAAAAATTATCAGCATCCGCAATAAAAATAGCTTCTGCATAACAGTACCTTTTGTGTAAAATAATTAAACTTTTCTTTCTACATTATGCCCTTATAGGAGCACCCTCTCTTCTCTATTTCACGTAGAAATAAGATGAAGAGGTTCTATTCATTATACTGCAAATAAGATAAAAATAAAGCTTCCCATCTAATAAAATCGCAAACATTACATGTCTGCTTCTTCGATTTCATAGCGATTTTTGCTACTTTCTTTCAGCCTTACAAAGAGCATGCGGAAATATTACTAGCCCAATATCTCAACTTTCGCAAAATCCTGGCCTAAATACTCATACAATTTTATTGCAAACTTACGCACACTTTTTTTGCGGCCAAAATTCTTTTATGTCAAGCGCGCAAAAAGCGACAAACTTTCTCTTGAATGAAGGCTTTAGCTTTCTCTTTTTATTCATAAGCAGAGGACGCAAATAATGAACATAACTATAGCAACATCCTGCCAATAAAATCGCGCTTCTCGTATATAGGCTTCGTTGCCAACATAAAAAACTGCTGGCATAATTCAATTCACGCTGCTGCTGCAAGCAAAGCGATTTGAGCTGTTGGTTCTCTTTCGTTATTTCTTGAAGCGTTGCATCACAAAGCTTTAATTTCTCTTGCACCTTATCTGTAAATACAATCCTAGCTTCTCTCTCTTGCACCGCCGTGCCCAAGTTTTGCATTGCAGAAAGGCTACTCATACATAAAAGAGATAGAGTCGGCACGAGAAACTGCTTCATAATTTACCTTGAAATTATGTACACATAAATCTAAGTACGATAGCACGTCACGTCAGCTTAAACAACCTCTGAACGAGACCAAAAGCCAATGTGAATGAGAGGTGATTCCGTTTGGAAAGATCGGAGTAATCTTGAAATAGAGAACCTAGATTGAGCAATCAACATCAATATGCAATTAAAAAAAAGACCCCAGCAGTAAAGCCGAGGTCTTTTTTTGGTCTTAGTTTCTTTAATACATTCCCGGCATACCGCCCATACCGCCCATGCCACCCATTCCAGGCGCAGGAGCAACTTCTTTCTTCTCTTGTGGAATTTCAGAGATAGAAGCTTCGGTAGTGAGCAATAATCCAGCAATAGATGCCGCATTCTGTATTGCAGAACGAGCAACTTTTGCAGGATCGATAATACCAGCAGCTACCATATCAGTCTCTTTTCCTGTCTTAGCATCAAAGCCGCTATTACCTGTTTTAGCTTTTACTGCATTCACAATCACTGCAGCATCAAAGCCTGCATTGCTTGCAATTATGCGCATTGGCTCTTCAAGAGCACGACGCACAATCTGCACGCCAAGCTTTTCATCATCTTTAAGATCAAGACTATCAAGAGCTGATTGCGTACGAAGCAACGCAACGCCACCGCCAGCTACAATGCCCTCTTCCACAGCAGCACGTGTGGCATGAAGTGCATCCTCAATACGATCTTTCTTCTCTTTCATTTCAGTTTCAGTTGCCGCACCCACTTTGATTACTGCAACGCCGCCTGCTAGCTTTGCAAGCCGTTCTTGCATCTTCTCTTGATCGTAATCAGAAGAGGTGTTTTCAATTTGCAATCTAATTTGCTGTACACGTCCATCAATAGCAGCTTTATCTCCAGCTCCCTCAATGATGGTTGTAGTTTCTTTAGTAATTACTACTCTCTTTGCAGTACCCAAATCTTCAAGCATCACTGCATCAAGCTGTACACCAAGATCTTCAGAAATCATCTTACCGCCCGTAAGAATAGCAATGTCTTCAAGCATCGCTTTTCTGCGATCACCAAAGCCAGGAGCCTTTACCGCAGCAACGTTTAACGTACCACGAAGCTTATTCACCACCAACGTAGCAAGCGCTTCCCCTTCAACATCTTCAGCGATGATGAGTAATGGGCGGCCACCTTTTGCTACTTGCTCTAATACAGGAAGCATTGATTTCATCGTGCTAATCTTCTTTTCAAAGATTAAAATGCACGGATTATCAAGCGTAGTTTCCATTTTTTCAGGATTATTTACAAAATAAGGAGAAAGGTATCCGCGATCAAATTGCATACCTTCAACGATATCAAGCTCATCTTGCATACCTTTTGCTTCTTCAACAGTGATCACGCCATCGCGCCCAACGCGTTCCATAGCTTCTGCTATTTGACCACCAATAGAAGCGTCCGAGTTGGCAGAGATAGTAGCCACTTGTTCGATCTCAATTTTACTCGTTACCGCTTTTGCATTCTTTTTGATCTCTTGCACTACAACCGCAACAGCCTTATCGATACCTCGCTTGAGCTCCATTGGATTTGCACCCGCCGTTACAAACTTATTTCCTTCGCGGAATATAGCTTGCGCAAGCACAGTCGCCGTCGTGGTACCATCCCCTGCAACATCTGCAGTTTTGCTGGCCACTTCACGCACCATTTGCGCACCCATGTTTTCAATTTTGTCTTCAAGCTCAATCTCTTTAGCTACTGTTACACCATCTTTAGTAACCATAGGAGAACCAAACGAACGCTCAAATACAACGTTTCTACCTTTGGGCCCGAGAGTGATCTTCACTGTGTTTGCAAGAGTATCTACTCCTCTTCTGATACGATCACGCGCATCAGCTCCGAATATAATTTTTTTAGCCATAATAATATTCTCCGATTACTTATTTAATTTACTTAGTGTCAATCACGCCTAAAAGCTCATCTTCCTTGATGATCAAATAATCATCGCCCGCTTCTGTGCCAGCATATTTACCAAAATAAACGGTATCGCCCGCCTTAACGGTGAGAGTAATTGTATTGCCGGAAGCATCTTTTTTCCCTGCACCAACGGCAATCACATGCCCTGTTTGCGCTTTTTCTTTTGCAGCATCAGGAATGATAATTCCAGATGCAGTCTTTTCTTCAACCGGTACTCGTTTAATCAGTACACGATCCCCTAATGGTTTGATTCTTTCAAACATAGTTCCTCCTGTATGAAGGGTTAGTGAATATCATTTTTTAACATCTTCAGCATACCAAAATATCTCAAACTTTCAATATATTTTATTTGAGCGCCCAGACTCATATTTTATTTATCGATATCTATCAATATAACCTTTAGATCAGCCTATATAATGGGATTAATTTTAGTTTTTACTATTCATCAATTTTATGCTTTTTTAAAAAACATCCGACAACAATTCAGATCGAAAACATTCTGCCTAAACGAGCTTTTTTAAAGGACACGCGCAGCGTCATCTTACCCTGAAAATTGCTTAGGCCTAGGGGTTTCAATGGACTAAAAGCACATACTGCGCAGCACAATCCAGCGCAGAAAAAGACAAGGGATTTTGCTAAGCGCAGGCTTTATCTTTTTTGCATCGGCAATCAGCTGGATTACAGCCTTTTTTGCCTTCTGCCGACTTCTCTTTGTCCACAACATGCTTCACCAGCTGTTGCACCTTTTCAGGGGTTGGCTGATAGAGATCGATAAGATTGCCTCCCGGATCTTTAATGCTTGCCATCAGGCCATGCACCTTTTCCACCGGCTCTGATTTGAATGAAATTTCGTCCTTGTACTTCTCATAAAAAGCTTTAACATCATCCACTTCAAGAACGAGTCCGGTGACTGTATCGTGCGGCTCTTGGCTCGTAGGGCAAAGACCAATCTTAACGCCCCCAACAGCAAATTCTGCCCAGGAATCTTTAATATGAAAGATTTGTTTGAGGCCTAGCTTTTTATAGAATTCAACGGCTGCATCAACATTATGCTCAAGCAAAATGATCATACCTACTTTTGTTATCATCGCTGCTTACTCCCTGCGCTTTGATCACGCATATATCTGTAAAAAATAATGAACGAATGGTTAAATATAAGAATAAAAGAATAGTGATTTTTATCAAATCTTTTGCCTTATGAAAATGGCAAAATAACACCGACCATGAAAGATACCGCAATCCTTTTTTCTATTCGTACCAAGCCAAAAAACTGTCTGATTGCGACTTATACATATAACATATAAGTTTAAACGAAAGATAAAATGGACTTAAAAAGGAAAAAAATGATCAAACTGTTCCCGTCATTAATAAGCGGCAATCTTCTATGTATCGAAAAATCAATTAAGCTTCTTGAGCACTATAGTGATGGCTTTCATGTTGATATTATGGACAATCATTTCGTACCGAACATGACGTTTGGCCCCGATATGGTGAACGCAATTGCACAATCCACAAGCAAGCAGATATGGGTGCATCTGATGGTGGATAATCCGGCTGATTGGTGTGATACATTGAAGCTCAAAGATGGCAGCATTGTTTCATTTCATTTTGAATCAACGAATGACCCAAAAAAGGTAATCAAATGTATAACAGAAAAAAATTGGATCCCGAGCATTGCGATTAGCCCAAAAACGAACGCTGCTGAAATTTTTTCTCTGCTTAATAGCATAAATCATGTTTTGGTGATGTCGGTGAACCCCGGCTTTTCTGGTCAACGTTTTTTGCCGGATACGCTTTCAAAAGTTACCCAAGTTCTAGATCGTGCAAAAACAATTGGTAAAAAAATAATTGTTGGCATCGATGGAGGAGTTAACGTTGAAAATATTCAGAAAGTAGTCTCTGCCGGCGTACAAGATATTGCTGCAGCATCCGCTATTTTTGATAACAAAAACCCGGTACAAGCACTAGAAAATCTTCGGAGGCTCGCTCAAAAATAAACTCGTCTACGCCAAGGCTATACAGGATAAACACACGCAGCTTTTCATCATCTGCACAAAAAAAGCACCAGATTTCTCTGGTGCCCCTTATTCTCTACAAGAAAAAAACGAATCTAATTAGTTAGAATCTTCTTCGCCTTCTTCACTTTCTGAATCTTCAGTAAGTTTCTTAGCTACAGGAGTTGCAATAAGCATCAATGGAAGAAGACCTCGAGTCACAAAACGTTGCGTACGATCGCCAATCCAGCCAGGATATCCAGTACCAATTGCACGCTTAAAATTTAAAGCCTGTTTGTGAGTTACCGAGTTGTTCTTAGAAGCATCATCATACACATTAAGATAATCGTCTAAGTTTTCTTTTTTTGTATCAAGCAGACTATAAAAGCCGAATGAAGCTAATATATTTTTAGTCATCATCCCCCAAGAATTTTCTTGATTTTTAGGACTTTGACCCGCTTGAATTTGCGAAGCAACAAGCACAAATGCCATCATTGCCAATAATTTTTTGTTCATAGAATCACCTTTGTAATATTTGGTTGAACATTTCTTTGTAAAATTTCGAACACTGTTTTCGTAGCCTTATTATAGTAATCTAAAGCATTTTTAACGTTTCGTCTATAGGTAAACTAAAAAAAATGTTTTGTTACTAGCTGCACTAATTTTATATATAAAAAAGCGGGCTTCTGTAGCGCGCATTCAATCGAAGCAATCGCTTTTTTATATATATTTCTTCTTTCTTGCAATACTACTTAGCTCCATTTTTTTGCCAACTATCCATGTATAAAAAGCATTTGGCACTATGATTAGCTCACAACAACTTTCATAGCTTTTCAGCTCTCCATCGAATTGAATCCATATGAAAGTATTGTTGAATGCGAACAGCCTTCGTTCTCACCTTTTCTATAAATATCTATTAAATCATTAAAAAAACTGGCCCCGCCAGCCGAAGCCTTAGCGAAGGCTGGTGCACCACTTTCTAGTTTTTTTCGATTCCATCAACATTTTAAACACCGGTTTCAGCTCTACATCGAGCTTTCCGTCCTTATATGAGCAGTGGTAAACTAGAATGTTAATAAGCCGTCTTTTTTGATCAGTATTTTGCTTTTTAAAGAGCGGGAGGGCTTTCTTTGCAAGTTCTATAACAAGGTTGGCATTTTTAAGGTAATTGCGATCGGCTTTTTGTAGAGATGAAAGCTTGTCGGTCAGTCGCTGTTTTTCATCTAGCCAGTTTGTAGTGTGAGATTGCCAAAATTCTTCGCTTATTTTTTTATCGAGCTTATCAAGATAGGCAGCATCAATCCTTTTCTGCAAGAACTTGATTTGGCGCTCTGTCTGGCCTACGACCTTGTTATGATATTCCATTTTGTCCACAAGGCTTGAGCGTAGTCCGTGTAGGATTAAGTCATGCGCTTCATCAGATATGGTAAGTGACTCTAGAACATCCTCAAAGGTGCTTTCAACCACTTCCTGCTTGAGATATGGCTGTTTGCAGTTTCCCTTATATCCCGTGCATCGATAGTAAATGTATTTTTCCTTTTTGAATTCAGCAGTTAATGCGCATCCGCATATGCCACACTTCATTAAATTAGCATAAGGAAAGAGACCCTTTTTTGATTTGTTCTTATACGGGTTTCTGAGCATCCCTTGTACTTTATGATAGAATTCTTTTGAGATAATTGCTTCATGGGAAGCATTTTCGCATTTTTCTGATCCCCCGTAAAAAACTCCGGTATAGAATTCATTTTTAAGAATGTGCTCAACCTTGCTGCTATAGAAATTTTTTCCATTCCGATAAATCATGCCATCAGCAAGCATTTTTTTGCGAAGGCCTAGAAGAGAAAAGGAACCTGTGGCATAGAGATCGAACATTTTTTCACGTATGGAGCTGTATCGGGATCGATTACAATGACTTTTTTGCCATCAACTCAGGCATTTAGATAGCCGTAAGGAGCTAGTGAAGGATATGTGCCTTGTGCTGCTTTTTCTTTCATGCCTTTTGTTACTTCTTCAGATAGAATATCAATATAGCTCTCTGCCATTACGGCTTTGATACTAAACATGAACTTTTCATTGGATCGTGCATCTTTGCCAAGAATCGAATTTTCTTTTGCCAAATGTACTGAGACATCTGAAGAGCTAAATAGCTTTTTGATGATCACATAATCAGACATGTTTCTGAGTAATCGATCAGTTTTTTCAACTAAGAGGTGTTTGATACCATGTTCTGCAATAAAATTGAGCATAAGGTTGAATTGCTTACGGCCAGCCTTTTTTGCAGTTTCGGCATCAATAAATTCTCTAGCAATGCTATAGCCATTTTTTGAGGCATATTCCTGCAAAAATTTAAGTTGGGCGGGAATAGAAAACCCTTCAGATTCCTGATCTTTCGATGATACGCGAGCATAGATGACTGCTTTATTCATTATTCTTCTTTTTTCTTTGAGCTAGCGGCTTGTGTTTTTTGGAGATGTTCTTGTATAGCTTCAACTACAATTTCACGCATACTTTTACCCTGGACAGCAGCCATAGCCTTAAATCGCTTGTGATCAGCCTCAGGGATATCAATAGTAATACGAGATAAACTTCTTTTTTTAGGTTTCATGAAGACCTCAGACAGCTAGATTGTATAGACTTTCTCTTATTCATTATACAGAAATAAAATGTTAGATTTTTTATCGAAGTGAAAGGTGTGTACTGCGAGGGATGATGGAGCATTGATCAGAATATTCTCTAGGGCATCTATTACACGTCTCATATAATGCTTATATTCTTCGATTGTAGGAAAAATAGAAGGGCATATTCCAGTTCTCGCATAGCTAATCATGGCATAATGTTCTTTGCGAAATTGTGCAGTATCAATGTTTTTTTGCGTAAGATTTTGGATAGCAATGTCATGGTACGCAAAATCATAGCGCTCAAAAAATACCATAATTTGGTTTAAACTATACCAGGCTGCAACTGTTTTATATTGATCATAGTATGATTGCTTGAGTTCGGCCGTAGGATGATGAGGCATGCTATCGATCCAAGTTTTCATTTTTTCCTCCTCAGCCTGAATTTGCCTGCAAGCTTCATTGAAATAAGGGCGAGTAAGATTGAGTGCAAATTCATGAAGTAAGGGAAAAAAGAAAAAAGGGTCAGCGATATTTGATGCTTGAGAAAGAATAGATTTTAATTTTTCGATTGAATTGATCACTTTTTATTACTTCTTGAGGTATTGGATTATGCAAACGAAAAAGTTCTAAAATAATCCGATAGTGCACATGTGCACCTTTGACGAATATTTGGGAAATGAAAAAGAATGGCGGATTGTAGAAAACTAATGAAGAATTTTTTGATTTACTATTTACTTGTTACTGCTTGTTCAACTCTTATAGGTCATGGCTTCAGTGTACACACGCTTATTCATGTTGCCGATGGCTCATGCATTGAAATTGAACAATTGTGCCGTCAGACGCTACATAAAAAGGTGATAGTTGCAACATATGATAATAAGGGTGGTTTTGGGAGTAAAAGTGTAAAAAGATGTGGTCGCAGTAAAACAGAGCAATTCATTAACGTTTGGCTTGAAGGACACGATAAAATTACGTGCACTCCAGTACAGGAATTTTATCGTGCATCAACGAAGCAATGGGTGCCAGCATACAAACTTAAGATAGGCGATGTTCTCTTTTGTAAAAATGTAAATAAAAGTATTTCTTACGTAGAATATGTCAAAAAGAGGATTGATGTTTTCATATTTGAGATGCCTCGGCCACACACTTTTTTTGTCGGACGTAGCGGTGTATTAACACACAACATGGCCTTGCCTATTGTCTGGAGCATTGGTGCAAGTGTGTCGCTTGGCACTGTGGCTGGAAGTTCTCTCGGATCTTTTTTTGGACCGGTAACATTAATGGCAGGAGCTGTTGTAGGCTCTTTAATAGGTGTATGTGTTTCAATAGTGCAGCATGATCACATACCAAAATATTCTTTTGAGAGTATCAATATACATTTATTTGATGAATACCTACAGCGCAATCAGAGATCAACATCGGTTGATAGTAATGGTGGAACTATAAGTTCTACTCCAGACGGTCCAAAAAAAGATGATGAAGAAGAAAAAAAATATGAAATATCTGACAAGGATAAAAATCATATTTTCAGAAATTCAGAAGGGCATTTTTCAAAAGATACCCCGGAATCTAGAGCAATAATAGAGAGTATGGTTAATAAAAAGGGTAATTTTAAAGGGTTTGATAAGTATGGTAATGAAGTTTATTTGGAAAATTTACCAGACGGTTTTCAAATATGGGCAAAAGCAAGAAATGGCCAGATAAGATGGGCAGGTAAGAATGCAGTGCCATGGAGCTATGAATTGGGTATAGATTTAATTAGACCGCTTGTTAAAAATTAGATTAGGGATTCTATGAAAAACGAACTGACTAAGCTAGAAGCTTTTAAAGCGATGACTAAGTTTCTAGAAAAGTGGTATGAGCTTACAAAGTCTGACGATATTGGATCGCTTCTTGGTGGTATAGATATAAATTTTTGGTGTAATGGTAAGCCATTTGATCCGGCTTTGTGGGGTGATTGGTTAGATGCTATTAATGTTGTTTTTAATAAGAAAGATGTAGACATTTTGACCGTTGAAGAGGCTTTTGAGGTTGTAACAAAGTTTTTGGAAAAATTGTATGTATATCCAATACCTGATGACATCCAAAGTTTATTAAGTGGTATGGGCACCGATCCTGCTTTTTATGAAGACTGGAAAAAGTCTATTTTTGAAACATTAAAATCACGTAATAATTATTGGGAGAAATGCACTAATGATTAATTTGCCAAAATGTCCAAAATGTAGTTCAGAGTATACTTATGAAGATAATAGAATTTTGATTTGCCCTGAATGCGCTCATGAGTGGAACGTAGAAGCAGAAATCAGCAAGGTTGAAAATAAAAAGATTGTCAAAGATGCGCATGGAAATATCTTGAATGATGGGGACTCTGTAGCGCTCATCAAAGATCTTAAACTAAAAGGAAGTTCATCGACCATAAAAGCTGGTACAAAAGTAAAAAACATACGGTTGGTCGATGAAGATCATAATATTGATTGCAAAGTTGATGGATTTGGCAAAATTGGTTTGAAATCTGAATTTGTCAAAAAAATATAGCATTAGAATAAAGCATGTTTTTTAGATGGTGCGCCCGGCAGGATTCGAACCTGCGACCTACAGATTAGAAGTCTGTCGCTCTATCCAACTGAGCTACGGGCGCAAAATAAAATGAGTTCAAAAAATAAGAACTATTAGTATACCCTAGGGCACACAAACCGCAAATTATACACCTTTATTCTGAGGCGCCACAAACAACTTGCCAAACTCTTTCGCCACATCTTTGAGTCGTTCGATCATTTCATCAGAAATTTCTTGTGTATAAAAAATGGTATCGTACAACTCTTCTTTATAAACCGATTTTACATAGCTCACAAACTGAGTTACAAACGCATGCAACTGTGCCACTTTCACCGATTCTAAAAAATCATAGCGAAGAAGAAACAGCATGAGTGATTGATCCACAAAAGAGTAGGTGACGTATTGCGGCTGTTTTAAAAGTTCTATTGCGCGCTCTCCACGAGCTAACCTGCGCTTGGCCACATCATCGAGCTCAGTGCCAAACTGGGCAAAATCAAGAAGCTCATGATACTGAGCAAGATCAAGCCGCAATGCTTTGGTCATCTTCTTAATTGCATCTGTTTGAGCAGCACCCCCTACACGAGACACAGAAAGCTCTGCGTTCACGGCCGGACGAATACCCTGATTGAAAAGCTGGGTATCTAGAAATATTTGGCCATCAGTGATTGAAATCAGGTTGGTTGAAATATAAGAAGTAATATCGTCACTTTGAATCTGCACAATAGGAAGAGCAGTGAGCGAACTTCCAGATTTCAGCTTACCGGCACGTTCAAGCAAACGGGAATGCAGATAAAAAACATCTCCTGGATAAGCTTCGCGCCCTGGAGCTCTGCGTAAAAGCAAAGACATTTCACGATACGCAACTGCATGATTACTTAAGTCATCGTAAATGATTAATGCATCATGCCCTTTCTCTCTGAAATA
Organism: uncultured Pseudomonadota bacterium; assembly: GCA_964350195.1. Classification (GTDB taxonomy): domain Bacteria; phylum Babelota; class Babeliae; order Babelales; family Vermiphilaceae; genus JAJCZB01. The sequence goes on from CAYGJB010000002.1 coordinate 50,704, forward strand.
TTCACCGATCGTACAACCAGCATACGGCACCAAGTATTGATTTAATACCGCTTCGCTTGCTTCTGCGCTAATGATAACGGTGTAATCTAATGCGCCATTTTCTTGCAGCAAACGCATAATACGAGCAACATTCGCTTGCCGTTGGCCGATAGCCACATAAATACAAATCATATTTTTATCGCGCTGATGCATAATTGTATCAATAACCAGAGACGTTTTACCGGTATTACGGTTACCAATAATCAGCTCCCGTTGGCCCCTACCAATAGGAAAAAGTGCATCAACTGCTATGGTGCCGGTCTCAAGCGATTGATTCACTGGAGAGCGTTCGATAATGCCTGGAATTTCCCACTCAATAGGCCAATGATCATCATATTTAATTTCACCAAGACCATCCACGGGATTTCCCATGGCGTCAATTACACGACCAAGCAAATTCATACCAACTGGCGTTTTGAATACGCTACCGGTACGTTTTGCAACTTCACGTTCATTCACCGGAATGTTGCTATGTAACAAAAAAATAGAAACGATATCTTCGTCTAGTTGAAGAACAATTCCCTGATTGCCCCCTTCAAAAATAATAAGCTCATGATACACAGCATTGTTGAGCCCATGCACTCGGCAGATACTATCACCCACCTGTACCACTATACCGATTTCTTCCAACTTTTCCTCGGGAAGATCACGCAGTGATTGTTCAAAAAGCGACACCAAATCAATATTTTTTTCCATAATTCCTCAACAAATGTGCGTACGTGCACATGCGCGCAAATACTTTTGAACCGATGATTCCCACAGCAATGCTCCACTCGAAATTTTTATCCCCGCAATCAATGCCGGTGCCACTCGAAATTCAAACTCTTTCGTTCCTTTAAAATGACCTTGCGCAAAAGAAACGAGCTCTCTTTTGGTCTCATCAGACAATGAGCATGAGCTTTCTACGAGAACAGTTACTATATTATGAACTTTATTATATTGGACTACGATTGCCTCAAAAACTTGTAATAGAAAATAGCCTCGCCGATGCTCAATAAGCAAATCAAATAAGCGAATAAATGGTGCTGCTGGCAGATCAAATCGCGCACAAAGCTCCTTCACCCCTTTTCGCTTTACCTCTGGCTTGATCGTGGGCACGGTGAGCAAAAATAATGCTCGGCGATGATCTTTAAAAAAGGTTATTGTTTTTTTTAATTGATTAATTGTATCGCGAGAAATTTCCGGTCCGAATAGATTGATGAATGCTTGTGCGTATTTCTGTGCCATTGGAGATATCATGCACTCTCCATTCTTTTCATCGCTTTTGAAATAAACAGCTCTTGCGATTTCTCTGCTGCAAACTTACTCGAAAGATTTTCTTTTATTTCGGCCAAAGCATCCCCTTTTACCGATTGATACAGACGGTATTCAGATACACGAGCAATCTGTTCTTTTAGACGAATATCAAGCTTTTTCTTGCGATCATCAAGCGCAGTGGCCATAGCGTAATGCTCCTTATCAACCGCCTGCCGCCATGTAAATAAACGCTCTTTAAGCATCGCTCGGTCCTCATCCTCAAAACGAATCGTCTTTTTTATATTATTGTGCTCTTTGCGTAATACCGTATGGGTACGAGATAATGTATCGAGGTAATCAATCTGAGCATTATAAGCAGATTGAACTATTTGCCTTCCAAAACGCTTCCATAGATACCAAAAAATACCAATCAAAACCCCGAAATTGGCCAAGCGAAAAAAAATGAGAATGGTCTGAGAACTATTCATAGCGTTCCTCAAACTCTTGCGCTATAGCACGTACGAGCTTATTCCGTACCACCTTCTGTTCTGATTCAGAAAATGGTTTGATACTGATCATCGGCGAGATACCTCTAAAAAGAGATACGTGTGATTTTACAGAAGGAATATATTCTGCACACCAGCCAGTAAAGCGTACCCAAGCAGCTTTTTGATGTTGACGCTCTGTTTCAACAGAGTGCTTATCATGCGTAACGGTATCTTCGAGAGAATGTCGATGGGCCTCCTGCACACACAACTCACGATAAGCTGGTTTTAAAAAAAAATAGCGAAAAAGAAGATAGGCAATAAAAAAATTGCCCGCCTGGACAAATATCGTGGCATTAATATTCATAGAAACCAACCATTAGAAAGCACCATGTATGGAAAATGTGGAAAAGTTTTTTTCATTAGCGCACCGTCCGCTTCACTATATTCCATTTATTATAAAAACAATATAGCTAAAAATAGCGCGGAAGCGCAAAATATTCAATATCTTATTGTAGCCTAATTGGTAGCATATCCAACGTAGATAAGCGCCCCTGCAATGAGTAATGCATAGATTGCCGCCGTTTCTACAAGTCCCATAGCAATCATCATTGTGGTACGAATCTTCCCGGCGCTTTCAGGATACTTCCCCATACTTTCACATGCCTTCATACCAATAAGGCCTTGTCCTAAAGCTGGCCCAATAGAACCGATTCCCATCGCAATCGCAGCTCCTAAAAAAGCGGCAGCTTTAACATAAAAGATACCTTCCATAATATCCCTCGTGAGTTAGGTTTTTAGAATTATTTTTTCCCGTTAGCACACTGCCATGCTTACCTATTCCCTATTTTAATGCCTTTTTCATTTTTTTTACAAGGTTTTATAGCTATAGGGAAAAAATCGATGAACGATTTGAGTCGATTGGCAAATAAGGCATAACAAAAGCACCAACCGCTTCCACATGCTTTTCCTGCTCTGCGCGATTGTCTTCGAACTCAGCATCACAATCAAGAATCAAAACGGGAACATCTTTTAAAATCGGCGCAACTCCCTCTTTCTCAACAAGCCACCTTTCATGCTTTTCATGAACACGCGTAATATAATCAAGAGAAACCTGGGCTTCTTCGTGACGATTTCTCTTTTTCAAGCGATCATAGCAAATGGTTGGTTTGGTTCGAAGATAAATAAATCCATCAGGCTGCGCCATATACGATTCAACAAGCCAGGTAAACCATTCTTTGTATATTTTCCATTCAAGAGCGTTCATATACCCAAGCTCATAGCAGTTATAGGCAAAACAATAACGATCAGAAAATACCGATCGTTCAAGCAGTTGTACCAAATAGGGATTAATACGAGCGTGAGCTTGCTGATTCATTATCCTACTCACGAATGCATAGGACTGAAAGCTATAGGCCCAACGCTTGGGATCTTTATAAAATTGATCTAAAAGGTTGTGTCCGCCTCCCACATCCTGCCATTGCTCATGGGGTTCCAGCACCACTTGAATATTGAGATACTGTTTAAGCATCTTCAAAAAAGTGGACTTTCCGGCACCAATATTGCCTTCAATAATAAAATGACGTTGCTTTTCTGGCTCTTTTATCATAATAGTCCTTTTAGCGCTGAGTAAATAACGACATTCATATTACTAAAATCCCCGCATTTGGCAAAAAAGAAGCTCTTTAAATCACCTCTTTGTCATCATCGTTAAAAAAAAGTACACTGCAATCTAAGATATGGAGCATATGGAGCTATTCAACTTAATAACTATGATAGAAAATTAGAGTTTGAATCATGAAAAAAAATATTTTTGTACGACTTTTATTTTTGCTATGCGCAGGGTTTATTATGTTTTCTTCTCCACTGCGTAGCAAAGATGGCAGGTTTGTAGATACGATTGAAGATAATTTTGAAGAGGATATGTTACTTGGCAGTTACTTGGATGAAACCCCATTCGACAACAGCTCTACGCGAGCTACTATACCAGCATTTGATATCATAACTCTCATTAAAGATGCGGGCGGATTTACCGTTCTCGATGAAGAACTTTATTTACGCACTAATCCTTTTGTAAAAAGAAGCATTTTAGATCTCCCTCTTTGGGAGATGCATTCCTATCAAGAACCAGAACAGTGGATCTGTGGTGGTCAACTTTTTTGGAACTATATGAATAGAAGTGTGTTCACCTGCAAAAGCAGCAATATTAATAGCTATCTCGATCTTGATAAAATCACCCTATTTAGCAAACTCGATACTATATCGGCCAAGATTAAAGAGAGCATTCCTGATGCAGGTCAAATTAGCGATCTTCTTGACTCTACGATGTTTGGAAAGACGCTGAAACTCTTTAGCAATTTTACCGTAGAACAACGCAGAATTGGTATTATGCTTCATGCATGGCGCCAATGGAAACGAGCTGAAGTTCGTATGCTTTGGCCCTTTTATTACATTGAACGCAACCATTTTGCGACTCCAAGCGAAAAAGCTGCTATAGAAAATGATTTTGGTGCTTTTACACCTGATGAGTTCAAGTCATTTAGTAAAAATCATGGCGCATCCGACAAACTTGGCTTTGGTGATTTTAGGTTTGAAGCAGACTATGCTGCCTTTCGATCTGATACCTTTGCTTTGCGTATTGGAGGATTTTTAACTTTGCCGATCGCGTTTACCGTCATAAAAGATATCAACGGATCATCCTTTAGCAATAATTTAGCACAGCCAACCTTTAGTCTCCAAGACGCTTTTGATATTATTTTTAAAGATGGCGATTTGACCAATCCCACCGTAAGCGCAAACGAACAGGAAGCAATGAGGCTGCTTTTAATTGGCAATATTTGTAAAAATAAAAATGGTTTTCTCTTAGGAGCGCTCGACCGATTAAACGCAATATTGCTTGATACGGAGCTTGGTAATCATCGGCATCTAGGGCTCGGCTTCATAATGCGCTCACGCACGTCGCTACGTGCATTACTCGATGAGTTTGAATGGTCCGACAATATATCATGGAATAATCGCCTTTCAGTTGAATATCTCACACCAGCAAACGAAACCCGCTTTTATGCACGACGCATACCAGCAAAATCTTTTGATGATCTTGATACAGAAAGTACCGATCCTGCTGTACAAGAAGCTACTGTTGCATTTCTTGACAAAGCGCTTGTTGATAAATTTTATCCCTATGCAATTAAAACACAGGTACATCCTGGCGTAATTTTTAGATGGTTTAGCAGGTGGTGTATCACCGGAGAAATATGGGATATTACGATCGGATCAGATTTTTGGTTACAACGAGATGAAACATTAAAAAACTTAAATTGCGTTGACTCTGATTTATTACCAGAACTTGATATTAAACATGCGAAAAAAGGAATGGCGTACCAATTTAAATCAGTAGCTGGCCTTGGGCTTAAATTCATTCGGCCTGACTATGCTCTTTTCTTTAGCATTAATGCTGAAGGAACTAGCTGGAATAAAGGCATCGGAGATGATTGGGCTGTATCGCTCAATCTAGAAGCAAATTTTTAATTAAAGATATAAAGGTATTAATATGAAACAAGTAAAAATATTTGCACTGGCTCTCTTATTATCCTTTCCTTCTATCTCATTTTGCCACAGCTTGAAAGGACCTTTTTTACCTATTTTCAATAAGTATCTTATTGACACAATAGATGGCTCTAAGGTTGACGGAGAAACCGTCGGTAAAATAAAAAAATATCAAATGGATATGAGAAACATTTTATGTGGTAAGCTACAGCAAAATAAAACACATCTCGGTCAATATCTTTATGGCGATGCTAAATACTCTTTAAGCGAACTTGCACGAATAGAAGAAGAAGAAGGAACTAGTTCAACTTTTGCGACCCTACTCAAAAAAATGAGATCTGATTTTGAGAAAATTTCTGAGCCATTTCGTGCTATCGTAAAAACTGTAACGGTAAAAGCCGCTATGGAGGTGCTTATAAAAGAATCTTGCGCCCTGCGCGGTAGGGAAGAAGGGGATTGTCTTCTTTTGGAATGGGCAAAACCAGGAAACAAAGACGAACATAAACTTTTTGATCATCACATCCAAAACATCGCTATTTTTGAGACTTTCCTTATTGATCTTAACAACTTTTTGCACGATCTCATTGAAAGCTGCCCGAAAGCACAAGCTCAGTTTTTTGATCGGCTTGAAAAGTACAAAATAGTACGCAGCCTTTTGCCAGAAACGGGCATTGATACAAAAAAAGAAGGGGAAGCTTTAAAAAAGATCTATCTTCATTTGAATAGCATGAAAATAGAAGAAATCACCCTAAACAAGATTAAAGAAATTTTAAAATCATAGTAAGGGGTTATGCCTGAACAAGAACAGCTAAGTGGGGTTGTTGACCGCATCATTTTTCACAATGAAGAAAATGGCTTTACCATTTTCGTGGTAAACACCTCACGATCACATTCAGCACTCATCAAGGGACATATTCCCTCAATCCATGCCGGAGAACAAATAGAAGTTACTGGTTCATGGATTATGCACCCAAAGTTTGGCAAACAGTTTGAAGCGCAAAACTGCAAAATTTCTTTACCTACAACTACTGTAGGTATTCAAAAGTATTTAGCATCCGGCATGATTAAAGGGATTGGCCCTGTCTATGCAAAAAAGCTGGTAAAAAAGTTTGGCGATCAGGTTCTTGATATTATTGATAAAACTCCATATCGACTTCATGAAGTACCTGGTATAGGACCCAAGCGAGTGGATAAAATCATCGAAGCATGGCAAGACCAAAAAGAGATATCGCATATTATGGTCTTCCTGCAAGAGAAAAACATCTCTCCCACGTATGCCACTAAAATTTATAAAAAATATGGCATGCAATCGATCTCTGTATTACAAGAAAACCCCTATCGACTTGCAGATGATATTTGGGGAATTGGTTTTAAAATTGCCGATCAAATCGCTCAAAATATGGGGTGCGCCGTAGACTCCGCCAAAAGAATTCGTTCCGGAATTCTTTATGCTTTGTCTCAAGCAATAGGATCAGGACATCTCTATGCTGAGCTTGAGGAGCTTAAACAAAAAGCTATCAAACTGCTGGAACTTGAAGAGCTCGCTGATATCGCCCACAAGCTCAAATTAGCTTTGCATGATTTATATAACAGCGATCGCATTGCCCTTCTCTCTCACGAAGAAAAACATTTTATCAGCCTTTCTTCCCATTATCATACAGAGCGAGGAGTGGCATCTCGCATAAAGCAGCTACTAGACCACAAGGGCCTTTCTTCTTTTGATTTAGATGCAATTTATGCCTCATTACGCATAAGCCAAGATATTGAACTTAATGACGATCAGCAGCGAGGAATTATCACTTGCCTACAACAAAAAATTACAATCATCACTGGCGGTCCTGGGACCGGTAAAACAACATTGATTAAAAAATTACTCGGTATCTTAGACAAAGAGAAAGTGCGCTATAAGCTCGCAGCTCCTACCGGCCGCGCTGCAAAGCGTATCACGGAAAGCACTGGCCATAATGCCACCACGATTCATCGCTTGCTGGAATTTGATGTAAGCACAATGCAATTCAAGCACAATGATCGTAATGCACTAGACCTTGATCTATTGGTAATAGATGAGGCCTCAATGCTTGATATTTTTTTGATGCACTCAGTCTTAAAAGCGATACCGTACAATGCGCATCTTATACTTATTGGAGACATTGATCAGCTTCCTTCTGTAGGTGCTGGCAATGTATTGCATGATTTGATCGTGAGCAAAATAATTCCCACGATTCAACTCACGCATATTTTTAGACAGGCAGAGAATAGCCTTATCATTCAAAATGCTCACCGCATAAATAGAGGAGAATTTCCTACCTTTTCTCTTGAAAACAGTAAGCGTGATTTCATTTATATCAAAGAAGAAGATCCCACCAATGTTCCAGCTCTTTTAGAACGTATTTATAGAAAAGTAGGTAATCCTAAAAATTCAATCGTCCTCGTGCCGATGAATCGTGGCGCTGTTGGCACCGTAGCAATCAACCATGTATTGCAAAAATTTCTTAATGGCTCCGAAACGGAAAAACAGCTTACATTTGGTGGTACTCTATTTAAAATTGGTGATGCTGTGATGCAAATTCGCAACAACTATGACAAGAATGTATTCAATGGGGACATTGGCACTATTGAAGATATCAATCTACAAGATCGATCACTCATGATCCGCTATTCAAATCTGCTCGTTGAGTATGAATCAACAGAATTTGATGAGCTTGTTCTTGCGTACGCTATTTCAATTCATAAAAGCCAGGGCTCTGAATTTGATACCGTTATTATTCCGATTTTTATGCAACACTTTACTCTTTTACAGCGTAATTTGATCTATACTGCCGTTACTCGTGCAAAACATTTATGTATTTTGATTGGCCAACCAAAAGCAATTGCCATGGGAATCAAAAATAATAAAAGTATGGCACGTACCACTTTTCTTTCTCAGTTTTTAACAAGCGATTTAAAATGCAGATAAAGCAAACTACAATCATTGTGGCGCTTTTACTGAATTACATTGTTCAAGCAAAAAACTTAACTATCATGCTTGATCCAGCAGGCGATGCCAAGCAAACTGGCAGAGTAATTGAAGATAGCTTTGAGCGGGCAATAACATACGATATTGCTGGTGCATTGAAAGAAGCATTAGAAAAGGAAAAAATTATTAACTGTATTCTCACGCGATCTCCCGGAGAAACAGTGGGATCATTACAAAATGCACATTTTGCCAATCGATTACCTATAGATCTATATATACGTATCCAATGCTGCCAGGCCACTCATGAAAAGCACTCACTCTATTTGTACTTTCTATCTTATAACGAACAGCTTCCTGTAAAATCAAACCCCTTTAATCTGATACCTTTTGATAAAGCACATCTTACTTCTCTTGATCAATCAAAAAAAATAAGTACTGCCCTTGCTAACTATATCCATCACCAGCATCCTCACATTCTCCTGCTGCATGGCCCTTTTGGCGTTCCTTGCACCCCACTTATGGGAATAGCTGCACCCGCTTTATGTATTGAATTTTCTATTTCAAAAAATGATAACTGGCGCCCTTCAATCATTCCGCTTGCCAAATCTGTTGAAAAATCTTTAGCATCATGAAATCTATAACAGTAACTATTACAAGCGGTGCTGCATGTTTGTTTGGAGCATTTTTTTATCTATGGCTACATGAGTGGATTGTTATCCACCGGCCACAGCATGCAACATCTGTACGGAAAATATCCTCTCAAAAAAAGAACGTTTTACTCCATTATTGGAAAAACAATAGCTGGTACAAAGAATCCGATGAAATTATGTGGCCATCACAAAGCTGCTTGGCTGTACAACAACTGATAAATCGCTGGCTTCATCTACTAGAAGAAAGCGAGCTTATTGCCAAACATGTGGGAGTTGAATCAGTTGCACAAGCCCCCAACCATCAAACTCTTTATATTTCTTTTGATCGATATCCTCTATCAAAAGAGTGGTCGATGTTTCGTAAATGGATGTTTATCGAAGGTCTTTTAAAAACAATACGAGAACAAAGCCCCTCTTTCCGTGAAATTCTCTTTCTTATTCGCCATCAGCCTATGCATGATATCCATCTTGATTTTAGCCACCCGTGGCACATTTCTGGCTATCTTGAACGCCCATTGCAATAAATAATGCAAGCGATACACTAAACAAAAAGTAATCAATAGCGTACGAAAAAAAGGATATTTTAATGAAGCGAGTTACAATAGCCCTATTACTTTTGGGCTCTCTTTTTTTTATGAAAGCAGCCAATGAAATTGAAGAATTAAAGCCTATTTCTGCGCGCTGGCCAATTAAAATGGGTGGTTATATAAAAAATGAATCATTCTGGGATACAAGACAAGTGGAGGGAGCTCGTGAAGATCAAACACTTCTTTATCCTAAAAAAATAGAGCTTGATGCTAACTGCAACGATTTAAACAGCCAAGGCCAATGGACGATGGTAGCACTGCAAACTCGTATGCGCTGGGAGATTGATGGCCCAAAAGTAAAAAATGCAAATAGCTCAGGAACTATTGAATATGATTTTTTTGGTAGAGCAGGCATAGGAAATATTTTTCGTATGCGCCATGCATATATGATGCTTACATGGGAAAAGGTTCAAATGCTTATGGGGCAAGCATATCATCCATTGTATGTAATCGGGGTTGATCCTCGTACAATTTCATTCAATACAGGAATCCCCCTTGATACCTTCTCGCGTAATCCTCAATTTAGAATAGCGTATAAACCCGAAAAGCATTTTGAGCTAACATTCTGTGGATCGGCAGAGCTTGATTTCCCTACAGATGGTCCCATTGGCAAAAGCACTACCTATTTGAGAGATAGCGTAACTCCCATGCTCGATTTTCGTTTGGACACTTATTGGGGCGAGCATAGAGCAGGATTAGGCATTGATTATAAGCGCATCAGACCCCGTCTTAAAACAGATACTGGTCTAAAAACAAATGAAACATTGAATAGCGCGATTGCTATCGCATATACCAAATTGAAGTGGGACTCGTTCAATACTCGCTTTAAATTCATTTTCTATCAAAACGCTACTGATCAAAACATGATAGGTGGTTATGCGGTAAAAACGGTAGATCCAGATAGCGATAAACGAGAGTATGCCAATCTTAATGGTATCGCGTTTTGGAACGATACCGATATCACCTACAGCAAATCTATTATTCCTGGATGGTTTATCGGTATTGCCAAAAACCTTGGTGCGCGAACCACTATCTTACAAAATGTAATTGATACTGGTGGAAATATTACTGATAGAAGAATTTATGGTGATGGAACCGATTTAAATTATCTTTTTCGAGTAGCCCCTCGTATTTTATGGAAAATTAATAATTTCACTTTTGCTGCCGAAGTTGAATACACTCGAGCTGCTTATGGCACAATTAATTGCGATGGAGAGGTTATTGATACCGATCCGGTGGGAGTAACTCGTGTTTTAGCTAGTGTGTTTTACCACTTTTAAGAAGGTCAATTTTTTTCCATTCAGGCGCCCCTTCGTTAAACCATAGAGTATGAAGCAGCGTTCTGGTCTTTGGATCAAATTGTAAATAGAGCCCCTTATAATCTTCGCCTTTAATGGCAATGAGCTCCGACATTATCTTTTCTCTAGTAACCGGCTTTTCTATACTTTGCATCGTGGTAAGAAATAAATCCATCGAAACATATGCCTCTAAGCTAAAAATGTCTGGAGTAACGTTGTATGTTTTACATGCTTCATTAAATTGCTTAACAATCTCTAATGTACTCGTGAGAGGGTTCGGCATCACATTCACATAAGTAAATGAAAGACCTGTGTCTTTCATAAACTTAATAACTCTCTCTTCACCAAAGTCAGAGTTACCAATCAATTTCAACGACTTAATATTTTGAATGCCATATTGACGAATAAAACTTCTACCTGCAATAGAAGTAGTGAAAAAAAGAATCGCTTCTGGCTTGAATTCACTAATTCTTGCTACTTGTTCCGAGAAATCCATTTTGTTTCTTTTATAGGGCACTGCAATATAATCGCTTATCTTTCTTTCTTTAAGCAGTTCAACTGAAGCATCCAAAAGCCCCCTTCCAAAAGAGTCTTCTTGATAAAATAAAGCAAGCTTTTTAGTCTCCAATGTATCAAGAGCATATTCGGTAAGCACACGTCCCTCTGTGGCATAGGAAGCGCGTAAGTGAATAAGATGACTAAGATTTTCTTCACGAAACATAGGCGCACCCGTTATAGGAAAAAATACCGAAACGCTTCCCTCTTTTACTAAATCTAGATAAGATTCTAATGTAGGACTTCCTACAGGGCATATCAATGTACTAATCCCCTCAGATAAAAATTTTTTAACATCTTTTTTCGTTTCTGAAGGAGTATACGCATCATCAATAATTGAAATAGTAGGAATCTTTTTAAGCATTTCCACTTGAGCTTGCTTAAGGCGAATCTCTAGCCCTGCCTGTACGGCTTTGCCTTGCACCTTTGCCCCAAGAGATAGATCTATCGTAGAACCAAGACGTAACACATTATCATTTTCTACAAGCTCTTCTTTTTCTATGGCAGTTTTTCTTGGTACTGATTTTGCATACCGAGCAATCCATGCTCCTTGACCAGGATCAATCCATAATGTTTCAGAGAGCTCACGCGTTTCTGGATTAAGATTTAAGTTTAAACCCTTGAATGAATAGTTATTAAAGCTCTCACCCACCTTAATGATGGCCTCTTTAGTAATAGGCCCCTTTATTTTACTCAATATCAAAAATAAGATACTTGCGTTTATGTATTGCTCAAAAGCAACCTTATCATATGATAAATTTTTTCTGTCCGCCCATTCCCGATACTCTTTGGCAATTTGAAGAGTACTGGTAGCAGGATCAGGAACCATCCGAATAAGTACAAACTCCAAACCTTTATCTTTCAAAAATCGCTCAAAGGCATCTTCATATACAGAAAGACCAAGAAGCTTCTTTCCTGCAAAATATTGTACTCCTAGCTGACGTATTAATCCCCGTATAGCAAGAGCGTTTGTGAAGAACAGTATCGTATCAGGATTGGCTTCTTTTATTTTTTCAGCCTGCGATTTGTAATCTACTACATTTCGCTCATGTGGTACCTCAATGAAACTCGTCATACCTTCCTCTTTCAAGGTCCTGCGAGCCCCTTCAAGCGCTCCACGACCAAACGCATCATCCTGATAAAAAAGAGCAATTTTTTTTGATTTTAAGTCTTTAAGAGCGTAGTTAATCAGTTCTTCACCCTCACGAATATACGATCCTCGATAGTGAAGAATATTTTTTAAGTTTTGATTTCTAAAAAGAGGAGACCCAGTAAAGGGAAATAATACAAGCACATCACCACGCTGGATCATATCCAGATACGATTCAAGAGACGCACTTCCTTGAGAACCTATAAGAAAAGTGGTACCGTCTTTCATCAACTCTTCCACCGCTCCTCGAGTCTTATGTGGAGTATACTCGTCATCAATTGTTCTAATCTGGGGAATAAGATTTGCAATAGAATCAGTAACAAGCTCCCTATCAAATGCAAGCTCTAAACCCTCTTTAACTTTTTTACCAATAGGACTCGCTCCTTTTGATAAATCCATAGTTGAACCAAAATTGATCACTGTAGATTTTTTACGCTCTCCTGAAACAAATATTTCTCTACCGGTAATGAGATTATATAGAGCAGCTTCTTGAAAACCTTCAAGCTTTTTTATGTCCTGATTAATCAAAGCAATCGTCCAGCTATTGATCCTTTTTGCTATTTTAATCTCTGCAAAAGCATCGTAATGGAAGTTATACAATATTTGATTTCGTTCTGTTGGAGAAGAAAATACAAGCCACTTTGTCGCTCCTTCAAATGAACCAATAAGGCTCAGCCCTGTTGTTACGTGAAAATTTATTGCTCGATCTTCCCCTGTTATATATGCCTGCAATTGCACCGTTTTCTTATTTTCATCACTCGTCGCATTGCTACTCCTTTTTTTACTGAGCAAAAATGTACTATGTTGATCTTTGGTATTTAAAAGCTGCGATAGATTATTAGCAGTAAGGTAGTTTTTAATTTTATCGTTATTACCAATAAGAACAGTTTCAAGCCTGTCCTTCTCATCCTGCGTAAGAAATAAAGCAAGCGGCAAAGATTTAAAGAAGCGATTAAATAAGGATGCAAACGGAATCAACTCTTTTGAAAAACCTTCTCCTCTCATTTTAAGCTCTCTAATAAGCTCAAAATTTTGCCAGCGTTCTTCAATTTCATGAGATCCACACGTATAAAAAACATGATTAGGATTCTTTTTCATAAGCAGTAAGACTACAAAGAATGTTTCTAAAATAAATGGAGACCCTCCAACAACATTCCCGTTAAAAACTACATAATAGTTTGGCTTAATAATTTTAAAAGAATCATCAATTATGTTGCGCTCTTTAAGATAAGCTAAATCACGCAAAAAAGAATGAAAGGCACCAAATAGATCTGTCCATATCAAAAAAGTATCGTTTGCAATTGGTTTAAACTGTTGCCCAAAAGGAGTGTCTCTCTTTTTCTTTTCTCTTTCACCAACCATCTGCTCAAGAACATCTTTAAAAACTCCAATATCAAACAGCTTTTTTCCTAATCCAAACCGCATTGATAGCCGAGAAAAAAAGTTAGGACGTTGCTTTCTATGAAACGAGTCAAAAACTGGATGCTGCCAATTTTTATTATCTGGCATTACTGATTTTGGAAGCACTTTTGCATAAGATTCTGCCTGCGAAAGGGTAAAAAAATGAGCAAACGTTATAGAGAAAGTAGAAAACAAACACAATAAACCAATCACAAATAGTCGCTTCATCTTCATCCTTTAGCCCAAATGAAAAGAAGGTAATACCACATGAGTATGAATAGTATATGAAAAAGTATAAATACAAGCCCACGCGCAATAAACATTCCTTTTGTTATAGTACCATGCCTCACCCATATAAGGGCAAATACAAAGCTAATAAAGGCTAGAGCAAGAAAAAAGGTAAATATATGATCACTTAGCAGAAAATAGCCTACCTTAGGAGACATATTTTGTATTACAAATCGATAAGCAATCAAAGATGTTACTGCACCGGTAGCAAGATACATAATTGAACTTTTATATTCTGGTTCAAATGAAAACCAAAACAAACTAATAAAAAAAATTAAAAATACAGGCAAAAAAATCAACAAAATTAAACGTATGCCAGATCTCGTAAAATCCATCATAAACACTACTATGGGATAACGAATATTCTTTCGTTCATCAAATTTATCAACGTCCTCTTCCTCATAGCCGGAAAGAACTGCTCTATCTATATGATGCCATGCAGGAATAAAAATTTTCTTTGACACTCCAAAATCTGATTTATAGGAGCGAAAAATCATCTCGCTTGGCGTTACAACGGTGTTTACCAAGCTTATGTAGATACGATGATCATCTAGAGGAAAAGATTGATGATTCAATAGAGTCGTAAATCGAAGCCGTATCTTATATTCTGCAAGAAGTTTACCATCAATAAGCTTTGTACTTGGCTCTGATTTTTTTATCAACTCCCCCTTTTCAAAAGAAAATTTTTCAATCGTATCAAGGGAAATAAGAGCAGGATCAAATTGAAACCACACCACACCATCAAAAACAAAAAGATTGTCTACAAGACTAAACTGATGCCAATTAGTGATATATAGTCCCACCTGTACCAATACAGGATCGCCTCCCCACTCTTTGAGTCTTTCTGGCGTAACGGACTGTACTTCTGGATATTTTTCATTTGGCCGAAAACGATTAATCGCGCGCCCTCCCAGAAAAAGCACAATGCTCGAGGTTATTATAAGTGCTAAAAGCTGGTATTGAGGGCGCACTACTTGTAAGCAAAAATATTCTAAATAATTTTTTTCCATGAGCCTCACTACTTATTATTAAATTAGTTATTCCATTTTCATTGTTTCTGTACTAAAAAGTCAAGGCACCCTTACCTAAAGCAACTACGACTGTACTTAATCACTCTTTTTTTAAAAACAAGAAAACTAATTGTAATCATTGCTTCCTTTTTATTGTTTTTCGTAATCTATTTTAAAATGAAGTTAATCAAATAAAAAAAGGGGCACCTGATAATGAAGATGTTCGAGCTAACCACCTCCACTAAAGGTATTTTATTAATTATTGCAGGCATTATCATACTGTTTAATTCTTTAGGATTTGTAACTGAGCTACTGCACAGTATTGTACTCTTTGGCTCAATTGCAATGATCATATTAGGCATACTTATGTCCAACGTTCATCGCTGGCTTTTTTCCCTTATATCAGGAGAAAAAAAAGAAAATAAAGATATTAATCAAACGCCACCAAGCTAATTTCTAAATAAAATAGTTGATGCCCAATACAAATTTCTATGTATTGGGCATCAATATAATATCTCTTTATACAGCAAGCGCTCACTTCCTGTTCGCTCGCTTATCGCTATTCACCACTATACTCTACTACGCCATCGTTGCCATCTATATTATTCTCTTCTTCTTCGATAACATTCGCTCTCTCTAATGCTTCTCTTCTTTTTGCTTCTCTTCTTCTTTTCCAATAATTATATCCCCTTTTGCCAAGGTATGCGGCAGTACCTGCAGCAATCGCTCCAGCCACCCCTGCTCCTACTTTCTTTTTATTAGTAGACCAGAAAGAAGTATTATTAAGCATATTTTTTTGAGCAGTAGAAGATCCCTGATTTGATTGTGGCCCAGATTCATATAGAACAGGTTGAGCAATAAACGTTTTATAGGCTATCTGGATTTTGTCTATAGCGGTCTGAATAGCCTTTTTATTAGAAGAGCTTCTTCTCAGATCCATTAATTTCAACTTTAGCCTATTCATTGCTCCCCTATTGTTTTTACTCTTATAAATATTGTTCAAATTTATAGCACCGTGATTTATATCATTAACAATGTCATTGAGGCTATTTGAATTAGCTAATAATATATGTTCAATGTTATGATCGTTACGTATCCAACCTATAAACATATCAGTATTATCCTTCATCATCCCATACGAGCTCGCTCCATATATCAAACCTAAAAGCAACATTAATCTTATACTTATCATCTTAGAACTCCTTCATACCTATTATTTTGAATTATACCCTATGCATTATAGCTATCTACTCCTATTGTGCCTTTAAGTATAGCACACGCTATGCAATGAGAGTCAACAAAAAGCACGTGAAAAGCCTTAATAAAGGACTTTTTTACGTGATCACCCCTTCAAAGGTCTTGAGGGGTATATTTTTTACTAATCTTTATTTTTTCTTGAAGGGCTTGCTAAGTGCTGAAGATTATCTGCCTGACGCGTAAGAAGAAGGCGAGCTGGCAGTGCAATCTTAATGTCTTTTTCATTAAATGCTTTTATGATATTTATGCGTATATTACTCGCTATTTCCCATTTTTCAAGCGTATATACTGAGCTTATAAAGCCACGAACCATAAATTCATAGCCATACTCTCCAAAATGATCAAGGCGCACCCATGGCTTTGGATTTTTCAAAATAGTGGGATGACTCTCAACAACTTCATAAAGCACTTTACGCACCAATTCTGGATCTTCTTTGTAATCCACATGAATCTTAATATCGTCAAATGCGATAAAATTACGTGTATAGTTCCAGTTGATAATTGTTTTACTTATCAAAAAGGAGTTGGGTACAATAAGCGTCGTACTATTCTTGCGACGAAGAATAACTGATCGTGCAGTTATTTTACGAACTACCCCTGTGACTTCACCGTCAATTCTAATATAATCACCAATCTTAACCGGCCGCTGCACAAGAATAATAAAATAGGAGACAAAATCAGAAATAGGATCTTTCAATACCCAGCCCAAACCGAGTATTAAAGCACCAACAATATAGTTAACCAACGCCCCAAGCTTTGCGTTTTGAAAACCAAGAAACACGAACGTAATAATAACTAAATATTGGGTGAGACTCGAAAATGTATGCTGTATTCCTGAATCAACAAGTAATAGATCAAAAACACGATCAAGCACAAACTTATTAAGACCATATGCAACTATAAAACCAATAAGAATAAATATAAGAAGATTAAAAAAGGTAATAAACGATATAGGACTTTCTGTGCCAGCACCAATCACCGGATAATCAATAAGCTCTCTAATCCGATAAAATGTTATTGGCCATCCCCATATTTTAGCCGCTACAATTATGCCAAAAAAGCTAAGAAGCAAAAACGAAACTATTATAGTTATACCAAACCAGGTCTTTGCATTTGCAAATCGCTCACGAGCTACATCATCCACGCTTGAAAAGTATACTCTAGAAGCAATGCGCTTGAATACTCCATGCAAATAATACAATACAAGAAAAAGTGCAATCGTATACAACCATCCAAAAAGTGCATAAAGCACCAACCTGCCAAATCCCACATATGGATTACTCATCACAATAATGGTGATGAAAAGCAGTAGAATGAGATAGTAAAAGCGATCTACTTTCTCCCGTACCCATTGGCCAACTTCAGTACGTACTGGAATAAAGCTGAGTATTTGCTCTTTATCTAATAAGAGAATGAGGCCTATCTGAAAAATGATAAAATTGATCGCAAGCAAAATCGTAGGAAGCTCAGAACGATAATAGTGAGCCAGCATAAATGCTTCACGGAAAAAGAAAATGGTGATAGTTGAATACATGAGCACGGTAAGCACAAACCAAAAACGTCGCTGAAAATCAGATGCTATGAAAGCATATTCATTTTCTTCGTTATATCGTGTGAGAAAATACACAAATCGATTAGAAAGATACAGAAGATACGCAATAGAAATAAGGTAGAAAATAATATAAAGATACGTATCAACAGTGTCTTGAAAAAATAAAGCCGAGAACAAAACAATCCAGAAAGCCACTGCAAAAAAATAGGTATTAAAAAATTCGCTGATACCTGCTAATAAAATAGCTATCATGCGAATCAAACCATGGCCTGTCAGACCACGCAACAAAATGGCTAGCTTTGGAAGTAGCCGATAGAAGATAAAAAGAACAATGCCTAGCATTAGCAATTTAAAAAGAAGCGTAACCCAGGCCATTGGATCTTTAACCGCATCATACAAACGGTTTGCGGTACTAATCACCGCTCCGTGAGTGAAATAATTCCGAACAAACATGAAAAAATTAACCACGTCCGGTAAAATATTTTTAATACCATCCCAAGTTATTGCGTATTCAGGACGATACCAAATCGTACGAGATTCAAGCTCTCCAGTAATAAATCCAATCAGTCTAAGCTTGTTACTCACCACCAAAGATATTCCAGAGTAAATACCTGTTAGCTTACTGAGAAGATCAACTTCTTCTCTTTCAAGAAGCTCTGATTGATTAATCAATCTTAGACAGGTGCCATACTCTGTAGCACGTGATCTAAAAATAGTATCTTGATCTTTTTTAATCTGCTTTTTAAGAGCAATGATATTATCTATTATCTTTTTTTTATGGTTTATTTGATCAGCTACATGGCTCATTCGTTCTTTTGAGCGAGAGAACCCTGCTTGAGATTCAGCTTTTGGACCATCATACTTTTTAAGCTCAGCAGCAATCTCATCTTCGGTTGTAAACTTTCGATGGTAAGATTCTTTCACCAACAGGCTCAACTGCTCGTCTTTCATCTCTTCATCTTTAAGCCCAATCTGGGCCTCAATCAGCTCTTGCTTGCGTTGATAGAACGCAAGCTGTGTTTGCAGAGCAGCAACTTCAATATAGGCTAGATAAGAAGCAGAGGTTGGCTGAGACTCTTTTGACCAATCTATTATTTCCCGCCCAAGCGTAATGCCATGCTTTTTAGCCACATTCTGCAGCTCTTTTTGTGCTCGCTCTTCCTGAATCAACAGAGCATCGATTTCTGAGCGGTACTGTTCTTTTGTTTTACGGTATTTTTGATTTTTTTTATTCTGCTCTTCTCGCGCATGAACAATATCAGCTTCAGTAACTCGTACCGCTGGCTTGATCAGCTTTAGATACTCTTTAAAAATCGTAAGGTGTGACTTTGCAATCGAAAGCTGAAGAGAAAAAAATTCAATCTTGTAGTCAGCCTCTTTTATACGCAAAGCATCAAGAACTTTTCGATAGCTAAATATTCGCTCTTCAATTGAAAGAAGCTCTCCTTGTTGCTGAGTATTAAATGCTTCATTATCCGTATACTTTCCAGTATTAATTTGCTCTTTTTTACTCGCATATGCCTCTTTTGTAGCTGCTGCTGCCCGTTTACTTGTTTCTCGTTCAGTAGCAGCATGCTTTTCTTCATCAGAAAGCACGCTTACTT
This sequence comes from uncultured Pseudomonadota bacterium, assembly GCA_964350195.1. GTDB lineage: Bacteria > Babelota > Babeliae > Babelales > Vermiphilaceae > JAJCZB01. The sequence continues at coordinate 70,318 of CAYGJB010000002.1, forward strand.
TTTTCTCTTGATCCAAAATCAAATTATAAAGACGCTGTAAATCCTCAAACGAATAAAAAAGCCGCTCACCCAAGCGATACTCTTTTTTAAAGCTATTGTTATCAGGATCGGCAAGAAACTCTTTTAGCAACCGAATAAAGTCATCGAGCATCGTAAGAGTACGTTCTCGATCGCGAATTATATCTCTAAAAATTTGATAAAGCTCACTCAGAAGATGCTGCTTTTGCCTGAGAAAGTCATTGTCTGGCTTCTCTTTTATTTGCAACGCGATCTGCTCAATTTGGCCGCGCGTTTCATCCGAGAGTGAACGCAGCTCCGCTTCGCGCTCTTGTTTTATTTTTTCAAGCTGTTCCCGTTCTGTTTGAAGTCGCTCGAGTTGCTTTTGTCTATTCTCAACCACTCCTACAAAGAGTTTGTCCGTTTTGGGTAACGGCAAACCAGGAGTGTCGGCATGCAAAACTGAACTAACTAATAGAAACAACGTAACAAGAAAAAGCATCTTTTTTTTCATAAAATTCTATTTGCTCACTAAAAAGTGCACGGTCTTAAATTGTTCTATCTCTGGATGCTCCGAGACACATACACGTAACCACTCTTCCAACATTTTTTCACTTTCTTCACCAAGAACTTCATCACTCAATCGATCTAGCGGTAATGCCATAAGCTGATGCATCATGACATCTGGAATCTTGGGAAATTCTGGCTGCATCCCTATCATGGATAACAGCTTGAAAAGATACATTTTTTTTGCCTGAATACCCCATAAAGATCCTTTCTCAACTGTATACAAAAACAAAAGAAGTTCAAACAATTCGGGGTCCTGGCTCCCAATTGGCACAAAGTAATAACAAAGCTCAAGAACATGATGCCAAAAAAGAATATCCAATCGAGCCAAGAAAGAGGGCAAATCATTAATCGAGCACTCTCCTATAAAAAATGCTGATGAGCGTTCTCGCTCAATCTTATATCCAATAAGAGCTCCAAGCACAGGGGTCTTTAACGTAATACCATCAATGCGCCCGTATTCCCGATCAAGCAATGCAATTTTATGCGAAGAGATCAGTTTGAGTACAATAGCATTCCGACTAATCATTCAACCCAAGATCTTTCAAAAATGCGTCTTGGCGTGGCTTACGACCTAAAAAGTTTTTAAGCAATTGGTTGGGATCCACGCTTCCACCTTTTCCAATGACCTCATCCACATATTGCTTGCCAATCTCAGGATTTAAAAGCCCAACTTTCTTGATCGTATCAAATAGATCAAGCGCAAACACCTTAGACCATAAATAGCCATAATATTTTGCTCCATAGCCAGTGAGATGGCCGAAGCTGGCATAAAAGCGATACTCAGGACCGTAATATACACGCGGCAACAAACGCGGCAAAAGCTCATGAAGTATTTTATATGGATCCTTTTGCGCACCTGCTTTATACAGATCAAGCGCATACTGCGCAAGCATCGCTTGACGTGTTACAAAATGCCCAGAATCATATCGCTTTAACGCAATAATATTATCGATAAGCTCATCAGGAAGAGGCTCACCCGTCTTATAATGTTTAGAAATTTTTTTCAAAATTTCTTTATCCCAAAGCCACTCTTCTAGCATTTGAGAAGGCATCTCTACAAAATCTGTTTTCACATGCGTTCCTGCATGAGAACCAAGCTCAGTTGCACCTAGTTGCGCATGCATCGCATGACCAAATTCATGAAAAAAAGTACTTACCTCGCTACGCTTTAATAAAGAGGGCTTGTCCTTAGTTGGCTTGGTAAAGTTTGCAATCAACACCGATACAGCCGGCAATCGGTTACCATTAGGTAGCTTAATTGCAGGCACTAATCCCGCATGAGCTGCATGATTATATTTATTTGGGCGTGGATGCAAATCCATGAAAAGATAGCCATGAAGCTGTGATCGATCTTTGTTATATACTTCGATAAGCTTCACATCTTCATGCCACATACCAGATATTGGCAACTCTTTAAAATCTACTCCTAGAAATTGGCGATAGATATCGAGAAGCTCTTTGATCGTATGCTCCATAGGAAAGTACTCAGCAATCTTTTGTTCATCGACATTGAAATGCTTCTGCTTATATTGCGTTTGAAGAAGGCTTTGATCCCATGCCTTAACTCTGCCATCGTCTAATAGCTGCACCGACTCAGGAAGCTTTTTTGTGAATTCATTAAACTCTAGATCTGCCTTTTTTTCTGCACGCTTTTGAAGATCATTGATGAATGAATCTGCCCGCTCTACAGATTGTGCCATTTGAGAATCAATATTCATTGCTGCAAAGCTTTCATAGCCAATACGTTTTGCTGTCTCATCTCGAAGCGCAATAATCTTTTTCAATAGCGGCTCATTCTTTGAATAGGCACGATTTGAAAAGGCTTCATAATGGCGCTTACGAGTGGGCTCATGCAATGAGTACTGCATTACTTGAAAATAGGTGGGATAATCAACTCCCAAAATATATTTTCCATCTTCATCTTTTTTAAGATCAAGTATAAAATCATCCTCAAGCCCTTTCAGTTCTTCCCTTGTTACCGTAATAAAGCTTGCGTCTTCAACAAGATTACGATCAAACTCCATTACCAATTCCATGAGCTGCTTATTAAGCGCTTTGAGTTCTTTTAATTTTTCATCAGGCAAATTAAGGCCCATACGCTTGAAATCTTTCATAGATTCGTCAATAAAGTATCGCTGCGCATCAGAAAGGTTTTCATGCTTCGCATTCCCTTCAGCATAAGCTTTAAATGCTTCATACAGCTTTTTGTTATTAGAAACATGATCGATATAAAATGTACGTATTTTTTGCTGTGATTCATGAGCGGCGTCACGCATTGCTGTGTCAGGATGCATTTGCTCTGTTATCCAAAAAATATTGCCCTTAACTGATAAGTTAGATCGAACTTCAAGATCATCTAATGCTTTGGCAGTATTTTCAAATGAGCGCTTATCATTTGGGATCGCAATGATAGCCTCCACCTCCTGCTGACTCTGCTTAATATACTTTTCAGTATCACACTTTATTTCATCTGGCGTTGCCGGAAATAATTTTTGTGCATCATTTAATGTTTTAATATTTTCACTCAGCATACGTATTTCTCCCGTTCGCGCGCAATACCCAAAAGTAACTGTTAAGACCACTGCCATACAGGCTAAAATGATAAACGATTTATTCACTATTTTCACCTTTCATTACACAAAAAATATAGGAAAGTGTATCACATTCTCTTTCATTTTTTATATTTTCTACATAAAACTCTTGCACCAATCCCCCGTGATTATTTGCAGTTAGAATCAAAAGAATTAAGTTGCTATCCTGTAAGGGGTTGTATAAAGAAACAAATATTGCCAATAATTATCACGTTTATAGCATGTATAGCTCATGCAAAATTTGATCTCTCTGATTCAATAGCAATACAAGGAGCCAAGGGCGTTGGTACCGTTGCTGGAGCAATTGGAGGATTGGCAGCCGGTGCAGGAGCTACTATTGCCGCTGATGATGCTATATCAGAAAAAGCAATAAACCTAGCAAAAGAAAAGGACCAGAAAATAATTGCAAATCTAGAGGCTAGAAATGCAGAATTAAAACAACAAGGCATTAATGACGCTATAGGCCCTGATGGCCGTAGAAACGAGAAGCAAGAAAGGGATTACATTAGAAAAAGAGAATACGACGAAAATATTAGAACAATTCATCTCATCAAAGACACAGGTTATATCAGCGGTGGCAATATGAAAGCGGTAGCGCCAGGTGTAGTAGCTACGCCTATCGCTACTATTGCAGGAAGCGTTGCAGGATATAAACTCGCAAGCTTAGGTGCATACAAGATCGTAGCCCTACGACATAAAGTGAGCACAGAGGTAGCAAAGATAGCTTATGAAGCTGACATATCTCTAAGTAAGCATAAAGCAATGCTACAAGCCGCATATAAAGGAAATAAAAAGGAGGCGTTCTCCCTCTATAAACAGTATTTAAACACGCTCTTTAAAAATACAAATGGATTTAATAGACTCAAAGAGTTAGATCAGAACTATAATAAAGCAATAAATGTGGTCAACCAGTATAGACAGCAAGGCTTTTATGGCTCAACACTCAACCAATTTTACAACCTAGTTGGTGTTGAACAAGCAGAACTATTCTTTGAAGCTTGTGCCACGGCAACTGCAATCTGGGCCCTGTTGTATAAAAAATCATATACCAGACTAAACCGAATGTATTACATCAAAATAATCATTAGTGAAATGGAGCAAACACAGAGCTAACTCATATCAAAGACTGCTTTAACTCCATCCATTCAGCTCTCATCGAAATAGCGCTTTCAAAATCAAGCTTTTCTGCGGCGATTGCCATAGCCCTTTCAAGCTCAATGATACGCTTATCGATATCTCCAGCTTCTTCTGCGGTGCTCATCAATTCTTGCCGCTTCTGCTTTTTCGATTTGGAAGCTTCAGCAATAAGCTTTTGAATGTTGGTAATGCTCTTTGTTACTTCTCGCTTCACTGATTCAGGAGTGATTCCATGCTTTTCATTATATTCCTGCTGAATTTTTCGACGTCGCATAGACTCAGAAATAGCCGCATGCATAGAACGTGTTTCTTTATCAGCGTAGAGTACCACTTTCGCTTCAGTGTTTCTCGCAGCACGTCCCATGATTTGAATTAAAGAGCGCTTATCACGCAAAAAGCTCTCAACATCCGCATCCATAATCGAAACTAAGGCAACTTCAGGAAGATCGATTCCTTCTCTGATTAAGTTCACGCCAACTAAGCAATCAAATGTACCAAGACGAAGCTTGGTTAAAAGCTCTGTTCGCTGTGGCGTTTTTAAATCACTATGCAAATAGCACACCTTAATCTGATGATCTTCAAGATAGCGAGCAAGCTCTTCTGCAAGCTTTTTGGTAAGTACCATCACTAGAGATCGAAATCCCTTTTTTGTCGTATTTTTAATCTCTTTGATCAAGTGATCCATCTGGCCAATACGAGATTGTACTTCCACTTTTGGATCAAGCAAACCGGTTGGGCGAATAATCTGCTCCACCACCTGATCTGAGTTTTCAATCTCATAATCACCCGGCGTCGCAGACACAAATAAAACATCATTAAAATAACGTTCTATCTCTTCAAACTTGAGTGGCCTATTATCAAATGCTGATGGCAGCCTAAAACCAAAATCAATAAGTGATTTTTTCCGCGCACGATCTCCTGCATACATGCCACGAAGCTGCGGAACTGCAATATGGGATTCATCTAGAATCAAAAGAAAATCTTTTGGAAAAAAATCAAACAGGCAAAAAGGAGCTTCACCAGATTTTCTTCCATCAAAATGAGTAGAATAATTTTCAATACCAGAACAAAATCCTACTTCTCTGAGCATTTCAACATCATGCGCTACACGCTTTGAAATACGCTCTCTATAAAGAGGGTTCTCTATTTTGGCAAGCCATTGATCAAGCTCTTTCTCAATGCTTGCAATAGCCTTCTCTTTTTTAGCATCGGTAGACACAAAATGTTTGGCCGGAAAAATAATGGTATTATCAAGACCCATTAAAAGCTTATTATTATGCTTGTCCACCCATTGCAATCCTTCTATCTCATCTGCAAAAAGCTCAATACGTAATTTTTCTTTTTGATACGGCAAATTAACTTCGATCGTATTGCCCAATACCTGAAACATACCGGAAGAACGATCCATATCATTACGCTTATATTGAATAAAAATGAGTTGGCGAATCAGCTCTGAACGACTAATCTTTTGACCTACTTTAAGAGAGAAGGCAAGATTCTTATAATCAGATGGATTACCCAGAGAATAAATACTTGAAACAGAAGAAATTACAATCACATCATTACGATTCACAAGCGATGCTGTAGCTTCCACTCGTAAGCGTTCGATCTCGCTATTAATTTTAGTTTCTTTAGGAATATAGATATCCTGCGCCGGCATATATGATTCCGGTTGATAATAATCATAATAGCTCACAAAATAGCAGACCTTATTTTCAGGAAAGAAAAGAGAAAACTCTTCATAGAGTTGCGCAGCTAAAGTTTTATTTGGCGCAAGCACAAGCACTGGCTTATCCTGTCCTGCAATAACTTGAGCCATGGTGAATGTCTTACCCGATCCAGTTACACCCAAAAGCGTAGATCGCCCAGGGCGCTTGCTCTTTAACTTTTTAATTGCCTCTGGTTGGCCACCAGCAGGCTCAAAGGGAGTGTGTAACTTAAACTTATTCTTTTTCATACCGTCCACCATACAACGCCTGCCTTCTTACTTTCGTACCTAATTCAATTCGATAGCAAAATTATAACAAAAATTGACTAATTGTCAAAACAAGCAAACCTTATGCCACTCCTCCTACTTAATAAAAACAAGCTCTCAAAGCTGTGCTTGAGCGTATCACCTAACCCAAAAGAGATACTGTAATGATAGCAACAGGAATCTTAGTGGCATTTATGCATTTTCAAATAGGTCATTAAGTATTTTATCAGCTACGTTCTTCAGCCACGAGTAAAAAATATACCGCAAGCATCCGCTGAACCAGTGGCGTAACCTTATAAGCACGAGAACTTTTCCAGGCATTTTTTTGTAGATCTTCATACTCATCTGAATAACCAGCGATCAATACTATTTTTTTCACCATGCCATCAATGTCTGCGACAATAAAGCCATTCTTGCCAGTGATAATATCTCGTTGTCCTGGACCATCAAGAGCGATTACAGGAGTTGAAAAAGCCATTGCTTCGGCAAGTACCAATCCCTGCGTGTCGGTATGAGAAGCAAATAAAAAAAGATCTGCTTTTCTGTACAGATCTAAAAGCCTTTTCTGCTTTGGATCAACTATAAATCGAACGCGCTCAGAAGATAACATACCGTTTTCGCATGCATACTTCTTTAAAAAATCGGTATAAGGACCATATCCCACTAGCGTAAGATAAAATGCATTTGGTAGCTTTTTTATTACATCCAGTAGCGCAGGAATATTTTTTTCTCGTGCAAATCGGCCAACATAAAGAAGCTGATACGGCTTATCCATTATTTTTTTTATAAAAGGCTGCCGCGCAAATTGCTCTTTTAGACCACTGGGAATGAGATTGGTGTGAAAAATATCTTGGCCTGCCAAATACACCTTAATTGCCGAGCTTGGTACAATAATTTGATCTACTTTTTTGCAAAAATTGAGAACCATTTTTTTTACGATAGGCTTCAAGACAAATTGTGGTAGTGGCACATAATGCACATATCCTTCATATATTGTGTGATAAGTGAATACCGTTTTAATACCCATTTTTTTTGCAATGCGTTGTGCTATTGGCCCAAGTAAAAAGGGATGGTGTACATGAATTATATCCGGTTTAAACTCTATAATTATTCTTTTTAGATAATAAGCTGCACGCCAAGGAACTGCCATACAATTATTTTTATATCGAAAACGCAACAAAGATGGCACTCGCTGTATCCATTTAGGATCGTCGTGGTTTGCACCAAGAAAATTTGGCGCCACAAGAAGTATCTTGTGCCCCTGCTTTTGCAGCTCTTGAACGGTAGCATTAATCGAACTTACTACGCCACCAGCATAGGGAGTATAATTGTTGGTAACAAAGAGAATACGCATATAGTAATTGTCTTAGAACCTATCCCAAAATTAAAATAATTTGAAAAGCCTCTAGAAAGAAAAAGAGGTTTTCATGAAGCAATTTTACATGACTAAAAGATTTTGGAAAGAAGTAAAACACGCGATTCCAAGAAAAAAGAGCTCGAAAAGGCCAAGAAAAGGAGCAAAAAAGATTATGAAAGCGCTTTTTTATATTGTTCGAACGGGTATTCAATGGAAAGCTCTTTCTCGTGAGTTCAAAGTATCTACAAGCACCGTTCATAGGCAATTTCAAGAGTGAATTCAAGATGCAATTTTTCAAAAAACAAGCGCCGATCGAAAAGTGTCAAAAAAAATGCGATCAAGGCATCAATGGATTATTTAAAAAACCCATGGCCATCTGAACAAATGGCGCGGCATTGTTACTCGATGGAATAAAAAGTATGAATTTTGGGATAGGTTCTTATCCTATTACATCAAAATCAATTTTCAAAACTGGGTATTCTTGCCAGCCATGAAAATCAAAATGCCACCATTCAGTAGCAAGTGGCTCAAAGCCATACTTCACCATAAGAGCACTCAACAGTTTTCTATTTTTTTTTGCCTTATCGGAAATAGTGGTAGCTGATGGCCAAGCCATCTTCGTAAAATTGTCATGGTCGGTACCCATCTCAAGAGCTGTCCCATCAGATAAGTTAACAATGGTTAGGTCAACCGCTGTCCCTCTACTATGCCTTCCTCCCTTTTTAGGATCAGCTACATAACGAGGATCAGGAAATGCATCCCATAATCTTTGCTGCGCAGAAAGCGGCCGATAGGCATCCCATACCAATAAGCCAAGCCCCTGCTTTTCTAGCTCTCTTTGAATCTTATCAAGCTGCAACGCAACTGATGTTAGAAGATAGCATTTGGGCGCTAAATAGATTTGTTTTTTAGTAAAATTGCGCGTAGTTGCATACACACAATCAATTTTGATATTAGGGTTTATCTTTGTGATATCAACCAACGTTACCCCATTCTGGTGGGCTGAAAGTAAAGCCACGGCGCAAAAAATGAACAATGAGAACTTTTGGATAACTTTCTGCATCGTTATCCTACTTTGCTAACAGAACTTGCCCCCAATGACTCTATCTTCGTTTTTGGGTTTCCGTTATAGCTCACTACCGCTACACCACTTGCTTGCACATCAAGACTCTTATCAACTGCAATTGTAACACGAGATGCCCCTGATGCTTCCACCAGAGCCGATTTCGATTGCAATCTGCCTGCATCATAATGCATCGATCCTGCAATTTCTATAGTTTGTTTCTTAGCAAAGCCTTCAATATATAATTTTGCAGCGCCACTCGCTTGCACTAGCAGCTCATCTACGGCAACTCGCGCCTTCACTTTAGTGGCACCAGAAAGCTCTAACTCTAATCTTTTCGCTTTTAACGAACGAGTCTCAAGCTCTAGCGCACCTGAGAGTTCAATATGATCAATCTCTTTTACAACAAGATAATAATCAATACCCAGCTTTGATATTAGGTTTGTGTTCTTTTTAGGACCAATAATAAGTTCGCCATCATCAACCCCAGCTACAATATAAGGCAAAAGATTATCATCTGCATGAATCACTAATGATTCTTGCTCTCCTTGCTTGAGAAATATTCTACCACACCCCATTGCTTTAAGCTCTTGAATATTTTTTACCTCAACCACTCGCTTCTCTCTTCTTCCTGATCCAGTAACTGTTTTTGTACCAGCTGCAAGCCAATCACATGCCGGCAACAAAGCTAAAAAAGAAATTGCTAATAATCGTTTCATAATACCCCTTATTTACAATCAGTTACTTTAATAATTCAAAGCAATTGTATCATAAAGGAATGAAGCGATCCACCAAGGTTATCGAGCAGAAAAAAGGCGATCTAACGAGAATGTCCCTGCTCCGGAAAACACAATACTGGCAAATACAGTGAGCATTGAAAGAGCATAAGCAGCACCGGACAAACCTTCTCCTAGAGAAAAGTGCATAGAGCAGGCAACAAACATGGTAAAAGCCATCAAAGATGCGGCCAAGCGAGTTGCAAAACCAATCATTAACAACAGTCCTCCAATACATTCAGAAACTGCCGCCATAAATCCCCAAAAAGCTGGCGCGAACGTTATGCCAAATAAAGCCATTTGGCTTCCTGCCCATGTCCACTTTGCCATACCACCCATAAGTTTTGGATAACCATGTACATAAAAAAAGATAAAACCAATGCCAATACGAAGTATCAACAACCCAAAATTCTTTCCCATGCAACTATCTTTAAAAAACATCTCTTCTCCTTATAAATGAAACCAACTTGTAACCAGTAACCCAGCATTCACCACATATGTAACAGTACAGATCAAACAAATCGTTTTAATTTTGAAATACAAAATATAGGCGAGATAGACAGACACGACGCAAGCACCTACTACAGTGAATAAAGCCAGTTGATGATACCCAAGATAGGTAAGCACAGCAATGCCAGCATAAAAAATCATGCCGATAATTGTATTGCGTATCCCAAAAATTCTTCCAAAAGAACTTTTCATAGGCTTTGTGCAACTAGCTGCATCAGAGATATCGCAGATAGGCTTGTATTCAGGGTTCTTTTTTAATTTTTCCTCTATGTAAAAACCATACAGAGAGACTACAAAGCCAATAATCGCCAAGATAAGAACAGTATACATATCCACTTCCTTTACATTTTGAACGATTTTTTCTACCGCCAACAAAGTAACGATAGGCTTTTGTTTCAGCGTTTCTTTCTTTTCTGGCGCTAACTCTTTCATACAATGAATTGATCAAACACCCACCAACAGACTAAGCATTAATCTTTTCATATCGTTCCTATGGAAATGTAGTTATACCCAGTTTCTTCCAATCTTTATCAAATGTTTCAATACCTTGATCAGTGAGTATATGCGTTACCGCCTTTTCAAATATATCAACTGGCACTGTTATCGCATCAGCTCCCGCCATAATTGCTTCATGAAAATGGCGCACCCCACGAATTGACGCTGCAAGTAATTCAGTTTTATAGCCGTAGCTATCGATCATTTGGCGTATGCTATATAAAAGAGCAACTCCATCTACATCAATATCATCCCAACGTCCAATGAACGGAGAAATATAGCTCACTCCCATTTTGCACATAAACAAAGATTGAACCAGCGTAAAAACCAGCGTAATATTCAAGCTCACCCCTTCTTTACTAAGCTTTGAAATAACTTCATAATAATCAACGTGGCATGGTATTTTCACCACAATATTTTGTCCTAGTTTTGAAATAGCTTTCGCTTGTTTATAAACAGCTTCCGCTTTTTTTTCTGTTATCTCTACACTAATTGCCCCTTTTGGCAAAAGTTTTGCTATTGCTTGTACTTGCTTTATAGGGTTGCCCCCCGCTGTGCTCAGATGAGAAGGATTAGTAGTGATGCCATCAATAAGACCAGTAGACTTCCATTTTTCAATGGCTTTTAGATGCGCAGTATCCAAGAAAATCTTCATCGTGCTTTTCCAATTTTTTTATTTTTTTAAAGTCTAACATGCAATGAACATACCATACTCTTACACAGATATTTGAAAATCAAAAACCGATTATAAAGAAATTTGTTTTTTACGAGCCTGCGTTAACGCGCAAGCTTCTTTATTAATATTTTTCCATGGATCGCCAACACGCGAAATGCGCTGGAAAATATTTTTTATTGTATATTTATGGGAAGTTGTTAATCCAGAAACTTCTGTCCATTTAAGAGGTACCGCAATTGGCGCCCCTTCTTTTGCTCTAACTGCATAGGGAGCAACGGTTGTTGCCCCCCATGCATTGCGCAGTGTATCTATAAATATTCTTTTACCACGTTTTGCCTTACGAATTTCAACTGTTAGCTTTGAGGGATACTTATTCACTAGACACTTGGCAATCTCTTGCGCGAAACCTCGTACAACATCAAATAAATAATTTCGTTTTATTGGCACCACCACATGCAGTCCACGCGAACCGGTAGTCATAACAAACACTGGCAAACCAAGTAATGTTAGATGCTTTTTCATCTCTTGTACCGCCCATTTTACCATAGCAAAACTCACTCCGGGTGATGGATCGAAATCGAAAATCATACGATCTGGATAGTTTAATTTTGGCTCCTTGCTCAGCCATATATGCGGCACACATACATAATTTCCTAAATACACTAAGGCTGCTTCGTTATTTATTAATGCATAGTTGATCACCTCTCCCGAGCTTTTTTCCACCGGTTGCAAAGCGATATACTCAGGAAAGTAATCTGGCACATCCTTTTGATAGAATAACGCTCCTTGTACCCCTTCGGGAAAACGGTTCATAGTAAGTGGCCGATCTTTGATGTGAGGCAACATAATCGGCGCAATTTTTTGGTAGTACTGAATAAAATCAAGCTTTGTACAATTGGCTTTTGGAAAAAGTATTTTTTCGGGATTGGTGATCTTAACCTGGTAGTGGCCCACTTTTAATTCCATTATTTTCCTTTATCTTCTTTCATTTCATTAATTTTTCTTTTCCAATCGATTATTTTTTTACCAGTTTTTACTGATTCTGGCTGAGAAGATACGGGGTTTTTTCGTGCATCGGCATACTCATCACGCGTTTTGATTAAAAGCCATTTTGATTTTTCAATTGTTTCTGCGCTTGTTCGTATCAATGCAAACCCCCCTTTTACCTTTTTGCCTCGTAAGAAAACTTCAATCTGCCCTTCTTGCAAAGATAGCTCCATAGAAGCGCCCCGTAGATTTTTATAGGTGCCTCGATCCCATATAATCACTGGCCCTGCTCCATACTCTCCCTTAGGAATTATTCCCTCGAACGTACCATATTTCATTGGATGATCTTCCGTCATAATGGCAAGCCGTTTTATTTTCGGATTAAGCGACGGCCCTTTGGGAACAGCCCAAGAAACTAAAACTCCTTCAATCTCAAGACGTACATCATAATGCATTGCCCGAGCTGCATGCTGCTGAATAACAAATTTAAGTTGCTTTGAGGCGGCTCTTTTTTTTCCCACCGGCTCTTTTGTCTTTTTAAAATCTCTTTTTTTCAGATAAGCCATTAACGAACTCGCCATCTTAACTCCTTACAATCGTTTTCTTTACATCTTTTTTTATTACAAGGCATAATACAAACCTAAGAAAAAAAAAGATTTTTAAGGAGAGTTTTATGAAATATTTGCAACAGCTCAGCTTAATTTTACTTTTCTCGATGCCCCTTAACGCTAATGGCACACGTCTTCTTTCATTCAACTTAGGACCAATGCTTCAATACACAAAATATGAGCAAGGATGCTTACCAAAACAGATTGGATTTATGGCAGGTCCTGCATTTGAGTTTAGGATCAAAAAACCATGGAGACCTACCGGACACATTGCATTCAAAGGACTTTGGAATCTTGAATATATATGCTCTGAAAACGGCCTTATAATCAATTCAAATGAGTATGAAGGAAATGTGCATCTTGGATTTGAGTTCCAACCAGAGGGACGCAATTTTAGCTTTATTCCATTCACTGGAGTAGATCTTATTCACCTTGTGCATGAAGTGAAAGATGACATTATAAAGTCTCGGTATTTTCAGGTAAATATTCCGATAGGCTTAGAGTTTATACAGTATTTTTCTGAAACATTTACCTGGGGAGCAAAAGCCTATTACGATATCGATGCCTGGACGCGATTAAAAATATCCACCCCGTGCTTATGCGAAACAGATGATTACGAAATAAAATTAAAGCAAAGTCATCGCTTTCAGTTATCAGCTTTTTTTGAATGCCATTATCGAGTTAATTCTCGCGTGGGAATCGATCTTAGTTGGGCACCACTTTTTACCTGGCAAAAATTGGGAAGTGATGAAGCATGCAATACAGCATGTGATACCTCTTGCGAAATCACAACTCCTTTAAATATTCCCGAGCTCAAACAATGGCATTTAGGGTGGATAACCACCTTCGGTCTTAGCTTCTAAAAAGCCTTATGAACAAAAATAGTCTTTGTTTTATTATCATTTTATTAGCAGCTTAAAAGACAAAAAAAATATGCATGTAAAATCAAAAAAAATAAGCCCCACAGAATGTGAGGCTTATTGCATATCTAAAGTATAAAAGCCTACTGATTTACAACAGTAAGAGATTGTACCATAACAACTATTTCAGCATCAACGTTTTCTGCTGGGCACTTGAATGAAGCTTCTTTATTGTATTCAACTTCAATGAGCGATTTATCAAGAACAGTTTCATCCTTAGTCATAACAACCTCAAATGATGCTTTTTCTGCTGTTTCAGCAACAAGTACAAACTTAGTGTCTACTCCTGAATCATGCTTAATACCATGTTCCATTTCTTTCTCAGTGAAAGTGAATGTCTTTTCAGTTGCATCAGCGCCAAAACGCATTTTTACATTCATTTCCACAGCAGCTGAAGCAAGAGCAGGCACCAATAATGCAAGCGCAAATAGCATTTTTTTCATACTATTCCTTCGATGTTTGAGAGTTACAAAGACGATTCTTTCAAAAATGATTACTCGCATTGTACATGAAAAAACAGTTTTGAGAAGCTTTTTACTTTGTTATTCAGCATCTTTTTGACATTAACTACTAGTAGAAATACACTTAAAAAATAATTTTTTTTTCTTTTTTACGCTTCAAAGAGGAATTTATGCACAAACAGTTAGGGTGGTCTTTGCCAGTAGTAATACTGGTCTTAGCATCATGCGGTCCATCTGAAATCACCAATTACGATACAATCGAAAAAATTGTTCGCAGAGCAAATCAAAAATATGCTGAAGCAAAAGAACAATTTTCTGCGTCTTTAAGTATCCTTGATGCTCCCGATGAACAATATCAAGAGCAACAACTAAAAAATATCGTATTAAGAAAAAATAAAGAGTGGAATCAAAAGGATTGGTTTGCATTCAGCTGGCGCGGTATGGCCACAGGTTTGCAAGGCTACAAAAATTTCCCATTTCATACGTATAAAGATTACGTAGATCAATATCTCAAAGCGCTCAAACGATCTTGGAACAGACTCTCACTTATTAATGCGGTTGACGTTAGTACCATAAAAAACAATATCGATGCTTTAATCAAGAAGCTGTCAGAGCTCAGCGATATTATAGAGGCTCATGACCGCTACCTTGCTGAGACCGATAAAATGGGATTAATTCTCACACGGCAAAAGAATAGGCCGCCATCACTATTTGATAGATTAGCTACTGATATCTAAAAGAAAGCCCCTCAGTTACGAGGGGCTTTTTCTTACTCATTATGAAAGACTATTGAGCATTAGCTTAGTCACGCTTTATGCTATACATCAATACTCAAAAAAAGGAGAATTAAATGAGCTTATCATTTGGCATACGATTCAAATTGCTTCTATCTTATCTTTTCATTGCAACTCTTTGTATCTCAATAATAGGAATAGGAAGTTTTTATATTGCAAAAAATTCATTACAAGCAGCTGAATTTGATCAGCTCACATCCCTACGAGAAATGAAACAACAACAAATTGAAGAGTTTTTTAAACAAATACGTGATCAGGTTGATGTCTTTTCCCAAGATTACATGATTATTGATGCAATGCGTGAGTTTAAAAAAACCTTTTTCACTGTGGAGCAGGATGATCAATTTACTCCGGATCAGCTCAAAGAGCTTACCGCAACACTTAAAAAGTTTTATCGCGAAATATTTTTGCCCAAGCTGAATGCAAACGTAGATGAAAAGGTAAAAATAGAATCGTTTTTTGAAGACATTAAAAATCCAACAGTCATCCTTCAAAATCTTTATATCGTTGATAATCCGTATCCCGATAAGCGTATTAATTACGACAGAGCAAAAGATAAAAGCAATTACACAAAAGTGCATGCTAAATATCAACCAGTGATTCGAGAATACCTTAACAAATTCGGTTATTACGATCTTTTTCTTATCGATTCTGAAACAGGATATGTTGTTTACAATGCGTCAAAAGAAATTGATTTTGCCTCAAATATCACCAAAGGACCGTTTCGTAAAACAAATATTACTCAAGGATTTTTTGAAGTACAGGAAGCAACCAATAAAGATTTTGTAAAGTTTGTTGATTTTCAATACTACGAACCTTCTCAAGGTATGCCCTCTGCATTTGTTATGGCTCCAATTTATGATGGAGATAAAAAAATTGGCGTTCTCACTCTTCAACTTAGTATCGAAAAAATTAATAAGATAATGACAAACAATAAAAAGTGGAAGCAAACCGGCCTTGGTGATACTGGAGAATCTTATATTATTGGAAATGATTATAAAATGCGTAGCGATAGCCGCTTTCTTATACAAGATCCCAGCACCTACTTTAAAGATCTCGCCAACGTAGAAGTGGATAAAGATGTTATTGAGAAAATGCGTTTACTAAACACCACTATCTTAATCCAAGAGGTCCGAACTGATTCTGGCCAAGAAGTTATGCGCGGCAACTCTGATACCCGCCTGATTACTGATTATCGTGGCGTTCCAAACATTAGCTCCTACACTCCATTAGATATCAAAGATGCGCAGTGGGGTATTATTGCAGAAATGGATTATGAAGAGCTCCTAATAAAAGTAAGAACTGTTGGGTGGCAACTATTTGTTATCGGATTATCTGCTTTGTTTCTCGTTTTACTATTGTCCTTTGCTCTCTCACATTTTATACTTTTACCATTCTATCGAATACTCAAAAATCTAAAGCTTGTTCGTCGCTCCAATTATCTTAATTTAAGAGAGCGAGTAAAAGTGAATGGAAAAGATATAGTTGCCCAATTAGGCTCTGAGATGAATAGTATATTTTCATTTGCTCAAAAGGGTACTGCTGAACTCATAAAATCAAAGAAAAATTGGTCATCTTATCTTTCAAAAATAGAAGGCAATGTCCATAGGCTCACGATGACCACACAAGCTCTTCTCTCACAAAAAGATAAAGAAGGAAATTATTTAGAGGAGAGCCGTTCAATCACCACTCATCTCAGAGAAGCTATGAATGCCCAATCATCGCACATCCGAGAGCTTAGTAGCTCTATTGAAAATATCCAAGCGGCAAAGATATCAATCATCAGATCTCTCGAGTCCGTTCAAAATTCTCTTGAACAGAATGACACCACCAACTCCTCTTCATTAAGAATACTACTAGATGAAGGAACTGCAGGAGAACGTAAAATTGAAAAAATTCTCACGCAACTCAATGCTTCTATTGAGAAACTCATGGAGCAAACAACTAAGGCTACAACCGCTATTCAAGACCTAGATTCCCGTATGGGTCAACTTGCATCAAAAAGCTCATCCATCGGCAACGATATCGGCAAAATCGGCTTAACTGTTAATGATTTACAATCAATTACGAAAAAAATAAAAGAACTGCTCGATCAGCTTGAACAAGCAGCTCAAAAATTCTCTATATAACGGAGAGAGCAATGAATGCCACACCAAAAAGCTCATGGCTATCCTTTGCTACTTTTTATTTCCTTGGAGCAGTAGCCCTTTTCACGGTTCTCTTTTTTATACGCTCATATTTTTATCAACGAAGCCATCTCTCTGAAGAAAAAAGACGAGAGATCATGCAGACTTCTGCGGATGGAGTTCACTTACTTAATAAAGAAATTACTAAGGTTATTGAACCGCTGAAAGATCTGGCCCGTAACAAAAAACTTCTCTTGGACCAAACAGCACTATTGCAAGAAATGAATGATCTCTTAAAAAGTGAAGTGATGCTCGAAGCAATAGGCATAGCGTACGTACCGCAAAAGAAAGAGGGTAAATCAATACTTAGTTACTTTTATTTTGTAAAAGATGGTGAGAAAGTAAAGGACTATAACGTTGATCCCTATTATGATTACACCCTCTCTCCTTGGTATCGAAAAGCTGAAAGCGATGGTGAAAGCTGGATTGATTCGTATTACGAACCGGCATCAGCACGCTTAGTGGTACGATATATGCTGCCTATGTATCGCTTTGATGCGGAATCAGGAAACCGCCTTCCAATAGCCTATTTATTTATAGACATATCTCGCAGAGAGCTGATGAATTCCATTAATACGCTTGATGTAGGAGGCGTTTCTAACTACGTTATTATTGTATCAAAAGACGGTGACCTTATATCATATCCTGTGGACAAGTTCATTTTAGAATATAAGACACTCTCCAACTTATCAAGAACACCCGGCAAATCAGAGCTTAGTACTATTGCTGAGCGGATTAATCGTGGCGGGCAGGGTATGATGACTTATTCTGATGGCTTATCTAAAGACTCCTTTTTTGTTTACTTCGCTCCAATAAAAAATACCAATTGGTCTTTTGTTTTCTTTTCTCATAGAAAAAGCCTTTTCTATCAAGTTGATTTACGCCGGCAAATGATAAAGATTGGCATTGCTGTACTTCTTCTTTTGCTGTTTTTAATTGTTTTAATTACCAAACCCCTTGGCGCTACTAATAAAAAATGGTGGAGCATTTCGTTTATTTTTAGTTGCTTACTTTTTGCTCTTCTAGCATTTCAGTTACAAATTAGTTTTGTCACCACACAGAAAGTTCCCAATGGCGAACTCATTGGCAACCGAGTAGATCTCAATCGATTCTCTTATTTCATCGAAAGAAAAAATTTGCTACTCAACAAACCTCCCATCATTCAAATACCCACCGGTATTTGGATAGAGTACATTTTACAAGAAAAACAGCTCATCATGATGAGCGGTATTATATGGCAAAAATACGACAAAACATTACCTAAAGATATTGATAAAACAATCAGTATATTAAACGCTCATGATTTGAAACTTGAAAAAATGTACGACGTTGAGCAAGAGAACATTCATCTTATTGGCTGGCGCTTTCGCACATCTTTGAATATTGAGTTTAACTATCTTACCTATCCATTTGATAGCCAAATACTCACCGTAAAGTTATTGCATCCCAATTTTAAATATAACATCATGCTTACACCAGATTTTGATGCCTACGCACTTGCAGAAATTGCTGGAAAAACAGGCTTAGGAAAAGTATATAAAGAAGCATCATGGAATATTAAAAATAGTTATTTTTCATATATATTAAGCGATAATGCAACTGATTTTGGCATTGTAAATTCTGTTCGCCAAAATCAGTTTCCTAATCTTATGTATAATATTGTAATCACCCGTAATATTACCGCTCCCCTTATTGGTTATATCTTCCCTATAATTATTATGGCAGCAATACTTTTTTATGTACTATTTGAAGCCAGTATTACTGCAGTATCACTTTCATCTGCTCTTGCTCGTGTCTCTGGGCTCTTTCTTGCAACAGTGTTTGCACACCAAGCTCTTCGACGAGGCCTTTCTAGCCTTGCAGGAACAGGAACCGATGGCATCACCTACCTAGAATATATTTATTTCATCATGTACTTCTTTATCATGCTTACACTTAACTTTACTTTTTATATTCACTTTAAGCGCAAAGGAAAAAAAACACTCACAAATCCCTTTGCACTCGGCTTAAAATTTCTTTATTGGCCGCTTTTAATGACCGCTTCGTTTTTAGTCACGCTTTACTTTTTCTACTAAAAAAAGCCCCTCAATCACGAGGGGCTTTTTTTATTTAATTACAAAGCTTATTAATCTATTTTTCACAAAAATTATTTTCGTTGCTTCTTTGCCATCAATCCATTTTAAAATCACGTCGCGTGCACGTGGCTCAACCTGGTGCTGATCAGCATCACGATCCACTACAATGCTTCCACGCACTTTGCCATTCACTTGAATTGCAATCGTTACATCATCTTCCTGTGCAAGCACAGGATCAAATGATGGCCACACACAATCGGTAAGCGATTTGCAATAGAGCTTACTTAGAAGCTCTGATGCCATGAATGGAGCAACTATTGAAAATGCTACTAAAAACTTTTCAACGGTTTCAGGTCCAAGCTGCATTTTTTTGCTCGTTACATCATTAAGCCATTCCATCGCAGAAGATATTGCTGTATTCGGTTTAAAATGATCGAGCCTATCTTGATACTCTTTTAAAAATTTATGAAAGCGCTTTGAAGCTTCCTTTTTTTCTTGCGCTTGCTTGTCTAAAATATTTTTTGGATCATCAAGATAATCCCATAATCTCTTTAGAAATCGTGCCATCCCTGCAAGCCCCGCATCTTGCCAAACGCAGTCAAGCTCTGGCGGTCCCATGAAAAGCATATAAAGACGCATCGCATCAGAGCCATATTTTTCCACCATTTCATCAGGACTTACCACGTTCCCTTTAGATTTGGACATCTTTTCAATCTGGCCCGATTTCTCTGAAAGCTTTAAAACCATACCCTGATTAAATAGATGGGTAAACGGTTCATCGAATGGCAAATGCCCTTCATCATAAAGCACTTTCACGTAAAAGCGAGCATACAGCAAATGCAAAATTGCATGTTCAATGCCCCCTACATATAAATCCACCGGCAACCAATAGTTCATATCCTTTAAAGAGAAAGCTTCATCTACATTATTTTGATTAGGATATCGTAAAAAATACCAACATGATCCTGCCCATTGCGGCATCGTATTTGTTTCTCGCTTTGCAGAGCCATCGCATTTTGGACATGGTACATTCACCCAGTCAGAAATAGCTGCAAGCGGTGATTCGCCAGTACCGGTTGGCTCATACTTATCAACATCAGGAAGCCGTACCGGCAATTGATCTTCGGGAACTGGCACTACCCCATCTTTTGGGCAGTGGATTAAAGGAATCGGCTCTCCCCAATAGCGCTGGCGAGAAAAAATCCAATCACGTAATTTATAGCTTGTCTTGCGCACCGCAAATTTATTGAGCTCACAATATTCCATAATTTCTTGACGGCAGTCACTGGCCACTTTTCCCTTAAACTCTTCTGGCTGCCTAAGAATGCCCTCCCTGATATCGGTATAGCAATACTCAAACCGTGCCACTTTTTCAGCCAATTCTGGATTGTTCGGCGGAAATAAAACTGCCTTTAAGGGAATATTGTATTTCTTTGCGAAGGCAAAATCTCGCTCATCATGCGCAGAACATTTTACTATACCCGTTCCATAATCTTTCAACGCAAAGCTTGCTACCCAAATTGGCAACTCACCATTTCCTATAGGATCAACGATATATCTACCAGTAAAAATCCCTTCTACTTCTTTTTCCTCACGCCCTTGCTCTAAGCGCTTTTTAATAAGTGCATCACAAAAAGATACAATCTCCTCTTTATTAGAAATACCTTCAAGAAGGCGTGATAGTAGCGGATGGTCCGGCGCAATAGCCACAAAGGTGTCTGCTTTAAAAGCTTCAAAATGAGCAGAAAAAGTTTGTATCGTTAGATCCAAATCTTTGACTGGGGCTGAGAATAATAAACCTTCTGATTTTCCAATCCAATTGCGTTGCATTGCTTTTACTTTTTCAGGCCAGTCTAATGTATCCAAGCCATCTAAAAGCTTTTGTGCATAATCAGTAATTTTTAATACCCATTGGCGAATGTTTTTTTGCTCCACTTTTGTGCCACATCGCTCGCATTTTCCATCGATCACTTCTTCATTAGCAAGGCCAGTAAGGCAAGAAGTGCACCAATTGATAGGCATTTCCGTTTCGTATGCAAGGTTCATTTTAAACATTACTAAAAAAATCCATTGCGTCCATTTATAGTAATCAGGATCAGTAGTATTCACTTCTTTGGTCCAATCATACATGGCACCAATATCTTGCAACTGTTCCTTAAAGCGAGCAATATTTTTCGCTGTATTTATCTTAGGGTGTATTCCTTTTTTGATCGCATCGTTTTCTGCTGGCAACCCAAAAGCATCCCATCCCATCGGATGCAGCACGTTATACCCTTCAAGCCATTTCGTTCGGGAATAAACATCAGAAAGCACATAGCCGCGCCAATGCCCCACATGCAAACCTGATCCAGATGGATACGGAAACATGTCCAAGCAATAATATTTTTTACCATCGCCCGTCGGCTTAGCTTTTGTAGGAGGCTTATCAGCCCACTCTCTTTTCCACTTTTTATCTATGGCTTGAAAATCGTATGACATGACAACCCTGACACTTGTAGAAGGATACGAATATAGCTACAATGAGTGTACCAAAACCTCCAAACAAAGGAAGTCGATGGCTACAATAACCCCCTCTACTCAAACGCGCCCAACTCACCATGATGAACACATTTTAGTAATAAAACGCTCTGCTCTTTTTCCCGATGGCACCTGGAACGGCTTAGAAGAAGTTGATATGCAAGAGTATATTCACTTGATCAAAACACGCCAAGAATTTCATCCGCGTGCACTCATGGAACAAGATCAAAAATATAAACAAATAATTCCCTATCTTCTTTTTAGGCACAAAAATCGCTACTTTCTCATGCAAAGAAAAGCAAAAGCATCCGAGCAACGGCTTGCAAATAAATTTACCTTGGGAATTGGTGGACATATTAGAAAAGAGGATATGAAGACTGATTCTATTTTTGATTGGGCAAAAAGAGAATTTAAAGAAGAAATAAACTATTCAGGATCATTTACCATAAAACCATTAGGCATTCTTAATGACGAATCAAATGCAGTAGGCCAAGTGCACACCGGATTTGTCTTTTTACTCGAAGGAGATTCTGATCAAATTTCCGTGAAATCAGAGCTCAAAAGCGGCACACTTGCCACACTCGATGAGTGCTTGGCGCACACAGAACAAATGGAATCCTGGAGCCAGATGGTGTTAGAGCATATAGCAAACTAGAAACAGCACCACTTTCACCCTTTCTCTTCTGGCCTTTTGTACCACCTCAAAAGCCTCTTTTTGCTATTTTGTAATTTCAAGAGATCATCACAATATTCAACTTTTTTTACTTAAATAAGCACATAGAGCGTCATTTTTAGACATGCCAAAGCATAATAATTATGTATTTTGGCTCTAAAAAATGAAAAACCCCTTAATCTATTGCATATTTCATAGCGCTTTTAGTACCATGAGAAAGGTGTTAGGTATGAAAAAGGTGTTAGGCGCTTCTTTAATTCTTCTTTTTATGTGTTCTATAATTGGACAAAATGCTCTAGTGAATCCAGCTTCAACTAATCTTCTTCTTGGACAAAATGGTACAACGGATTCAGTTTCGACTAATCTTCTTCGTGATTTGCGATCGCTACCGTCAGAGCCTCTTTCTCTTGATAAAAAATTGTTTAATTTCAAAAAAGCTGTTGATTATTTAAACAGAGCACGTGATTGCCTCAGTGGTATTGGCTGCAGTAAGCGGCAATCATACCTGGCAAATTATCTATTGGGAGCTACGTACGGATTCACAACGAAAACAGTAGTTGGTGCTATCACTGGAGACGTCGAAAACTCACATGCTCGACCTATTGACTTATTGATCAATGAGCTCGGTTATCGTTATTTGGTAAAAGAAAAGGTGTCTCTATTCCGATGCCTTACTTTCAGAGGATGTACTGATCAAACAAAGCGTTATGCATTTTATAACTTAGGTATATGGGGTGGACGAATCGGAGCTATTCTCAACTACATGGGCATTAAAAAGGCAAGAAAGCTATATAAACATCAAAAACGCAAAAAGTAAATATAGACTATTATCTCTAGAATATCATCCAGATAAGACCCCAACAGAAAACAAAGTCCTACATGAACGCATTCAAGTCCTATTAAACGCAGCAAAAACCGAAGGTGATATCTGATTCCTATAAAGATACCGCCAATGTGAAAATAGATAAAAGAGAAGAAAGCCCCTAAAATCGGGGCTTTCTTCTCTTTTATAACGTTTTAATCATGTATAAAAAGCTGCTTTTCTAGATTAGCACTGTTTTTTTTAAGGCTACCCAGCCAAACCAATAGAAAATTCATCCTTAAAACGGAACATTCACCCCAACCTCTCTTCTTCTTTAAACCTTTTTTAAATAATCCAGTTTGTAAAAGAAAGCACCTATGGCATAAATTGCAACAGCTTTCATACCCCCCCACCAGGGCAATTGCATGAAAAAGCCCATTGAATCGACACATTGAGTTTAAAATATTT
>CAYGJB010000003.1:0-66418 GCA_964350195.1 uncultured Pseudomonadota bacterium
CGCTTGCAAATTATAAATAAAAAAGCTCGTTCAATAACGAGCTTTTTTTCGCAAGCACTCTCTGCAATTCTTGCCTACACTTTGGATAATAATAATCGATTTTTACGTTTAGAATTAAGTGATGTGAGAACTGTTTTAATTTCCTGATTCAACTAATGTTAGTAGAAATTTTCTGTGAAATTGATGATTGTTGCAAATTTTTTGAGAAGCAAACTGAGATTAAATTTTTGGGAAAGAGCAAAAAAGTCGGAAGAAAAAGGTTTTTAAGCACAAGCGAAATTTTAACAATTTGCATCTATTTTCATGCATCAGGATTCAAAAATTTCAAAGTTTACTATCAAACCATGATCAAAGGTTTTTTGCGATCAGCATTTTCAGGCGTTACAAGCTATAATCGATTCATTGAATTGAGACAAAAATACATGCCCCTATTGGTAATTTACTCAAAGCTAAAAAGCGCGGGGTTGTGTGACGGCATTTCAATTATCGATAGCTGTAAGTTGGAAGTTTGTCATGTACGAAGGGAATATTCGCATAAAGTTTTTAAGGGGATAGCAATGAAAGGATTTAGCAGCACCGGCTGGTTTTATGGCTTTAAGCTACACATAATAATCAATAGAGTTGGCGAAATCATCTCTTTTTTACATTACTCCAGGAAATGTTGCCGATAACAATCATGATGTTTTGGATGCTCTTACGAAGGATGTTTTTGGAAAACTAGTTGGAGATAAGGGTTATCTAGGGGCATTTGAAAAATTATTTGCCCAGGGAATCGAAACTTATTCATCGAATAAGAAAAAATATGAAAAATAAGCTTATGAATATTTATAACAAGCTCCTTCTTCGAAAACGAGGAGTTGTTGAGTCTGTGATTGGTATTTTGAAGGAGGAAAATTCAATCGAATACTCTAGCCTTCGTAGTTTTACAGGCTTTATTGCTCATATTTGTGGCGCAATTGCAGCCTACTCTTTTCGGCCTAAAAAACCCCTCATATTTGAGGAAAAATATTTGAAATTAGCTTAAAACTAATTTTCGAACTCACGTTAATACTATTTTTTTATAGCATCAGATTGTTTTTATAAAAAAGAACAATTCGTTATTATCCTAAAAGCTTTTTGAGTATTTCTTGAATCATTTTAGGATTGCCTTTTCCTTGAGTTTTTTTCATTGCTTGTCCAACAAAAAATCCACTCAATCGTTGCTTGCGATCATCTGGAGATTGACGATATTGTGCAACATTATCAGGATTTGCGTCCATGACTTCTTTTACGATCTTCTCTAGTTCATCTACAGAACCAATCTGCTCAAGGCCTTTTTCTTTTACGATATTAGCAGGGTTTTCACCTGATTGTGCTACCGATTCAAACACTTCTTTAGCGGCGTGATTATTGATCTTACCTGACTCAACGAGCTCCACAATGGCGCTTAATTTTTCAGGAGTCACTTTACAGGTTGCAATATCAATGTTGCGCTCTTTCAGATAGCCAAGAAGATCGCGCAAAATCCAATTAATGAGCTGTTTGCTTGAACTGTATCTGCTTGCTTCATCAAAATAATTAGCAAGAGTAAGGTCTTCAATTAAGATATCAGCTTCATATGGGGATAGGCCTTTTTTTATGAAACGTTCAAATTTTTGGTGCGGTAGTTCTGGTAATTGTTTTCGAATTCGTGCCACCCATTCATCATTAG
Source organism: uncultured Pseudomonadota bacterium (assembly GCA_964350195.1). GTDB lineage: Bacteria > Babelota > Babeliae > Babelales > Vermiphilaceae > JAJCZB01. Next base: position 1,691 of record CAYGJB010000003.1, read on the forward strand.
TCTTGATGACAGGCAGATCTGGATCATTAAAAAAACGATAATCAGCTGCCTCTTCTTTTGATCTCATAACGATACTCATATGATTTTTAGTATCCCAAAGACGTGTTTCTTGAGATATAGATCCACCTTCTTCGAGTGTCTCAATCTGGCGTTCTATTTCATATTCAATAGCATCGCCAATAAATTTGAAAGAGTTGATATTTTTTAGCTCAACACGAGTACCAAGTTTTTCTGTATTGCGCTTTTTAACAGAAATGTTTGTATCTGCCCTAAGTGAACCTTCTTCCATGTTTCCTGTGCAGATACCAAGATATTGCACGATAGATCGTATTGCTTTCAGATAGGTTTTTACTTCATAGGCGCTTGAAAGATCTGGCTCGGAAACAATTTCTAAAAGGGGTGTTCCTGCTCTATTTAAATCAACAAAGCTTTCATTATCAGCCGAATGCAAATTTTTACCGGCGTCCTCTTCCATGTGAATGCGATTCAAGCGGATAGTTTTTTCTGTATCATCCTCGAGGCGAATAGTCACAAATCCGTTAACACAAATAGGTTTGAACTGTTGTGTAATTTGATAATTTTTTGGAAGGTCCGGATAAAAATAATGTTTTCGATCAAACGTAGATTTTTTTGCTATGGAGCAATTTGTTGCTAGGCCAGCAAGAATAGCATAGTCCACTGCTTGCTCGTTGATTGCTGGTAGGCTACCAGGGGCCCCGGTGCAAATATTGCAAATATGTGAGTTGGGTTCATTGGTTACTTGGCGAGCAGAAGCGCAAAACATTTTACTTTTGGTGGTAAGTTGTACATGAACTTCGATACCAATGGTTACTTCATACTCGGGATATTTGTCGATAACAGAAGCTGTGCGTGCCACAAAAGCCTTTCAGTCTGAAAAAATTAGATAATCGAACTAGACTGATTATATCATTTTTTCGTTAGTTTGTAGTGAGCGATATTGAGTTGAGGATCAGTAAGAAGGGTAATCTTAACTTTATTTCCTTTTTCAAGGGTCAATAGTGCGTTGTATTCTACTGAGGATAAATAATCAAATACAGCTGTGTTGACGCTGATTGTTGCTCCTTTTGATTTGCCCATTTTTCTCAAATCTTCTTTTACCCCTTCGAGCACTGTGAAGCTAGCGGTCTTTATTGAAGAAACAAATCCAAGCCCTTTGCAGGTGGTGCAGGTAGACGTGAGCTGTTGCGATAATGTTTTTCCTGAGCGTTTTCGAGTCATTTGTACAAGGCCAAACTCAGAAACTTTGAGCACTACTGATTGAAATTTGTCCTGCTCGCGTAATGTTTTTTCAAGGGTATTGAATAGTTTTTGTCTATTTCCGGAGGTTGCCATATCAATGAAATCGATCACAATTAATCCGCCAATATTGCGAAGTCTTAGTTGTCGAGCTGCTTCATGGGCTGCTTCGACGTTTGTTTTAAAAATTGTGTCTTCGAGATTAGCACGCCCTGTAAACTTTCCGGTGTTTACATCAATCACTGTCATTGCTTCAGCGGTTTCGATTATTAAAGAACCGCCGGACTTTAAAGGAGCTTTTTTCTCAAGAGCAGCTTTGATTTGAGATTCAATATCGTATTCTTTAAAGAGAGGTACGTCTTTTGTATAGATTTTTACTTTCATTGCATGTTCAGGTGCAATTGTTTTTATAAATCTATAAAGCTCTTTGTGATTTTCTTCATTATCCGTGATTACAGCTTCCACGTCGTCATCTAAATGATCGCGAACTACTTGGAAAGAAATAGGAAGGTCTTCGTAAATTTTTGCTTTTGGTTCAGCTGTATTGAATGATTTTTGAATCGTTTCCCATGTTTTTACAAGATAGCGCAAATCTTTTGCTATCTCTTTAGCACTGCGTCCTTGACAGGTAGTACGTATAATACCACCCATTCCTTCGGGAAGCTGTTGGCGAACGATATCCTTTAGCCTATATCGTTCATCACGATCATCTATTTTTTTAGAAACACCTAAACGAGGAATGTTTGGAGTTAATACAAAAAATCGACCAGGAAGAGTAAAACAAGTTGTGAGTTTTGCTCCTTTTTCATACACAGGTTCCTTGCTTACTTGCATTAAAATTGGATCCCCTTCTTTGACTATTTTGGCAATGTTTGGCTTTTGTCGACGAGCCTTTCCTTTGCTTGTTTCATCAAATTCAACCTGCGAATGCTTACTCATATTCTCTATGGCGAGTTCTCGATCGATTTCAGAAATATGAAGAAAACCAGCTTTCTCTTGGCCAATATCAACAAAAGCGGTTTGGATACCTGGAAGGACTTTTGTAACGATTCCTCTAAAGAAAGCCCGCTCAAGTGACTCTTGGGTGTGGGTGGCGAAATAAATATTTTGCAGAACGCCATCCTGAGTGATGCCAACTCGTGTTTGCCACGGGGCGTCATTAATTAAAATCTTTTTCATCAGCTTTACCTAAAATTTTTATCATATGGCTTTAAAATAAGCCTTCCTCCCCCTCTTTTATTACTATACCGAATATTTTCAAAGATGAGTAGCAATGGCCGAAAAAATGTGATACATTCACCTAAATAAAACGGGTAGATGTCCTCTAATAAACAATAATGAAAGGATTTGTAATGAGTAATAAGGGAACTTCTCTCCTTCTAATTGCCCTTTTGGTCGCCCTTCCTGGCTGTATGGATAAGGGTAAAGGTAAAAAGAAAGAAGATCATAAAAAAAGCTACAAGATGAATCAAAGCATGGCTGCGAGAGATGAATTTTCCGATGTAAGCATGCCCCTTGCTGATGCTGATGATATTGAGTTTGCTGATGATTCAATCAAAAACTTTTTCAGCGATATGGACGAATTCGTATCTTTCAATGAAGATGCTGATGAAAATGCAGCAAAAATGAGCAAAGATCAGTTTAGCTGGAAAGATTCTGAGGACAATAAGAAAGTAGAAACTGTTTACTTTGAATTTGGCAAATACAAAATAGATGAAGATCAAGAAGAAAAAATAGAGTATAATACAGATGAGATCAAGAGTGCTTTAGTTGATGCTAAAAAAGATGATCCAAATGCAAAATTGATTATTGAAGGACATGCTTGTGCTTCAGCAGGTTCTGCTGCATATAATCTTGCTCTTTCTGAAAAGCGTGCTAAAGAAGTAGCGGATCGCTTAGTTGCTAGTGGTGTATCGCGCGATGATATGAAAGTAGTGGGACGAGGTTATGAAATGCTCGTTGCTAAAGAAGGGTCTCGTGAAGAACAATGGCCAAACCGTCGCGTTGAACTTCATGTAGTATCAGCGTAATTAAATTTAAGAAAATTATTAAAAAAAGGGAACTACGGTTCCCTTTTTTTGTTTAATAAATCAATTTTTAAAGAAAAATAGATATAGAAATTATGATAGCAAATGCAAAAAGATAGATAGTCTCTAGCATTATAAGGTTGAATATACAAACTGGAAGGGTGAAACAGCCTGGCGTGAAATCGTACTTGTAAAAATTATGTGGAGCGCAATAGAGTCGCATTCAAAAGATTAATAGCTTTTAAAGATATGGGATCGTGATAAAAATGATTTTAAAATATTTGTTATGACGGATATTAAGCAATGGAAGGATTAGCGTAATATCTTTTTTATTAGTAGGCGAATCTCTTGTTCAGGATTTTTTTTCGTAAACTTATCAAAATTTTTTTTAATTTCATCGAGTTTTTCTTTGTTGGAGATGAAATCGGTCACCAGACGAGGCACTTGATATATCCTTTTAATAACGTTTCCTAAGCCATATTCAATGGTGAAATTATGATTCAACCTTTCCCAATTTAAAGCATCTGAAGTCCCATCGATAAGCATTGGAAGATGAGCGTATATTGCTTCGTTAAAGCTAACTGATCCTGATTTTGTGATAAATAAATCAGAAATTTTCATTAAATCAGGTATACGATTAGTAAAACTGACAATCGTTTTTGTTATATGCGGTGGGAATGATATTTGTTCAAGAGACTTTCTGAGTTCTTCGCTGCGTCCGAGTGCAATAATAATATGAGCAGGTATTGTGAGTTTGGATAATTGTTTACTAAATCTATAAAGGTCTTGTGATCCCTGTGCACCCATGAGCAAAAGTATCACAGGTTTATTGTCAGGAATGTCAAAATCAGCTTTAATTGCACGAATATTATTCGGTTGAAAAAAGGCTTTTTTTATCGGAAATCCGGTGTAGGAGATGTATTTTTTGTTTATATTGAATTTTTCGATGGATTCCATAATTGTTTTATTATCGTATGAAAGAGCTACACTGAATTTATCATAATCTGGTTTATTAATACCATTGAAAGCCATAGTCCCATCGAGATCTGTAGGGATCAAAAGAAACGGTATATTCAGTTTTTTGGCTACATTGAATATCAAGCTGTTTACTAGGGGAATCACTGACACAATGAGATCTGGCTTGTGTTCGATAAGGTATTTTTCAAGAAGAGGCTCAATACTATTTTTTCGCCATAAATAGTACCAAGAACCAAAATTATACATAAGATTAGTCATTTGGAACCACTTCTTTTTTAAGAAATAATTGTAAATATCCTCTCCGCCAGATTTGCTCGAGATCCAGGCGGTGGGATCGATTTGACTTAATACATCGGCAAACATAAATGATTGTCCTGTGCAAAAATCTTCATCCAAATATTCATGCAGCGCATTCATTACGGAAATATGTCCGCCTCCCCCGCGACTTGAAAAAATTAAAATCTTTTTTTTGTCTTTATTGCAGCTGTTTGCTAAATAGGGCGATTCGGTTTGAATTACCCTATTTTGTGGCGGCATTAAGTAAGAAAAAAGAATCCCGCAAACAAAAATAATGCTAATAATAGAAGCAATTAATTTTTTTATGTTCACTAACTAATCCTAAATTTTCATTTAAACTGATCTAAAGACTGTAGGAATAAAGATAATAGGAGTATTGATTTTTGTATGACAACGCTTAAAAGAGTGCCATTTCACCATTTTATACAACCTCCACAACGCTATATTTTCTATTAGTATAACATATGATAGTAGGCTTGACCACAGCCCTATTTTCCTATGCAAAATTCACGAAAAATAGCATCCATGGCAGCTTCTGAGATTGTTTTTCCGGTGAGCTCAGAGAGCTCTGAAAGAGTTTCGTTGAGGTGATGTGAAACTAACTCGTATTGGATTGGGCTTTTTAAAAGTGGCAGGATGGAGGGTATTTTTTGCTTGAGCCTTAACAATAACGAGTGCTGGCGCTGGCTCAGCAGATAAGGGCTTGGAGTTCCTTCGAGTAACCTGTTCACCCTGTCTTTAAGGGTTTTCTTGATTTGATTTATGGATTCTTTGCTATTGATTGAAGCTAGCAGAATTGGTTTTGCAAGAATCTGTGCTTTCTGATGAAGGTCTGATTTATTGTAAACGAGCAAGGATTTTTGGTCGTATTTTTTCAGAAGATCACTATAGATTGCTATCTCTTGATCTGATTGTTCTCGTGATCCATCTACAGTGAGAATAACGATATCTGCTTTTTCTGCTTCTTGATATGATCGAGCAATGCCTTCTTTTTCTATAATTTCTTTTGTTTGTCGTAAGCCGGCAGTATCAATCAGTGTCCAATAAAACCCATCTTCATAGAGACCTGCTTCTATAACATCTCGAGTTGTTCCTGCTTGATTAGTAACAATTGATCTTTTAGAACCGATTACCTCATTAAACAATGAGGATTTACCAGCGTTTACTGATCCAATAAAAGCAATACGAATTCCTTCTCGAATTTGTTTTTGTTTGCCAAATGATTCCTCTAGTTCAGCAATTTGCATGAGAGATTGTTCAATAATTGAGCTAATTTGGGATCCAAACTCAAGATTTTCTTCATCCAAAAATTCAAAGCTGGCTTCGCATAATGCAACTGCGTGAAGAAGTTGTTTTTCTATTGCTATCATTTTTTGAGAAAGTGATCCTTCGAGCTGTGCCAATGATCGCTTGATTGCTTGCTGACTATTGGCATGAATGAGTTCGTTGATAGACTCTGCTTGAATAAGGTCTATCTTTTTATTGATCACAGCAAGTTTGGTGAATTCTCCTGGTTGAGCTAAGCGTGCTCCTGCAGATAGGGCACGAGCAATAATTGCTTCGATAATAAATGGATTATTATGACAGGTAATTTCCACTGTATCTTGGCCAGTGAATGTTTTGGGGGCGCGCATGAGAAGAAATAAAACAGAGTCTATTGAGCTTCCGCTTAGACTTATAACTTTGCCGTATTGGATAGTATGAGTGGGCTGATTATGAAAGTTCTTTTTACCAGACAGCAGGGAGATAGCATCAGCTATCGTGATGGCATTGGGGCCGGAAATACGTATAAGCCCGATAGCACCGGGACCTTTTGGCGAACAAAGAGCTACGATTGTGTCATCGTGAATAACCATTAAACCCTCCATAAATCCTTGCTACGCTGTGATCAAGAGTACCTTTAAGTTACGAAGTTGCTTTTTATGGCGCTGCCGCAATGTTGTCATGATCAAACAGGCAAAACTACTGAATAACATTCGATCTCTTCCTGATGACCCTGTTAAAGAAGAATCAAAAATAAATTTGAGGATATTGCCTGAATGTGACGTTTCATAGTTCACCTTAGGTAGTCCAGTATAGGACAACGTTTCTTTAACCCAATCAACAGCCTCATGAGCCAATCCATCGGTCCATTCTGGCCGAGTTTTTTTTGGTTGTATCTGTGCTTGTGGCTGTGGTTCCGTTTGCTTTCTGGGCTGTTCTTCTTTTTGCGGCGGTTTTGGCGTTTCAGGAAGTCGTTGAACAGTTGGGCGGTGAATAGGGCGTTGAGATTCTGCTTGTTTTTCATCAAAGAAGAAAGCTATTTTTGCTGACTTTTTAGTAAGCCCAAACATATTACGTTCAGGTTCTTCAAGAACTTTTACTGAAAATTGAGCAGGTTTTCCTGCCCTATTCCAAGCAAGATCAATCGCTTTACTAATTGAAGATGCTTCTTCCATAAGTGACTTCATATAAGGCCGTCCTAATGCAATTTTTGTGTGGGGTAGCTCGAAATGTTTTTCTACTTTATACGACTAGAAGTTTTGGAGCGGGAAACGGGATTTGAACCCGCGACCTTTGCCTTGGCAAGGCAACGCTCTACCAGCTGAGCTATTCCCGCGTTGTAACGTTATATTAAAGAATAAATCTATGGTATCACGGTGGATGTGTTTGTCAATAAAAAATCCCCATAATCCTATCATTTTGACCCCCCTTGCAAAGCTTATTGGTTTTCGAGTACATTAGTAGAAGTGTACTAAAATCAAGGGAAACACATGATTCATACGATTATTGGCACTGTTGTCTCCTCGAGAAAGCAGCAAATAAGCATATCAATGGGCCCTATTAGTGTTGAATGTGCTGTACCAGATGAATCCACTTTTCCGGTAGGTGCGCAAAAAACTATCTTTACTCATTTCCATTGGAATCAGGAGCAAGGTCCTTCGCTTTATGGCTTTGCTACTGAAGAAGATAGAGCTGTGTTTACGCTTGTTATTGGATGCTCCGGAGTAGGGCCTCGTCTAGGGCTAGCGGTTATAGCTGATTTAGGAACGACTGAATTTATTGAGGCTGTGCAAACAAGCAATGAAAAAATGTTGAGTCAGGTGAGTGGTATCGGAGTAAAAAAAGCGGAGCAAATGATTGTACAGCTTAAGCACAAAGTGCAACAAATGATAGATTCCGGTATGGCCGTTGCAAACTCTGGCCCAACCCATTTTAATACTGTGTCTGAGGCACTCAAGGCATTAAATTATTCTCGACCAGAAATTGCCAAAGCTTTGGAGTTTGTGCGAAGTAATCAAAGAGATTCTCAACAAACGTTTGATCAGTTAATGCGCCAGGCATTGTCATATCTATCAAAGCAATCCTAACAACATTACAAGCATTATAATTTTACAAACATTATTTTTTGGATGAAAAAGAGGATATATACATGACCGGTGTTTATGAATTTTTTGATTGGTTAAATAATCACGTACTTGCCTTTCCTTCAATTGTTCTTTTTTTTGGCGTGAGTCTCATTCTTACATTGAAAACAGGATTTGTTCAGATAAGAGCTTTCCCTCGCTTTCTTAGATTGATTAAGGATGGTGTGAAGGAGGTTAAACATAAAAAGGGTGAAACTATTAATCCGTTTCATGCTCTTTTCGCTGCAATGGCTACTACAATTGGTATGGGAAATGTTGTAAGCCCTTCGCTCGCTATAATGATAGGTGGGCCAGGTGCTTTGTTTTGGCTTTTATTTTATATGTTTTTTGGGGCAGTTACCAAATATGCGGAAGTTACATTCGCGCTTTCTACGCGTCAATTTCTTAAGGACGGGTTTGTGGTGGGTGGTCCTATTCAATATTTAAAATCAGTAGGTATCTGGCTTTCCAACTGGTATGGATATGTAATTATTTTTGTGATTGTAAGTTGGTCTGGTGGACAAGCTAATACGCTTGCAAATATTTTGGCTTTAGAAGGGGTTCCTCATTGGGTCGTAGGACTTGTATTAGCAGGATTTGTTTTACTTGCGCTTAGCGGTGGCTCAAAAAGGGTGGGTGATTTTGCAAGTAAGATGGTACCAATAATGTTTATATTGTATGTAACGTTTGCTTTTTCAATTCTAGTTCGCAACCCTGCCGCGCTATTGACTGCGATAAAACAAATCTTTCAAAATGCTTTTAGCCCATCAGCAGCTGTGGGTGGTTTTTTTGGGGCTTCGGTTTTTAGAGCGGTTCGTGAAGGAATGTTTCGTGGATTATTCATTACTGAGGCAGGCTTAGGCACCTCTTCGATTCCTCATGCGCTTGCGGATACTAAAAATCCTACAGATCAAGGTGTGCTTGCAATGGGATCTATTATTGCAGATGCATTTTTGTCTGCATTATCAGGATTGTTAGTTTTGATTACTGGCATTTGGAGCCTTGGATCGTTTCGAAGTACGTTAATTTATGAAGTATTTAAGCTACATGCGCCAGGAATAGGGCAATATGTTTTACTGTTTAGTGTTACGTTGTTTGTGCTTACAACGGTGATGGGCAATACGCTTAATGGTATGCAAAGCTTTGGTATTTTAGTAAAAGATAATAATGTACTGATGAAACTTTATATGGCTTTTAATCTTATAGTTATCTTTATCGGTGCATTAGTGCCAATGAAATTATTGTGGGATATTATGGATACATTGGTGATGTTTGTAGCGGTGCCAAATTTAATTGGTTTGCTAATACTGGCATTCAAGCAGCCGGAAGTTTTACGCTTTAAGTAGTGAAAGGAGCTCTTGTTCCTTTACTTTCATTATTTCGTAATCTTCATCCTTAATATGATCGTACCCAAGAAGATGGCAAATGCCATGCGCTAAAAGTATTTGCATGCGTTTTTCAAATGTTTGGTTCCATTGTTCAAGATCAGCTTTCACATACTCAAGCGAAATGATGATATCCCCTAAATTTTTTTGATCCTCGTTTTTAGCGTTGATTTTTTCACCCGCTTTGAGTTGTGAGTGAAAAGGAAACGAAAGAATATCAGTAGGCTTGTCTTTATTCCGATACTTTAAATTGTATTCTTTTATTTTTGCATTGTTTGTAAGCAGGATGCCTAAGTCAAAATCACTATATCCAAGATGTTTTAAAATGATTTCGACATTATGAGTTAACTGCTCGATATTAATTGATAGATTTTGCTTATTTTTTAACGTTATCATTTTCTCTCATCATAATACTGCTCAAAATTCTTTGCATTTTTTGAGGGCGCGCATCGCCAAGAAAAGAATTTTCTTTCTTTAGATTAGTTATTTCTTCTATTGCTTTACTATAAAGCGATAGATTGAATTCAGCGTATTTCTCTTGTGATGAAATGTGTTCACCAAAGTTTTTCTCAAATGCTTCTGGGTTATGCTTTTCTATTGCTTGCCAACATTTATGATATGCATCAAAAAGTCCTAAAGATTTAAGTGATGGATTTTCACTTATAGGCCTGCACTTATCTAGCGATGTGCGCAGCGCAAAGGTGAGGCCGCTTTCTTCTTGTTCTTCTTTCATAGCATGAGATAAAGATGACCCAGCAAGAATAGGTAGTACAATGCTTAAAAGTATACGATTGCTGACCATTGTCCATTTTCTCCGATTAAACTGGATTCTATTTTTTTATCGCTAAAGGCAATTTTTTCTGCTTGAGTTATGCCTTTTAGTAGTTGTTCATAAGGTCTTAATAGCATGTCTAAATTTTTTTCAGACACAATTATAAGCGATGTGAGAGGTATCTTAAGTGAAAGTTGTTTATTTGTCTTTAATTTTCTTACTTCAGTAACAATATGGATGATTACTTTCATTGTTTTTTGAGCAGATTTGAATGGCATACTTTTTTGAATAGTTTCAAATCTTGTTTGATGAATCGAGCTGACTTCAATATTCTTTTTATAAAGCTCCTTATAAATAGCTTCTGTAATATAGGGCAAATAAGGAGCAAAGAGCTGTAATAATCGAAGGCCTACTGAATAAAGAGTCCATTTCGTTGCCTCAACTTCTTGTTGAGAATACTCCTCAGGATTAAATAGCTGATTTTTTATAAGTTCTAAATAATTATCGCAAAAATCTGTCCAAAAAAATTGTTCTATCGTTTGCAATGCAAGTCCAAACTCATGTTTTTGAAAGTATTCTTGATATCTTTCAAACACAGCACTGATTGCATCTAAGAGCCATTCGTTTACGACACCCAACTTTTGTGGATGAGTACTATCAGGCTTGAAATTTTGTAGGTGTGGCTCTGCGAAGCGAAATGCGTTCCACATTTTGGTTACAAGTTTTTGCCCAATTTTAAGTTGCGATTCAGAAAACGAGATATCATGTCCTAAGCTTCCTGAAGCAGTCCAATAGCGAACCACATCGGCAGAATAGTTTTTAAGTAAATTTTCTGGAGCGAGGGGATTGTTGCCTTTTGATTTAGATATTTTTTCTTTTTCTCCGCTAAGTACATGGCCGGAAATCACAATTTCTTTCCATGGAATAGACTTATTGTGCATCCACGTTTTGATAATTGTATAGAAAGCCCATGTGCGAATAATATCATGTGCCTGAGGGCGCATTCCCATTGGAATATAGTTCATAACTTTTTCATCAAAAGGGTTGGCGTTGGGATTGAGTAGATTGTACGTAATGTATGGAGTTAAGCTTGAACTGTTCCAAGTATCCATTACGTCGGTATCGGCAACAATATTTTCGCTTTTGCATTGTGAGCATGCTTTGCCAGGATAGGACGTTTCTTGAGGATCAATAGGAAGATCTTTCTCTTGTGGGAACAATAGAGCATCACAATCTTTGCAATGCCATACAGGAAATGGTATTCCATAAAAGCGTTGGCGAGAGATGCACCAATCCCATTTTACATTTTCTACCCAGTTGATATACCTGGATTTCATAAACTGAGGATACCATTTGATTTCATTAGCAAGCTCAATAAATTTTTGCTTATGTTCTAAGATATTTATAAACCATTGCGTGAGAACAATATATTCAATTTCTTTTTTGCATCGCTCATGAACATTTACAGCGTGGGTAATTGGTTTTTGGTCTACGATCAAGTTATGAGCTTTGAGCTCTTCAATAATTTTCTCTCGCGCTGCATGCGCTTTCAATCCAGAAAGAATTCCTGTTTCTGGTATCCAATTGCCATCAAGCCCAATTGAAAGGCGCAGTGGCAGTTTGTGCTTTTTATACCAATGAATGTCTGTTTGATCTCCAAAAGTAGAAACCATTACAAGCCCTGTTCCTTTTGCTGGATTAGCGAGCTCATCTTCATAAATTGGAATTTCGGTATTAAAAATTGGCACAAAAGCCTTAGTTCCCTTTAGGTGCTTATATCGATTATCTTCTGGATGATATAGAAGAGCGCTTGTGGAATATAAAAGTTCTGGGCGTGTAGTTCCAATAACAAGGTCGCTGCCATCTTTGGCTTTAAAAATTATGTTATTAAAAAAAGATGGAGTCTCTTTATCGTCAAGTTCCGCTTGGGCGACGGTAGTACGACAGGCAGTACAATAAAGAGCCGGCTCATCTTTTCGGTAAATGAATCTATTTTTATAAAGTTTTAAAAAAGAAAGTTGTGATATCCGGCGAGATTCTTTTGAGATAGTTGAGTACCAAAAATCCCAATCAACAGAGAGTCCCATTTGCTGCCAAAGTTTTTTAAACTCAAGCTCAGCATCTTTGGTTTGCTCTAAACATAGCTCAATGAATTTTGAGCGACCAAGCTCATGTGGGCGTACTTTGCATTTCTTTTCTACATATTTTTCAGTAGGTAAGCCATTATCATCAAAGCCAAATGGATAAAATACTGAATAGCCGCTCATGCGCTTATATCGAGCAGTAATATCAGTTTGGGTATAAGAGAATATGTGGCCAATATGCAGTGATCCCGAGACAGTAGGCGGTGGTGTATCGACGCTAAATAACTCGCCGGGATTATTGCTAATGCTGTAGGTTTTATTTTGTTCCCATTGTTTTTGAAGGTCAGCCTCATTGGCGATATTATTGTATCTTTTTTCCATAATAATACTCTTTGAGTGGTTTGTTTTTCTCAGAGTACAAGAAAATGGCTTTCTTGGCTAAAAAGCCGTTGACTAACCTATTCAACCTCAGCTTTGCTTAGCTCATGTGATAATGCTGATTTAGTTCCGCAAGTGCTGTTTTTACTGTCTGCTTAGCATCTTCGGGAATGTTTCTGGTTAGCAGCTCCTGAAGCGTGCGCTTAGCCATTAATGGATTGCCAATTTTTTCATAGCATGCAGCAATACGGATATAAAGGTTGGGTGAAATGGCAGGATTATGCTTTAGGCGCTCAAATGTTTTAAGTGCCTCTACCGTTTTTCCTTGGCCGAAGTAGGTCTCTGCAAGATTGTACCAAAGCTTACTGTCGCTTGGATTTTTTTGAAGCATATATTGATATGCTTCAGCAGCTTCATCAAACCTTTGAGCCATATAACAAGCATTGGCTAGGCTAAATGCGGCATCTTCGTTATTTGGATTGTACTCGAGAGTTTTTTTGCAGGCAAAGATGGCATCATCATATTTTTTTAAGAATAGGCTACATTTTGCAAATCCATAAAACCCTGCTTCGTTATCAAGATCCGCTTCCATGCAAGCTTTTCTAAATGATTGCCATGCGAGCTCGGGCTCACCTTCTTCCATCAAAAGGCGGCCAGTATTAAAGTGCGCTTTGCCATAGTGAGGGCGTAAACGTAGTGCGACGGCGAGTGCTCGCTTTGCTTGTTCATAATCCTTTTTCTCGATCATAAATGAAGCGATGTTATTATAAGCTTCAGGGTAATAAGGATTTATTTTTAAGCTTAGCTGTAATGTTTCGATAGCGCGATCTAGTTGATGAGTGGCTGCATAGGCAACAGCAAGATTGTTGTACGGATCACGATAATTTTTATCCATACTAATCGCATGCTTAAAGTAAGGAATCGCTTCAGCAAATTTTCCCAACTTTTGAGAAAGCTCTACTCCATAATTATTGTAAGCTCGTGCTTTTCCCGGTGCATTATCTACAATGTTTGCCCAAAAATCGATACCGGATCGCCACACGGTATTACGATTTATGGTGCCTACTGCGAGTATGCCACTGACCAATGTTACTAAAACATAGGGAAGCTTAAAATGTTCTGAAAACTTTTTGATGGTTTTGCTACGCCAAGTAATGTATTCGTAAAGCTTAACGAGAGCTGCAGTTATGATAAAAAGCCAACCAAATGATGCGAGATATGTTTTGTAATCAACGAGTAGCTCTGGCGAAGGAATAATGCTTGAGCGAGGAATAATATTGATTGCAAACCAGAGCATAGCAAAGCCTATGATATGTGTTTTTTGGCGTTTTAAAATTTTATAAACAGTAAAGCTGATTAAGAGCAATGCGATTAGAGGGAAAAAACAATCGGGAGAGAAAAAGCTTTTTACCATTACCCAATCGTACTCTACGCTAATATGGAATGGCCATAAAAAAATCCAGAAGTAATGAAGAATTACTTTAAATTGAGAAATAAAAAAATGAAGTGGCTTAATTGTTTGGTTGGGATCGGGAGTAATTACATTGCCAAGATTGTTACCCACCTCCATTTTTAGCCCAAAAAGCTCAATGAAAAAGTTGGGCTTTAAAAAATAGAGATAAAAACCGAAAACGATAACAATATTTGCAGTATGCATCAACCATCTGCTTTTGAATGATTCCATTGATCCTTGAGCTACAAAAAACCAATCCACTAAGGCAACAAGTAGAGGAGCAACAATCGCAATCTCTTTACTACCAGTAGAAAATGCTGCAAGCACAAAAAAAATTACCGTGAAGATGTACCGAGCAAAAGTCTTACTACAATATGATCGTAGTAAAAAAAAGAATGTCATAAGCAGGGTGAATAGTGCGGACATGCCCTCAAGTTGGCCTTGAATCACATAAGAAACAGTTTGGGTTTGTACGGGATGAAGAAGAAAAAGAAGTGCGGTAACAAACGATAGAGCAAACGATCTTCTTTTGTAGAATGTGCCACGGGGCATTCTTCTAAGAATCATTATTAAAATGGCAAAAATGAGTATGCCGTTTGATGCATGAATAAGAACATTTCCCACTCGGTAAGTAAACGGCTGAAATTTGCCTAGTTTATAATGCAAAGAGTTTATCCAGTAGCTGATCCAACGAGTTCCAGAAAAAAGGAGATCATAAAAGGAATAATGTCTGATCTGAAAGTGCTTAGTTATATTTGCGATGTCATCAAACTGAAAATCATAATTAACTGAAGGGTAGTAAGCGAGTCCGGTTATAAGTGCTAAAATGAAGGGAGGGATGATGCGGTATAAAAAGGGTAATTGTTGATCCTGTCGCTGTTCCATTATACTCCTTTAAAATAATTACTCTTTTTTATTGACGCACTATTCTAGCAAAGGCAGGTTCTTTGTGAAGCGGTTGCTCTTTCTGGCTTACCGGTCCTTTTATTGACCGTTTATCCTATTTTGCATAGACTGCACTATTATGAATCTTAGCTTTTAGAGGCTTTTTATGCTTAATTTGAGAAGCACAGAACTGATAATCACCCTTATTACTTTTTTTCTTGCATATGCGTTTGCTGTTACAATAGCTGGAGCATTTAGGGCTTTAATAGCTGAAAAAATGGGAGATGACACTGCAGAATCGATGGGATTAGTTTCACTCAACCCGCTAGTACATATTGATTTAATAGGCTTATTTTTCTTGTTTGTATTCTTCTTTGGATGGGGCAGGTATGTGCCAATTAATCATTTAAATATTGAAGATCCATGGCGTCGTCTTAAAATCACATTGGCTTACCTTGCCGATACTGCAGCCTATTTTGTGTCAGCTTTAATTGGATTAACGGTTTTGATAATTGCAGTAGGTCCTAGAATGCTTCTTGTGGCGCAACAAATGCTTGTATGTAAACAAAATATGACACACTATTTTCTAGTAACAAGCTGTCCGATGCTTTCTTCCATGACAATCACTCTTTCATTTATAATTATCGCTTATGTGTATCTGAATGTGGTTCTTGGTGTGCTTACTTTTATTTTGAACACTTTTAGTCTTGGTGTTTTTTACGTGGTCGATCGTGCGCATGGTCACAAAGAGATAAACCATTATCTTATTCTTTTGATTCCTATAATTTTTATAATTCTCTTTTCTGAGCCGATGCGACTTTTAACTATTCAACTCATTTCAGCAGCTGGCTTTGCAATTAGTCGAGCTGTTGGTTTGGCATAACTAGGTAGTACCATGAAAAAAGATGCTTTAGAGAAAATCACGCAAGGCACAGACAAAGTAATTCCACTTGAGGCTATGAAAAAGAAGCTATCAAAAGAGAAACCTCTAAAGATAAAGCTTGGCATGGACCCAACATCTCCCGATTTGCATTTAGGGCATGCTGTGGTGCTTTCAAAGTTGAAAGACTTTCAAGATCTTGGCCATGAAGTTATTTTTTTGATAGGTGACTTTACTACTAAAATAGGTGATCCTAGTGGACGCTCCAAAATGCGACCGCCTCTTTCTGATAAGCAGATAGAGAGCAACATGAAAACCTATTTTGAGCAAGTGGGTAAAATCCTTGACTCTAAAAAAATAACTATTAGATACAATTCTGAGTGGTTATCGAAGATTTCAATGGCTAATTTGATAAAAATTGCAGCAAAAGTAACGGTTGCTCGTCTTATAGAACGAGATGATTTTGCAAAGCGCCTCAAGGAGCATCAGCCAATTAACTTTCATGAACTTTTATACCCAATATTTCAGGGCTATGATTCGGTTGTGCTTGATGCTGATGTGGAGCTTGGTGGTACCGATCAAACATTCAATTTACTTATGGGTCGATTTTTGCAAGAGCAGTTTGGTAAAGAGCCACAAGTGGTTATCACGGTTCCGTTGCTTGAAGGGCTTGATGGTACACAGAAAATGTCTAAATCGCTTGGCAACGCTATTGGCTTAGCTGAGCCAGCGTCAGAAGTATTTGGTAAGTTGATGTCTATCTCAGATGAGTTAATGTGGCGTTATCTTGGGCTTCTTCTTTCTAAATCAGAAATTCAAATAGCCGACATGAAAAGAAAAGTAGCGGATAGTTCACTGCATCCAATGGCATTAAAAAAAGATATGGCTCATCAGATTATTTCAAAGTTCTGGTCTATACAAGAAGCTAATCAGGCTCAAGAGTCTTTTGAATCAATATTCCAAAAAAAAGATTATTCAAAAGCGCAAACAGTAAAAGTTCCATCAGGTACAGCTAACCCTGTCTGGATCGTTGAGCTATTAAAGCAGATCGGTGCAATCAAAAGCTCTTCAGAGGCAAAACGTCTTATCGAATCAAAAGCTGTTTTGGTTGACGGAGAAGCAATAGCAGATTTTAAGACAGAAATTGCTTGGAAGCCTGCTATGACTATAAGAGTAGGCAAACATCGTATTTATCAACTCGATTGATTTTAAACGCCTCTGTACATTTTTAAAGTCAGCTTGCTTTCAATTGCGTGATCTACGATAGGCGCAGGATACTCTTTGATTGATTCATGCGAATTTTTATACCATGTGTGAATTATTTTTGCATCTATGCTTTTAAGTTCGGGTACCCACTCTTTTATGTATTCGCATTTTGGGTCGAACTTTTTTTGTTGGAGCCAAGGATTAAATATGCGAAAATATGGCTGAGCGTCACAGCCAGTCGAAGCTGCCCATTGCCAATTGCCATTATTCACTGAAGGATCATAATCGACAAGTTTTTGAGCAAAATATTTTTCTCCCCACTGCCAATTAATATGTAAATCTTTCACTAAAAAAGAGGCGACAATCATGCGTACTCTGTTGTGCATCCATCCAGTTGCATTCAATTGTCGCATGCCTGCGTCTACAATTGGAAAGCCAGTTTGCCCTTTGTACCATGCTTCAAATATTTTTTTGCTTTTGCTCCATACAAGGGGTGCATACTTTTTGTGATAAGGATTTCCAAAAACAAATGGAGAATGATAAGTCACATAAGTAAAAAAGTCTCGCCAATAAAGCTCCTTTAATAATTGTGTTTCTCCGAGTTCTTTTTTAATCGCATGATAACTTTCTCGAATTGAGATTGTCCCAAACTTATGTGAGGCGGAAAGATGTGTAGTCTTGTCAAGGGCAGGGAAATTTCTTTCTTGAGCATAGTTTCTATACTTTTTGATGTTACGTAAAATTTTTAACGAATTGCTTCGTCCTCCATGAACTTTGATATTGTTGTTATCTTTAGGGAAAACTTTTTTATATATCGAAGATGTTCTTGAGTTTTTGACTTTTCCTGTATAAAAAGATCCTGAAACAACTTTGCTTGGTTTTGGTACTTTTATTTGTTTTATTGCTTTTTTATAGAAAGCCGAATAGACACCATAGGGCGTTTTTTTCCCTGTCAGAATATTTTCTGGAGCGCCGATTAGAAGCTCGTCATGAAATCCATGAAAGTCTATTTTCTGCTGCATACAAAACTGTTCAATTTTTTTATCTCTATTCATTGCAAAAGGAGTGTAGTCATAATTAAGAAATATCGCGTTAATTTTTTCTGAGTACACGATACTTGAAATTGTTTCTATTGCATCACCATATTGAAGATACAGGGTTCCTTTTTTTGTTTTTAATTGTTTTTCTAAATCCTTGAGTGATTCTATCATGAATTGGATACCATTCATGCTGCGGTATGGGTTGCTCTCATTAATTTGATTTGGGTTAAAAATAAAAATAGGCAATATCTTTTCAGATCTTTCGAGAGCAGCGTTTAAGCCGGTATTATCGTGAAGGCGAAGGTCTCTACGAAAAATAAAAAGTGCTTTTTTATATTGTTTAATAGCCATGAGAAACTTTCCAATTTAAATGTTATTTTGAATTGATTTAAGCATATTAGATATGATATTAACAAGAGGGAACTACAGAAAAAAAAGGGTATATTGAGCGAATTGTGAAATTAAACATATGATTTCTCTGGATCCAATTGCCTCATCATATAGGTCAATACCGCAGCTTTTACGTGAACTATAAAACTCTCAGCGGTTCTCAAAAAAGGAAAAATAAGAGCTGCCCTAGTTTTGAGATAGCCAAAAATACTTTCAATGCGCCTCCTTTTTTTCAAAAGTGGATGGAATTTTATTGAAACAGGCCTTAAGTTCACCAATAGCAAGCATATAGAGCTGCTTTTCAGTTAAATAATAACGCTTGTGTCCCTCAATCAAAATCGTAATAATTTCGCTCATGCTAAGTTCACTTCGTCTTCCCTTTTTGGGGGTATTTTTAATTTCATGCTGTACAATTTTGTCAATCATATAGTAAACTTCTTCTATGCTTTTAAGCATGGCTAGCTCCTTTTTTTCTGGTAGAAAATTTTGGGTTAGCCTACTTAATTTTTAACTATTTTTGAATTTCACAATTCGCTCGGTATATTAATAAGTGAAGCAATCTCTTTTTTAATCACCACTTGATTGGAATGGCGCTGGTTGATGACATTGCATTAACGCTAGTTACACTCGTACAGTTTTTTCTGGTAGGCAATAGATCCAATTTGGCTGATTTGCTTTTTGTATTGTATGTTTTGTGGAACTTTTTGCGGTTTCTCTCAATTATCTTATCTGGATGCAAAATTAAAAGCAGGCAAACGTCGCATCTATCAAATCGATTAATATGCGCTTAACCTGTACTATCACCAACGCCGATTCATGATGCAAGCTTTATAAAAACTAAAAATGCTCAAGAGTGAAGTAGGATTCAAGCATATTGCTAATCACCATATTCAACAATTTTTATCTATTTATGATATTTAGCTTACTGCGTGAGACATTGGGTACTATTTAACTATATTGCCATTGATTGCTGATGAACATGTTTAAGTTTATAGTCTTGAACTAGTGCACCAGTTTGAATAAGAAAATTTTGAATAGCATGCATATGCTTATGCAATTGTGCAGGATTGTTTTCAAATTCATCGTTGCAGTCGAGCGTGAGAATAGGAACGCGTCTCAGCTGAGGCAATATGCTTGCTTGTTTGGCGAGAAACGTTTCATGTTTTCGGTGAATTTGCTTAAGGTATGCAAAGGATAATGTTTTTTCTGCATGGCGATTTCTTTTTTTTATTCGTTCATAGGCGATTTCTGGACTCGCCTTCATATAAATAAACCCTTTAGGGGGCAAGCATTTATTAGGAATCAAAAAAGAAAACCACTGCTGATACATCTGCCACTCAAGATCTGTCATGAATCCTTGGGCATAGCTATTTTGAGCAAAGCAATAATAACCAGAATAAATAGATCGCTCGGCGACCTTAACGCCATCTCTATTTTTTTGTTCTTTAAGGTGTTCCTCCACGCGGCAAATCATTGTTAAAAGTTCGAGCGTATAGGCCCATCTTTTAGGATTTTTATAGAAATTTGTGAGCAACGATTGCCCATAAATGGTTGATTGCCAATTATTTACTGGCTCTGTAACAGCTTCTACCTGGGGCATCTGTTGAGACAGTAGGCGTAAGAAAGTAGATTTTCCGGCCCCAATATTCCCTTCAAGAATATACACGCTAAGGCTCCTTTTTGCGTTGGAATGAATAAAGAAAGAGTTAAGTATACCGAATTTCGATTTCTCGGCCAGAGCAATTATAGTATTAATTAGCAATAACTATTGAATCCATAGGCTTTTTTTTGTTACGATATATGAAAATAGGTATAACCTTTGAAGGGGCATGATGAAGAAAAGTCTTATTTTTTTCATTTATTTTTTTATTGTCGCTGCAAACCTCTCAATCAGTACCATATACACAAAAGTTTTCTTCTAAGATGAAGCTGATGGCTGATAAATTGAAAAAGTTACTTAAAAAGCCAGAAAATATGATGTGCTTAAGATTCGGCAAGTGTTCTCCGGAACATTTAAAAAGGTTGCGAGTAGCTGAAGGGGCTCTGGCCACAATTATAGTGATAGCCGCTGGTTACGGGGTACAACAAAAAATTCGAGGGGAAAAGATACATGCTTTGCGGCCTTCTATTACGAGCAAAGATGAACAAGCCTCACAAAGCTCAACTCTGCTCTCAACGAAGAGCTTAGAGAAGGAGTATTCTCATATTGAGGGAGCAGAAGATCTTTTCAAATATTGGAACGAGAAAGGTGAAAAAGAGCGAAAGGAATTTGAGAACTATCTTTCAGCCCCCCTAGAATAAGTAAGTTTAACAAGCCCCCTTTTTTCTGTTACAGACGGTATTCTCTCTATCTCAGAATTAATTTTCGTCGTAATCTCACGTACATTGGGGTTTCCTGCGAGCAGCCCTAGCTCATAAGGATGAATTTTTTCGTAAGGGCCCATCAAAATTACCTCATCATGAACTTTTGCTTCTGGAATGTGGGATACGTCAACGGTACTCATGTTCATGGATATTCGCCCAACTATGGGGGCATATTTACCATGAATCATTACTGATGCGCAGTTGAATAACCTGAAGTCATATCCGTCATAATAACCAATTGGCAAAATCGCTATACGCATATCTTGTGTTGCCTGAAAGGTGCGATCATAGCCTATAAAATTGCCTGCCTTGATATGCTTAATATGCCGAATGGCTGTTTTCCAGCTTAAAATAGGCTTTAAATCAAACCAGCAATATTTCTTTTGAGTTTGCTTTTTGTTAGATGGGCTTGGCCATAAGCCAAAAGCGCCCACTCCTACACGAAACAGATTGCAAAAAGGAAGATCAAGCAATGTGGTGGCAGATGAGTTTGCAAAATGAATGTATGGAATGTCTATATGCTGTTTTTTAACTTCAGTTATCACTTTTTCAAAGATATTTTTTTGTTCAAGAGTGAACGTTGTTTCTTCTCTATGAGATTCGGCACAGTGTGAATAAAGCCCTTTTATCTTTATGTTCTTCATTGCCAGAGCTTTTTGAATGAAAAACATTGTTTCTTCTGGTGCTATGCCGAGGCGAGAGAGCCCTGTATCAACTTTTATATGAACAGGGAATACGTAGCTATTGGTGGCGCCGATATCATTCAATAAGCTTAAGCTTGCATGGTCATAGACGGCTAACTGTACATCTTGGCCAATGATATCTCGTGGATCCCCTTCCAAAACGCTCAGCATTAAGATTGGTTTGGTTGTGCCAGCTTTTCTTACTTGCAAAGATTCTTTGATTGTGGCGATACATAATGAATGAATGTTTGGATTGTTTTGTGCAAATTGTGCAATTAAAGAAAGCCCATGACCATAAGCATTCGCTTTTATTACAACAGCAAGATTGTGTGGTGCTATAATTTTTTTATATTGAGCAACGTTGTGCTCAAAACTGGCTTGATCTATCTCAATCCATGTTCGCATATTCATAATGAATGCTTGCTTAAAAGGGTTATTATTGAGGATACGATATCAGTTTTGATCTAAATCGCAAAGAAGGATTATATGTTTTACGAGATTGTGCCCCATTTTTCATTTGTAATCATAGAAAATGGAAAGTTGAGAAGGTGCTTTTATGAATATGTAGTGCTTAAAGAGAAGAGATGTGATGAATGAAGCGAGAGATTGCTTTAGAATGTTATAACTAAAAAGATACCCGGTTTTTTCCGGGTATCTTTTTAGTTATCTATGCTTTCAGTTATTTCTATTTCCAAAGAATGCTTTTCTTTTTTTTCTTTTGGAATCGTTATAACAAGCTTTTTGTCTTTAAATTTTAGATATTTTTTTGAATCCTTCATTATTTCCTCAAGAAGCAATTTTCCATCTACTTGTATATATTCAGAGATTGAACTTTTTGAAAAGCTACGTGATGTAAATGAAGATGCATCATCACCATCTTTTTTATGATTAATAGCGTCATCTTCTTGATGATATGCTCTAACAAGAACAATATTTTTATCTATAGATAAGCTTATTTTTGTATTATCTGTGTTTATTAATAATCGATTATCGACTTTCTCAGCCTCAATATTTTTATTTTCAATGTTGCTGATAGTTATGGTGAGGCAATCTTCATCTTCTTTAGCATTAAGTGCAAGATGCTTTTGTTGTGGAATTTTATGCACTGTGTGTATATCCTCAAACATTTCATCAAATACATGACCTATTCTTGAAAACATGCCAAATTCTCTAGCAGAAATAGATCCTGCAGATAAGAACAGCATGAGAATTGTTTGTTTTTTGTACATAAATGCCTCCTTATATATGGCGGTTTAGACATATTTTTTAAATATTATAATAAGACTTTTTATTTGAATCAATATTTAGAAAAGATGTGCTTTTAATAGCTATTTTTTGCAGTTTTGCTATGGTGATCTCTAAGAGAAAGGCTTTTATGGTTAAGAAGAAAAAAAATATCAAAGGTGAGCTTATCTATGGAATTCATCCAGTAGTTGAGCTTTTGCACGCTAAACGACGTAAAATCATATCGATCTATACGACTAAACCTGTTCCTAAGCAGTGGCGTGAGATTGAAAAAATAATGCCTTCTTATCCAATACCGATTCAATACGTTTCTCGTGATGTGCTTGTGAATATGAGTGGGACCACAGAGCATCAGGGGGTCGTGGCGTGGGTACAAAGCTTTCCTTTTAGAAAAAAGCCATTTGATCCCAAAACATCGCCCTTTCTTGTGATGCTTGATTCTATTCAGGATCCAAGAAATGTGGGAGCAATTTTGCGGTCTGCTTATTGTGCTGGAGCAAGCGGAGTAGTGATGACAACGAGAAATTCGGCACCGCTTAGTGCGGTCGCTATAAAGTCATCTGCGGGTCTTGCTGAACATCTTGAGATTCAACTTGCTTTGACTACTCAGGAAGGCTTGCAGATGCTTATACAGTCTGGGTATACCAACTATCTGGCAATGCTCAATGGATCTGATGCCACCAAAGAAGCTTTTGATTTGCCTGCTTGTATCGTTATTGGCAATGAAGCTATAGGCATTAATAAAGCAATGACTAAACTTGGCAAGCCGGTAACTCTTCCTCAAAAAACGGCAGAAGTATCATATAATGCTTCTGTAGCTGCAGGTATTTTGCTGTTTATGGTTGGCAGCAAGCATAAACTGATTTAAAATAGGCTTTTTATGTATAAAAAGTTATCCATTTTGGTATTTTTGAGTGCCCTTTCATTGAGATCTATGGAACAAGACAGTTATAAATTTGAAAGTGTCAATACGACTGTTGAACAGAAAGTAGAGCATAAGTCGGAGCAAATGCCTCTTGAAATTCCTGGTATGTGTGAAAAAGGGTGGGTTCATGCTGGAATTATGAGGATTACTTTGCAACGTTTCATTAGTCTCTATGACGTTAAAAAATTATCTGCGGTCAAAGAAGAAAACGGTCTCAAAAAGTTGTGGTTATGATGCAGTATCCTTCTGATGTGACAAAGGGACAGAAGAATAGGATTTGGAAAGATTTTTCAACTGCTGGTTACTACAATTTTCATAAGGGTTCTAGCTTAATGTTTGCAGTGTATCCGTTTCCTGATCATATCCCCACAAAGCATAAGCGAGCTCAAAAGACAGTATGGGTACAGAAAAAGTGATATCCACAGGGTTTAAAAGACCTGGCTTTGAGTTCAATGAATTGGCGGGAAAAAAAAATCAGACTTTTTAAAATTACTATTCATCCTGTATATTTGATAATCCTATTTTTAAAAAATGCTTACAAGTAACTTTAATGTTGAGCAGTAGTTTTTCCCTAGAATAAATGGATTGGTCGCTTTAATAGATATTTTTGTGCCATGCTCAGCCTTCAGCGAGT
Organism: uncultured Pseudomonadota bacterium; assembly: GCA_964350195.1. Classification (GTDB taxonomy): domain Bacteria; phylum Babelota; class Babeliae; order Babelales; family Vermiphilaceae; genus JAJCZB01. Next base: position 25,960 of record CAYGJB010000003.1, read on the forward strand.
CTTTTTCTTAAAGCATTGACTCTTTCTCTATAAAATCTGTATTAAGATGATAGGGTTACCTTTCAAATAGGGGAAAGGGATGAAAAATCGAAGTAATGTATCTTATTTTTTTGCAATGATTCTGTGCTTATTTTGCGTAATAGCCTTTTTAAAAAAGGTGTATACTGGGGTGAGTGCAATCAGCTATATCTTATTTAAGTATGATTCTCAAATTTCCACTGATTTACGGCGAACAATTGAAAAGCAGGTAGCATTGCTTGAAGTGGATGGGCGGTATCAGATAGATAGCATTCTTCATGAACTTACTCGGCTTTTTCCTCACATAAAACAGATTGATATTAAAGTATTGCCGTATAACATGGCAGAAATTGAGATTGCTGGATTTGATCCGGTGATTCGAGTGAATAATACGCATGTGCTTACGCAAGAACGATCAATTATCCCTATTCATTATTACGCTTGTTATGCAATTGAGTGTTTACCAAAAATGCAGATGAGTTTGATTGTGCCTGATCGAGTCTCGGATGAAGTGATGAATGCAATTAAGCAGAGTATAAAAGAGTACACCTTTGAGCATTTTTCTGTGAGTTTGTTTTCTGAGCAAGAATGGTATCTACAAAACAAAAAAAATCCATTGGTTACTATCTGCTGTAATCCATCAACAATACCTATGGGCTCTATGCAGAAGCGATGTTATGAGTTAATAGAAACGGTGAAAAAAAAGAGTTCACCCAAAGCAGCATGGGTTGCTGATGTGCGATTCAATCATCAAATTGTACTATCTCGCCTTAAAGGGGGGCTTTATGGCAAAAAAATTTAATGGTCGCATCATTGCTGCGATCGATGTTGGTACTACTAAAATATCTGTACTAGTTGCAAGGCAGCTTGATAGTCAGCAGCTAGAAATCATTGGTTGTGGAAAAGCGCCATCAAATGGCTTAAGCAAAGGAGTGGTGGTAGATATAGCTAAAACTATTCACTCAATACGATCTGCTATCAAAGAGGCGGAGCTTATGGCAGGAATGCCAATAGAGCGAGCAACAGTTGGTATTTCTGGTTCTCATATCTCTTCTCTTAATTCGCAGGGTGTTGTGCCAATAAAGCGTGGTGAAATAAAAGAACAAGATATTCAGGCTGCTTTAGCTGCAGCTAAAGCAATACGTATACCCGAAGGTCAACAGGTTTTGCATATTTTGCCACAATATTATGTGATTGATGGGCGCGATAAATTGATTGATCCTCGTGGTATGCATGGTATTCGCTTGGAAGTGCAAGCGCATATTATTATGGGCGCCATTGCTTCTGTACAGAATCTAGTTAAATGTTGTGAGCTGGCTGGCGTGATAGTGCAAGATATTGTTCTTGAGCAGCTAGCTTCCGCTCTTTCGGTATTAAGCGAGGATGAGCAAAAGCTTGGTGTGGCATTGCTTGATATTGGTGGTGGCACTTCCGATTTTGCGGTTTATCAAGGGGGAAGTATTCGGCATACCGCAGTTCTTCCTGTTGCAGGTAATCACTTCACTAATGATCTTGCTGTAGGCTTGTGCACCACTATAAAAGATGCAGAGCGAGTTAAAAAAGAGCGTGGTGTGGCTTGTTTGCAAGGATTAAAAGAAGACAATTTTGTTGATATTGAAATGGTGCATGGTGAGCAGAAACAGGTGGTGCATGTATCAGATTTACTCCGTATTATTGAGCCCCGTGCTCAGGAGCTTCTTTCGATAGTACACGAAGAAATTATAACAAAGCGCTTAGAGCATTATATTACTACTGGTCTTGTTCTTACTGGCGGGGGGTCTCTTTTGCGAGGAATTCAGGAACTTGCAGAAAAAATAGTTGACGTTCCTGTTCGTATTGGGCAACCCAAAGTGCCCTTTTCTATACCGAATTCTTTACAAAGTCCTATCTATGCTACCGGTTATGGTTTGCTTTTGCATACTATGAAGAAATTGAAAGAAGATGATATGAATGAAATGACAGGTCCACTACTCAAGCGTGTCATACATAGAATGAAAGCATGGATGGTTGATCTGTTTTAACCAGAGCAAGGAGCAAGAAATGATTGCACTAGGGCCAGAAAAAAAACAGTTTGTATCTGTTGCGAGTATCAAAGTTATCGGTATTGGTGGTGCAGGTGGTAATACGGTGAATAGCATAATTGAAGCCGGATATGATGGCTTTGAATGCATTGTTGCTAATACGGATGCACAAGCTTTAGAACTTTCAAAGGCTGAAAATAAGATTCAAATTGGTACGAAATCTACAAAAGGGTTAGGTACGGGCGCAAATCCTGAAGTTGGAAAAAGAGCAGCAGAAGAGGATCTAGATAAAGTGTTAGATGCTATTGGTGAAGCGGACATTGTTTTTATTGCTGCTGGTATGGGAGGAGGTACTGGTTCAGGAGCGGCCCCAGTCATTGCCCGAGCGCTTCGTGAGCAAGGTATTTTGTCAATTGCGATTGTAACTAAGCCATTTCTATTTGAGGGCAAGCGTCGTTCGGCAGTTGCTCTTGATGCAGTTGAGCTGCTGCGTAGTGAAGTGGATACGATGATAGTGATTCCAAATCAAAAATTGCTTGATGTGGTTGATCAAGATGTCTCTATGATAGATGCATTTGGTATGATCAATGAAGTTTTGGGACAATCTGTACGTGGCATCTCTGATATTATCACTCGTCCTGGCCATATTAATGTTGATTTTGCGGATGTTCGCGCTATTATGCGAGATCGAGGCATGGCTGTTATGGGAACAGGAAAAGCGACAGGGCCAGATCGAGCACGTAAGGCAGCAGAAAACGCAATTGCATCTCCACTACTTGAAAGCGTGAGCATAGCTGGAGCTCATGGCGTTCTTTTAAACATAACGGGTGGCAGAAATTTAGGTCTTCACGAAATGAGTGAAGCTGCTTCAGTTATTTATGATCAGGTGCATGAAGACGCAAATATTATTTTAGGATCAGTAATTGATGAATCATTGGAAGATGATGTGATCGTGACCATAATAGCAACTGGATGTGAGAAAAATGCTGAAACCAATTTTTCAGAGCTCCATGTTAAAGCAACGGTACGAGATGAATTGAAACAAGTAGCTGAAAAAGTTTCAGAAAAGCCATTAGATACTCAAGCGATTAAGAATAAAAATGAAGCAAGGGAAGTGCCTCAATCTGACAAGACTGAAGCTAAAAGAGAAATTGATATGAATGATTTAGATGTGCCAGCGTTTTTAAGAAAGCAGGCACAGCAAAAAAATGAGAATAAATAATAATCTATTAAGGAGACGTTGATGGCTACAAAGGGTTATTGCGTGAAATGTAAGAAAAAAGTTGAAATGAAAAATCCAAAAGAATCAAAAACTAAAAAGGGTACTAAAATTGCTAAAGGCAAATGTGCCAAATGCGAAACAACTGTATGTCGTATGGGTGGCTTGCAATAGATAATACGAAATCAAAGCATAAAAAGAGGAACTTTAACTCCTCTTTTTATGCTTTTAAATGACTGAACACCGTTGTCTCGCCGTTGAAAGTTGTTATAATTGATTCTCTATTATGTGAACATCAAAGGATTAACTATGAGATGTTATTGTAATGCAGCTTTCATGCTTCTTTTCTTAATTTTCACTATTAAGTCGGCAGGAGACGATTCGTTTAAATTATTTTCGAATGGTAGTCATTCTAGTTCCGATTTTAGCAAGTATCATTTTGGCGGGGGCGTTGCCATTTCTGCCGGCTCAATTGGGATTTATAAGCTATATAAATGGGCTAATCAAGAAGTATCAAATAAAGAGTTATCTCAAAACGCGCAGGATGTATACGATAAAATACACGAAACTTACGGCTCTATAGATTTCCTTTATCGTCCTCAAAAGCTTACTATAAAACATGTGGGGCAGCTATTTGAGCTTGCTGAACACAAAGATATCGCAGCTTTTTTGCGTAAAAAAGCTGGCACGAAAACACGAAGAATTGCCAATATAGGTGTAGATTTACCACAACTTTTTGGGCATATATCCATTTTGAGTAATCGCTTGCAACAGGATCAAAATGCTGGTAAGTCTGTTGATCATTACATGGCAAACCTGCTAAAGACTATGGAAAAATTTAGAGATGATCTTAAAGGGATTAAACTTTTTTGGGATACTCATGCAGTATTTTTTTCTGTACATACCCTTTTTACCGAACTATCTGATACCTATAAGTTGTATGATTATAGAAACTCTTCTGCGGTAAAAATGAAAATACGTGATAATACAATTGAAAAAGAAGAGAAACAACTCTACCCATTCAAGTGTTTTGGCGAGAAACTTGCAAAGGATATTATGTCGCTCGAAGAGCATATAGAACCTTTATATTCAAAAGCAAAGCAGTTTGATGAAGAATCTGCAACTCAAGCGAATTATCGTAGCATGCTTGCGCAAGTTGAGAGTCTTTGCCGGCAGCTGATTTGTTTACGAGATGTGGTTGCTAATCTAGAAGAATACCTTGAAGATGTTGAGAATTATAAAAAAGCACAGTTGGTAGCAGAAGTAAAAAGGGCAGATGAAAAATCGGGTTCTTGGAAAACATATTAAAAAGAAAGGGCCCGCTTGGGCCCGTATTTGATAATGATAATTCATTCAACTCCTTACTTATCTATTTATTTTGGCGATGCGAATGATCGTATGTACAAACAAGAGTATTTAAAATGGAAAGACTCTAATCTTCTTACTCGATTAGAGATTTTTCCAATAGCAAAGCGTCTTCAGCTAAAAAATATCATCTTTTTGGACCAGGTTCATAGTGCTATTGGATATGAGATTTCCGCTTTCTCAATAAATCTTCCATTTAGTTTGAAAGGAGACTTTTTAGTTACTCGTGAACAATGTGTCGGCTTAGGCATTCTTACGGCAGATTGTTTGCCTGTAGTTGCATATGATCGAAAACATCATACATCAGGCATTGCTCATGCGGGTTGGCGTGGGGCGATTGATGGAGTACTTGAGTCTATGATTGATAAAATGGAGCGGGCGTATGGAAGTTGCATTGAAGACATCTTTTTTTTCTTTGGGCCAAGCGCCCGTAGGTGTTGTTACGAAGTAGGGCCGGAGTTTGCTCATTATCTTGATAGCTGTATTTATACCGATTTAGTTCTTCATGCAGTGAGCGATAAGCTTTTCTTTGACTTGCCTCTTTTTGTTGAGCAAAAACTTTTGCATATGGGAGTCTCTACGAATCATGTCAACACGCAATACAATGGTTGCACCATTTGCGATAAACGGTTTCATTCTCATAGAAGAGGTGTGCTGACGGGCAATTCTGTTGATATAGGTCGTCAGATGACTATAATTACATTGAAATAAGGCCAGTCGTTGAGAGATACTACCTATTATGATATAGTCATACGATAAGAAAGACTCACTGAGTCGCTGCTTTGTAAGGATATATATGATTACTCAATTACTTTCAAAAATTTTAGGCACTGCTAATGCACGTCAGCTCTCAAGGATTGCTCCAAGAGTGGCGCAGATTAATGCATTTGAGCCTGCCATAAGCGCCTTATCTGATGAACAATTAAAAGCAAAAACGAATGAGTTTCGCGAACGCCTTTCACAGGGGGAGACGCTTGATGATCTTTTGTCAGAAGCATTTGCTGTGGTACGTGAGGCTGCTAAGCGAACTTTAGGGCAACGTCCTTACGATGTGCAGCTTATGGGCGGTATTGTATTGCATCAAGGAAAAATTGCTGAAATGAAAACGGGTGAGGGTAAAACGCTAACAGCAACATTGCCGCTTTATCTCAATGCTCTTACTGGAAAAGGAGTGCATCTTGTAACGGTGAACGATTATCTTGCGCGTCGTGATGCCGAGTGGAATGCGCCAATCTATACTGCGTTGGGCATGCAAGTGGCTGCTTTGTATAACAGTATGAGCGATGAAGAGCGAAAAAAAGCTTATGAAGCTGATGTTTTATATGCTACAAATAATGAGCTAGGTTTTGATTATTTACGTGATAACATGAAATTTCGTCTTGAAGATTATGTGCAGAAAGAGCTTTCTTTTGCCATTGTGGATGAAGTTGACTCTATTCTAATCGATGAAGCTCGCACGCCGCTTATTATTTCTGGCTCTGGTGAGGAAAGCAGTAAACTTTATTTGGAGGCAAATCGAGCAATCTTACACCTTAAAAAAGGGGAAGATTATGAAGTTGATGAAAAAGCTCGATCGGTGCAGCTTACTGAAGCAGGTAATGATAAAATTGAGCAAATATTTAATTTAAAAAATTTATATGCTGTAGAGAATATGAATTTACTGCACCATGTGCAGCAGGCTTTAAAGGCTCATGCTATTTTTCGTCGCGATGTGGACTACGTTGTAAAAGATGGTCAAGTAATGATTGTGGATGAGTTTACCGGGCGTATGCTTGCGGGTAGACGTTATAGTGATGGGCTGCATCAAGCTCTTGAAGCAAAAGAAGGTGTGGAAATCGAAAGAGAAAGCCAAACGCTTGCTTCTATCACTTTGCAAAACTATTTTAGATTGTATAGCAAGCTTGCTGGGATGACCGGTACTGCTGCCACAGAGGCAGAAGAGTTTCATAATATTTATCATCTTGATGTAGTTTCGATTCCTACGAACATGCCAATGGTTCGGGATGATAAATCTGATTTTATTTTTCTCACTAAAAATGCAAAATACAAAGCTATTGTGGATGATATTAAAGAACGGCATGATAAAGGTCAGCCGGTGTTGATAGGTACGATTGCCGTTGAGACATCGGAGCTTTTGAGTAACATATTAAAAGCAGCAGGCGTTCCACATGAAGTATTAAATGCAAAGCAACATGCTCGCGAAGCGGATATTATAGCCATTGCAGGTGAACCAGGCCGAGTAACTATTGCTACCAACATGGCAGGACGTGGTACAGACATTAAGCTCACTCCAGAATCAAAGGCTCAGGGGGGGCTCTATATTCTTGGTACTGAACGGCATGAGAGTAGGCGTATCGACAATCAGATGCGTGGACGCTCTGGCCGCCAAGGAGATCCGGGTGATTCTCGATTTTATATTTCGTTAGAAGATGATCTTATTCGTATTTTTGCAGGGGACACGCTTAAGAACAATATGGAGCGATTTGGTATGAAGGAAGACGAAATTATAGAATCTCGATTTGTTTCCAAGACAATTGAGCGGGCTCAAGAAAAAGTTGAAAAACACAATTTTGAAACACGAAAACATTTGCTTGAATATGATGATGTACTCAATCAACAACGTTCTGTAATTTACGCATATCGTAGAGATGTATTGGAAGGTGAACATCGCATTTATGAGCTTGTGCGTGATTTTATTATCACGATTGTACAGGAAGTGGTATTTAGGCATTGTCAGAAGCATGCTATTTCGGCACAACAAGTTCTAGGCGTTTATGATGATCTTATTCATTTAGCCGGCCTTAAAAAGGATGATTTTGATAATGCTGGAATTAGCACAAACAACGTTGAAATTTTCAAAAAAGATTTGATCAATTTTCTTCTTTCTCGTTATGACCTATTTAGAAACCAGAAGAATAAAGAACTGGTTCAGCATGCTGAAAAGTGGCTTATTCTAGAAGTAATTGATCAGGCATGGAAACAGCATATGCTAAACTTGGATCATCTTAAGGAAGGAATTGGTCTTCGAGGATGGGGTCAAAAAACTCCTCTTATTGAATACAAACGGGAAGCATTTGAGATGTTTAAAGATATGATGAGTCAAATCAGGCTAGATATTGTGCGGCATATTTTCCATCTTAATATTGAGCGTTTTGATGAGCATGAGATGGAAGCGCGGCGCCAAAAAGAACTTGATGAAATAAATCTTGTTTCTGGTGACTTAGAAGAGGCGCCTGCTCAAGTACAGCGCGAGAGTGATAAAGTGGGCAGAAATGATCCATGCCCTTGTGGTTCAGAGAAAAAATATAAAAAGTGTCACGGATAATGAAAGAGGCCCCAAAATCGGGGCCTCTTTCATTTTATTAATAGCACTATTTTATTTTATGTTTGCGCAACATTCTTGTTATTAATTTTTGATTTCATTTGCTTCCTTTTCAAGCTCTTGAAGCTCTCTTTTTAGCTCATCTCGTGTTTCTTGTAACGTTTGTTTTATTTTTCCCGTTGCTTTTTCAATTTTACGATTGAGCTCTTGGATCTTCTGGTTAACTTGTTTTTTATTTGAGCGCATTACTTTTTTACTAGGACTATGCATTGGATCAATTAATATTGCAGGCTCAGGTTTTGCAAGTGTTTTGGCGGATAATATCATAAAAGCAAAGATGGCAACTGTTGCAACGAGTACTTTAATATGCTTCTTCATCTTATTTCCTTTTGATTGTATGGTTTTTAATGATTAATTAACTTTTTCATTTGAACAGCTTTTTCTTTTGCTCTAAAAATAAGCTCTTGGATTGCTACCTTTGGGCATACTATTACTTTATCAAGCCCTTTAGCTCTGTCGCATTCAGCCTTTATTTTTGCAAGACTAGCTTTAGCATTTTGGTATTCCTGCAAGGCAATTTGCTCGTCACGTGACATTTGTCTAGCTATAGCAGACATGGTCGTCATCGCTATAAATAGCACTGCGATGTTAGCCATAAAAAACACTAGTCCTTTTTTATTATTTTTCATACAGCAGACTCCTTTTTTTATTTTACTTCTCTTCTTCTATTGCTTCTCTTTTTCTATTGCTTCTCTTTTTCTACTTCGAACAATTTTCCAGCTTTTTTATGAGCAATCTTTTTTGATGAAAGTATTATTAGGTGCTCGCCTGAGCACGCTTTTTGTCGCACAGTATAAGGAGTTGACCCGATAACTACTTCCAATAAAGCAAGATCGTTATGGTTCTCATTAGCTGTTACACCGTTCTTGCCTACTGGGACATAGGGCGTTCGTGCTTTTAAGTCTCTGACCAAAACACGTTTTTTACTTGTATTTTTTAGTATGACTTGGCAGCTAAAAATGGAGATACTAATACATAAAGATAAGGCAAAAATTGCTTTTTTTGTTCTCATGCTTCTTTCCTTTTTCTTTAGCAAGCCTATGTTTTGAAACATAGTAGCTTTGTGCATTTTTTGATCTAATTGTTTATTCAGTTTTTTTTTGTAGTTTCTTGAAACCATCTCAGACTTTAGTTGCTTGAGCTTTTTCATCTATTTCAAATTGTTGTGCTCTTAATCTTCCAAGTCCTCGTTTTTTCTGTGAAATAGTACGTTTGATATTTAATATGTTTTTGTTGAGAGTTATTATCTGCTTATTAAGCTGATCAATAGTACTTTGAGATTTTCTTATCTTGGTTTGTATGTCGCTTTTATTAGTATTTTTTGTAGCAGGATTTACTAGCTCTTGCTCCCAACTACTAATACTTGCTTGAGCACCTATGAGTTTTTCTATTGCTTTTTCTCTTTCAGAAAGGAGATTTGCAAGCTTAGAAAAAAGATTCGTGAGCCCTTCTCCCTCTACAGAAAGTCCTTGTTTGACCTCGATAAGCTTTTCCTGAGAAGTACTTTCGGGATTAATACTGTATATATAAAATCTAACGCCAAAAAGTAGGGATATAACAGCCGAAAGGCCAATAACATATTTCTTCATCATACTCTCCTAAAAGTATCAAAATGCTTCTTTTTTCCTACTCTTAGTTTAGCAAAGCAGATAGCTCTAAAACAAGAGTTTTAGGGCTATTCTTTATTTTCCTTATTACTTTTTATTGAAGATGTCGCTATAGATTTACGAGCCATTATCACTTTTCTTTCTAGTATTCCTCCGTTTATGGGTTAGAAAGATACGTATACTTTTTTTCTTGTTTTCACTTAATCAGAATAGCTCTTTTAAAAGCAAAAGTTTTGGAGTAGAAAAACCTTAATTAAAGGGCTTTTTTCTGTGTTGTGGTTTGTTATAGATTGTTTTTCTATTTTTCCATTAGCTCTGTGAGTTTTTGCCCTCGAATACGACTGGTCATTGTGGTGAGGGCAGCTCTCATGGTACCTAGATTGGTTACTATTGAGCGTTTGATCTCTTGGAGTTTGCGTGAATCACATTGTTTGTTTTTCAGGCACTCCAGATATTCAGGCGACTCTGAAGACACCTTTCCAAGAGCCTCTTGATATTGTTTTTGTGCGAGATCAATTTGGGTTTGATTTTTTAGGCTGATGTTGGGTGCTATATTGGCGCCTAAAAGGTTTGCTATGACAAAGGCAGCTAAAGTAGCCAACACTATTTTCTTCATAATACTCCTTTTTGATTTACCTTTCTCATGTTTAGAATAATTAATATTTGACCCTTTTTTCAATGGTTTACATTTAAAAGGCCCGGGTAAACCGGGCCTTTTAAGAAAAAGTATGTTTTACGTGAGGCTTAAAAAGAGACCCCCAATTTGCCAAAGATGGTCCAGCGCTCAACGCCAGCATTATTAGCCTTATTAAACTCATAAGAGCCGCCAGCAGTAACAAACATTGGATAATCACAAGCATCATCCCAACGATATCCAGCTGAACCGTATATTGTGTGTGTAATAATTGATGGGCTGCTAGCTGAATTGAGATCAAGATCACTTTCTTTGATGAAGTTGTATTTATAGTCACCAAGAGCTATGCGATTTCCAGTGCCTGGTGTTGTGTTGAGAGTGATATTCTCCAGACGAGCATTTCCAGTTATATCACGCGTAGGAAGGGTTGTTCCTGCTCCAAAACCACGTTTGATAACTGGGCCTTCTTGCCAAGGGCAAGAAAGTTTTACGCATTCAGATTGGCGGCAATAGAGGTTGTATCCACCTTCAATTTGAAAGTTTTTAGAGGTAAATACAGCTGCTGTGGTCATGTTGTGTGAAAATCCTGGACGCACCTTTAACGGTATAGTAAGGACGTTTATACCAGCTGTGGCAAGATTTATAGAATTGTTGGATGAAGCAGCGGCAGTTGCAGCTTGATCTTCGTTACGATAAAGCTCTATATATCTGCTCCATGGTTTGCATACAAGATCAATTGAACGACATTGCGTATTTTTGAATAGGTATTGTGAGTGGCTTGCATATTCCATACGAAGGGAGCGATCTTTAGCTTCATCAGACCAAATTTGAATTCCTAAGCTGTTGCCAAACATGATACCCCAATGGCGTCCATGTCCTACGATAGGCTCAAATAGCCGTTTGCTATTAGGTTTGTTGCCGGTAGGTATTAAAAGGCCAAGATATGATTCAAGGTGAAAAGGTTCTTGTTGAATCCACTCATAACCGATTTTGAATTCAATGTCAGCAACACCTGTTTTGGACATTGAACCACCTTTAATTTTACCAAAATCCCACTCGTCTTGTGCGAAGGCATCAGTCATATTAGCTTGGGCTGTTCCACCGTCAATGGTTTTATTCACTCCACCACCGTCACGGATGATAGCTTCTTCAAACTTTAGATTGTTTGTAACGCGCTCAATTGGAACAGAGAGACTTGTATAGAATCCATGCCCCTTTTCTTCATTCATAGCCATTGCTTTACGTACTTGAAGGCCAGCGCCAACTACGCTTTGCTGAGGACGAATGGAAATTTTACTTTTGAAGTTGTGATTAACGGTAGAGATATTAAAATGGTTTGCAAGAAGATCTATAGGCTCAGAACTTGTAGGTAATACTACGGTACTGTCATCAAAATTAAACTCTTCTACAACAAGCTCGGTTTTACAAAACGGGAAAAAATAGCGAGCTAAATCACGTGTGTTGGTAGTTTTGCTACCAAATATAACTGCTTGTGCTGCACCATGCCAACCATCTTCTTTAGAGTGAAGGCGATCACTTCTAAAGCCGGATATCATTTCCGGTGAGGCTGATTGGAAAAGTGGGCGAACTGCTAAATAAGATCTGCTTGTGATTTCGCAATCACAGCTATCTTTTGGGGGTGATTCTGTGCGGCAGCAATCAGCGAGTGCTACATTGCCGATTATTGAAAAGAAAAGAAGCAGAATTGCTCGATGTAACCTTTTCATCCAAATTCTCCTTTTGGGGGGGGGTTAAACATTACTAATCTTTTTTCTATTCATTATCTACCATGATTCTTACGAGAGAGTCAATTTTTTTGTCTGGAAGCCATCATTCAAGGCATTTACTATCAAGATAAGGCTTTACTCTAGGCCTTCTTTGCGATAGTATCGTAACATTTTATAAATAAGGAAATAGGCTTCATGTCCTGAAAGAAGATAATGCAAACGATAGTGCGAGTAAAAGGTACTCAAGATTTTCTCAATATGCGACTGTATCAATTCATTATTGATAGTTTATCTGAGCATTGTGCTCTTTATCATTTTATTCGTATTGAAACGCCGATTATCGAACATATTGAGCTTTTTAAAAGAACATTAGGGTCGTATACCGATGTGGTTGGTAAAGAGATGTTTATTCTTAAAACTGCTGGTGAGGGCAAAGATGAACTTTGTTTACGCCCAGAAGCTACAGCATCCACCATGCGGGCATTTCTAGAATCACAACAATCTACGCCATGGAAAATTTTTTCTTATGGCCCTATGTTTCGCTATGAGCGTCCGCAAAAAGGAAGATATCGTCAATTTCATCAAATCAATATTGAGATTATTGGCGCAGAGCACGTTTCTCAAGATGCCCTTTTAATAATGCTTCTTGATCGTTATTTTCATGAAACATTGAAGCTCAATAGCTATGCGCTACAGATCAATTATTTAGGATCATACGAAGATCGTAAACAATATATTGATACTCTCAAAGCATTCGTTGATACTATTGATGGCATTTGTGATACATGCGAAATTCGTAAAGAAAAGAATACGCTTCGTATTTTTGATTGTAAAAATGAGACATGCCAAAAGCTGTATGAAAATGCACCAACTATGATTGATAATCTCAGTTTTGAATCACAAACAGAGTGGCAACGTTTGCAAGATGAGCTTTCTCTTCTTTCAATTACATTTTCTATTAACCCTCGCCTTGTTCGTGGTCTTGATTATTACAACAAGACAGTTTTCGAATTTTCAAGCGGTCAGTTAGGTGCACAAAATGCTTTTTGCGGCGGTGGAAGATATGATCGGCTTGCGAAAGAGCTTGGATCAAAAAAAGAAATTCCTTCTTTGGGTGCTGCAATCGGAATTGAGCGGTTAATGCTTTTGTTAGAGCCATTAATTGACTCATTGCCATTGCCTCAGCCCAAAGCATTGTTTGTTGTGATGCCCCTTTCAGAGAAGCAAAACCCATTAGCTTTGCTGATCGCGGATACTTTGCATGCGGCTCAACTTAGCTGCGATACGCTTCTAGATGGCGATTCGCTTAAAAGGATGATGAAGAAAGCAAACAAAATGGGTGCATCTTATGCCCTTTTGATTGGCGAGCAAGAGCAACAAAGCGCATCTGTGTTAGTCAAAAATATGATAACGGGTGAACAAAAGCAGATCAAGCAAATTGAGCTGGTAGATTTTTTACGAAAATAGCCTATTCTATTGATTTTTTTCCTTCTAATTATCTATTCTCGTAAGTAGGGGAAGTGAATTAGAAGAGATTAATAAAGGGTCTTGCCCAGCAAGCCCGTTAATAAAATAGGATAGGTTCATGAAGAATCTAAAAAAAATGCTACTTTGCGTATTATTTATACCTACAGTGGCTTTTTCACAAATATCTATGAACTTTTTGAACAGAGGTTCAGGAGTAGAGAGATTTAAAAAGGCAATAGATTTCTTAAAAAGAAATAAAGCTTGCCTAATAGGAGAGGAATGTTCTTTAAAGCTTTCTGCCGCTTTAAATTTTTCACTAGGGTTTGCTATTGGATTTATAGGTTCAGCGTTTGCACAGCAAGCTGCAGATAAAGTTCATTTATCATAGATTTCACCACGTGCCCTAAAATACGCTATTGCCTTTATTTCATCATTGATACCAGCCGCTGTTGCATTAATAAGTCACTCTGCGCTAGAGCTCTATTTATTTGGGAAAGAAAAGTTTAATACGTGTTACGTGTTAAGCGAAAATTGTACGGTCCGTGACGTGCAAAACACCTATCAAGTGAGCGGTTTTATGGCAGGTATGTTTGTACAGGTGGTTACAGCAACATTTTCTAGAGTAGTGCTTCCCTCTTTACCAAAAAAGACCACAGAAGATGGTGATAATGGTTAGAGCGTCATTAGAGTTTGGCCATTTGCCATTGAGACGGCTTTAGCCCAGATACCAAATAAGCTGATCTCTAAAGAGAAAGAAGAAGATTGCTGCAAACATTATGCCATCAAAGCGATCAAGAAATCCGCCATGACCAGGTAATATATCACTTGCATGCTTGATGCCAGCTCTTCGCTTCAGCCAGGATTCAAAGAGGTCTCCGAGTAGCGCAAGAGCACATACAAAAAAGCTAAATACGAGAATGAAATGCCATGGAAGCATTTTCCCGAGATCAAATTTTTCTAACAATGTTAAGCTTGTTGTTGCAAGAATATAGCCTCCTAGAGCCCCTTCGAGTGTTTTGCCCGGGCTGATGTGCCTTGCAATATAATGCTTTCCAATCATAGTGCCAACAATATATGAGCCGGTATCAAAGCTTGCAACGAGCAAAAAGAGCTCCAATAATAAGCTATGATAGATTGGATGCTGGTTCATATATATGAGCAATGCAAACGGCATAATGGGATACAGAGGAAGTATGGTCCAGAAAATAGTATTACGCATATCAAAAAAATGGTGCCATTCATAAAAAATAATAATTAATAGTATTCCCACGAGTATCAATGAAAAAACAATGTGTGGGAGATAAATAAAAGAGAACCAAAAGGCGCCACCTAGAACAAGAGAAGTGGCTAGGCGTGTTTTAAATTCGTTCATAATCACTCTTGGGTGAAAGCATTTTCGATATAGGTAATATTTGATGATTGCGTTACTAGGGCAACATCAAATCTACAGACCACTTGCGTTGTATGATAATCAGCGAGAAATGCTTTGGCAACTGCAGCTATTTTCCGTTGTTTTGATTGAGTGATAAGCTCAGTCATATCAAACAGAGGATTAAAGCGATTTTTTACTTCCACAAATGCGAGGACATCATCTTTTGCTGCGATGATATCAATCTCTCCATAACGCTTTGTGTAGTTACGCGCTTTTATAGAATAGCCTTCTTTTATAAGCTTTTTGCATACGAGCTGCTCTCCATAATTACCGACAGACTTTTTAGTGGATGATTGTTTGCTTTGCATGAATGATTAAAAGCGGGTTGCCATATTAACTTTGCGTGATGATCTAACTGGCATAGCAGTTTGCGCAAGCTGAATTGATTCCTTTGGTATCTCAAACTCTTTCCATTCAGTGCCCAAATGTACTTCAAGTTGTGCGAGAGTAGTACTCATTTGAGGAACCTTTTCAAGCCATGCGGTAC
Source organism: uncultured Pseudomonadota bacterium (assembly GCA_964350195.1). GTDB lineage: Bacteria > Babelota > Babeliae > Babelales > Vermiphilaceae > JAJCZB01. Next base: position 41,319 of record CAYGJB010000003.1, read on the forward strand.
GGATATGCTTTACTCTTCGTTCAGCAGAGGAATAGTCTCCTCGTTTGATATAAAATTCAGCAACATTACAATCAGCTTGCGCGAGAATAGTCTCACACTCTTTTTTAATTTTTGAAATTTCATCGCGATATGTTGAGTATGAATCTTTATCCAAATATTCTTGAGAGAGCTTAAGCGTTTCTTCGGTGGGGCTTTGATCACGATCGGGAGTTAATATACGCTCTTTAGTACATAGGATAATATTTCGTTTTGCTTTTTCAATGGACTGATTGCCTGGGTAAAGCTGCACAAACTCTAGATACCATTTTTTTGCCGTATCAAACTCTTTTTGCTCATAAAATAGATCAGCAAGATCAATGATCAATGTTGCCTTTTCTTTTACGTCTTCACATAACGTGATCATGCGTTCGATATATTTTGCGGCTATTTCGATGTTTTTGGCCTCAATGCATCGGCGTTTTGCTACTTTTAACTCATCGTACGTCATATGGCTGAAGGTATGTCGTACTTGAAGGTGAGTGAGCCCTTTTCTTTTTGCTTTTGCAAATTTTCGTTCAACCGGTTTTGTTAAGTTAGGCTTTGCTAGTTTGTTTATAGGAACTGCTTTTTTATCAGCAGAAAGCCCTGCTGGTAATCGGGGCATGCGTATGGATGGAGCCGCCTTAAGTAATGGTGAAACCATGACAAAAATGGCAAAAAGAGGTACAAATATATTCATAGTTTTCTTTCAAATGAGGCATTGATTGCGCTATCCCTTACGATTTTTAGTATAATACATAGAAAGATATACACAATCTTTTTGGCTGTATGTTATGCTGTAGCAAATCGCAAAATTGGTGCAGGGGAAAGAATGGTTAAAAAAACGTTTGAAGATATATTGATTGCATCAGGGATAGTGAATACGCAGCAAATGGAAGAATGCCAGAAAGTAATGGCAGAAACTGGTGTATTAATGAATCGTTGTCTTATTGAAAAAAAATTTGCGACGGCAGCGCAGCTGGCAAAGGCTTATGCTGAATATGCTTCATATGAGTTTATGGATAGCATCAATGAAAAGATGATTGATATAGATCTGCTTGGCAAAATCCCCCTTTTATTTCTTCGCGATAATATCATTATTCCTATCAAAAGAGATGGCAAAATCACCGTTGTCACAAGTAATCCTATGAATTTTCAGTCTCTTGATGAGCTCACTATGCTTCTTGGTGGAGACGTACAATATGCTGTAGCTCCAGAAAGTACGATCATGGAAGCTATCAACCGATACTACCCGCTTGAGGGTGGCAAACAGATGATGCAGGAGCTTGAAGAAGAAGATAAAGAGCTTGGAGATGTTGCGCTAGAGGGAGTGGACGATAAAGATATTCTTACTATGGCTGATTCAGATGCTCCCGTGATTAAGCTTGTAAACCAAATCCTTTATCAAGCGGTGAAACGTGGTGCTTCAGATATTCATATTGAACCATTTGAAAAAGATATGCGGGTTCGCTTTCGTATTGATGGGGTGATGCAAACAATCATGACTATTCCCAAGCGAGTCCAAGGTGCTCTTGTATCTCGTATAAAAATTATGTCCAATCTTGATATTGCAGAAAAGCGCATACCGCAAGATGGACGGATAAGTATTAAGGTTGCTGATCGACAATTTGATATTCGTGTTTCTATCTTGCCGGTAGCTTATGGTGAGCGTGTAGTGATGCGTTTGCTTGATAAGACTCGATCTTTTCGGGATCTGGATAAAATGGGATTTTCAGAGCGAGATTTTAAGGTTGTTTCCTGGGCAATAGCAGAGCCAAACGGTATTCTTTTTGTAACAGGCCCCACCGGCTCTGGTAAGACTACCACTCTCTATTCTATTCTAGCTGCTCTTAATAAGCCTGATACCAATATTATAACAGTTGAAGATCCTGTTGAATATCAGCTTGCGGGTATTGGCCAAGTGCAAGTTAAGGAAAAAACTGGGATGACGTTTGCTGCTGCACTTCGTTCAATTTTACGACAAGATCCTGATGTAGTAATGATTGGTGAAATTCGTGATCCGGAAACCGCTCAAATCGCTGTGCAAGCGGCATTAACTGGTCATATTGTATTAAGCACACTGCATACTAATGATGCACCCGCCTCGATCACTCGTTTAGTTGATATGGGGGTGGAACCGTTTCTTATTGCTTCTTCAGTAGTCATGATTCTTGCCCAAAGGTTGGTGAGGACTCTGTGCTCTAAGTGTAAGCAGAAATATGACCCTCCATCGGAGCTTACTGAGCGTCTTGGGATTACCCCCGAAGAAGCTAAAAGCATCAGCTTTTATGAGCCCAAGGGATGTGATGAGTGTGACAACAGCGGCTATAAAGGTCGAATGCCTATATTTGAAGTTATGAAAATGTCTGATGCAATCAAAAAGCTTACAATCGAGCGAGCCGATACATCACAAATTATGAAGCAAGCAGTAAAGGATGGTATGACGCTATTGGTAAGCGATGGTATTCGTCGTATTAAAGAAGGGTTAACCACCATTGAAGAGGTTCTTGCTGTTGCTACGACGAAAGAGTAGTTCTCCGGGATTTTCTTTTATTGAACTTTCAATTGTTATTGCACTTATTGCTTTATTAGTTGCTCTTTCGGGAGCACATATTTCTTTTGTTAATCGGATGATAGTAAGGGCTGAGCTTGAGCATTTGTATAACACCTGTTTTTATGTACAACGTCGTGCATTGATGACAAAAAAAGCACAAACAATATCATTTGATCTTGAGCATAATAACTATAGCGTTAATGGACATGTTTATCGGCTTCCATCTCATGTGCTTTTTGGGACGATGCCTGGTGTGAAAGGTCCTCCAAGTTCTTCTGAGCATCTTATAACAGAGCCAATTACCTTCAAAGATAATACCGTAATTTTCCATCCGGATGGCGTTATCAAGCCGGGAGTGGTGTACCTTACTGATTCAGGAAAGAGATGCACATATGCATTAAGTTGTTCTGTCTCTGCGGTATCCTATCTACGTAAATATCAGTACACTGATAAATGGCAATTGCTTTCTTGAGCCATTTTTCTTTCTGATATAGAAATGAGAACTCGTTGAACGGTTGCTTGCGAATGGAGATAATAACTTCTGCATAAAAGATGATTAACTCATGATACTGCGAATCGTTCTAAAGCTTATTACAGGAATATTACTTGGATTTTTGGGCACTCTTTTTCTTGCTCAAACTGATCCTTGGGCACAGTTAAAATTAGAAAAAATAGCACATCACTCATTATCAACGATCTTTAATTGTACTGTAGTAGGCGATCTTACTTCATGTAATCTTATTTACCCACACGTTACATTTAAAAATTTTAAAATGACAGCTTACGATGGAAGTTGGAGATGGTCTGCCGATCAGTATGATTCAGGATTTTCATGGAGTGAGTTTGTTAGAACGGGCGCCATACAGCTCTGGACTCGCCTGAAACGTGTGCATGGAGATTCCTGCGTGCGAAATAATATGCCGGCTATTCTTCCGCATGTTAATGATTTGATGAAGGGACCAGAGCTACCAGTACCTCTTATAACCGCCTCTGCTGAAATAGGGGAGGCTACTTTTGATTTTCATGACGGAGATATCAAAAGTAGCATACAATGGGAATGTAGTGCTAAAAAAGTAGGCTCAGTGTTTCGGTCGCGCTATCGCCTTAAGAATGGCATAATAACTCGAAAGGGAGCTTGTTATGTTACGCATCTTGCAGGGAATGTGAGCGTTGATGCTAAGCAGGCAAAAAATCGCGTTGAGTATGATATGCATATGAATTTAAAGTGTGCACTTCCTCATCTAGGGGAGTATCCCCTTTGTCTTATTAATGGTAAATGGCAAGATAATAGGGGGCGTTTTCAAATTGAAAGCGCAGATAGAGCATTTCGTATCAACCCTTTGATAATCGTTGAGAAAGATAATGATTGGCAGCTCAAGGCTCAGGCAACTATTCCTCTTTCATTTCTTTATAAATCATTTTCTGATTTAGAGCATTCACCTTTTCAGGGAACAGGGACCTTTCAGTTACAAGGATCGCTTTCCGAGAATGGCGTAATGGAGGGCTATGCTGTGTGCGAGGATATGCGCCATTCTTGGCTATCTGATAGCTGCGTATGTAATGGAATTTTTACTAAAACAGGGCTAGATTTAAGTGGTTCATGGAATATTAAAAGCGGCTTGCATCATGCCTGGCGTGGTTTGTTTGATTGGAATCAAAAAAAACAATTAGGTACATTAACCACCACAAATGAATCTACCCTTTCATTTCCTCAATTAGCGTATTGGTCCATTAAGCCCCATGATGCTCGCTTTAATCTTTTGTATGATCGTAAGGAGAACAGATTAGACTCTTCTTATTATTGTGGCGCAGTACATGAGTTGAATGATACAAAAATTCAAGCGCGCGGTAATCAGCAGGTTGATAATAATGGAGTTATAACCTGTGATGGGGTGATCGGTGCTCATGCTTATAGGGCGTTAGGTAGTACCTCATATCCATTTATCACAGAGCTATCTATTAGGCATAACAAAGAAAAAGTTGCAGAAGGTAGTTATAATAAGGCTAAAGATCAGTATGAAGCATCAGCCAGTTTTTCAGTGATTCAGATGCTTTGTGATTCACTTTGGAATTATGAGCTTCATGGTGAGGGAAAGCTAAATTGTGATGGTAATCTGAGAAACAATCTTTTTTCTATGAACTTGTCTTTTGATGATGCCACCGTGCGCCTTCCTCAGACCTACAACTTTTTGAGTAGTGCCTCAATGCGTGTGAGGGGAGACATTTTAAAGAGGCAGTTTCATATTAATGAGCTTAAGGCAGGGCTGCATAGTGGCGGAATCAGTAGTCCAGAAGGGATAGTGTGGTTTGATAATAAATGGATGCCTACTTTTATTCATATACCACTTTTCATTGATCGATGTTTAGTATCAGCAAAACAAGATCTATTTGCTGTTATTTCTGGCAGCGTACTTCTTAACAAAAAAAATGAAGATAAAACTGATCTATCGGGCAATATTCTTATAAACCGTGCTCAACTAAAAGAAAACCTTTTTTCTGATCAATTCCAAAAAAAGCTTTTCTCTTCAATGGCTCGTGATTATAAAGAGCTGCCTTTTACTTGCAATCTTTCTATAGAAACAAAAGAGCCCATTCGTATTGATACACCTTTTTTAAAAGCGAATGGCAATGTAAATCTACATGTATATGGCTCGCTTGTGGCTCCTTTTATTGAAGGCTTTATTGTAGTACCATCTGGTACCATTGGTTTTCCCTATAAACCTTTGGAGATTAGTAAAGGAGAAATACATTTTATTAAGGAACAGCCTCTTAATCCGCTTATTGAGCTTACTGCAAAGAATACTGTTAAAAATCATCACATCACGTTAAGCATAACTGGATCAGTGCAGGACAATATTGTGCTTCTTGAGGCCACTCCTCCGCTCACGCAAGAACAGATCGTTGGACTTTTAGTAGCAGGCGCTCATGAGGATTCTCTTGATGCATTAATTCCTGCGCTCCTAATGAAAAACGTAACCAACTATATTTTAAGTTCACATAAATCAAATTTCTTTGATCGTTATATAAAGCCTTGGATGAAACAAGTAAATGTTCATTTAAAACCAAATTTTGGAGATCAGGCTGGCAGAGGAGGGCTTCGGGGTACGCTTGAAATTACATTAAATGAACGATGGCGTGCCTTAATTGAAAAGAATTTTACGCTTACCGAAGATACTCATTTTGAGCTAGAGTATATTCTTTCTGATGATATAACCTTTCGAATGATTCGTGATGAGCGTAGAGATGTGGGTGGAGAAGTAGAAATGAAATGGAAATTTTAGTTTAAAGTATTAGCTTTAAAAAGGAACGCTGTTGGTTAGATATATATGTCTTTTGTTGTTATTTCAAATTACGGAAGCGAAATTATGTTCATTCGGCAAATCCATGCAACCACCTCCTATGGAACTTGCATTTGGTGCACCAAATAGTTTTGGTCGCACGCACTTTATAATTGGGCATCCAGAAGGCCGCTCTGATATAGACGGGCAAGAGTATCACACAAAGCAACAACCAATATCGATTCGTGCTTTTTTTTCTCCCGACGATGATGTGCGCAAAGAGCTCGTGAATCTTATTGATCGAGAGCAGAACGCAATTCGTGCTGCGGTATACATTCTTACTGAGCCTGAAATTTCAAAAGCAATCATGCGTGCACGAAAAAGAAATGTACTCGTGGAGCTTGTAACTGATGTGGGATGTTTGAAAGAAAAATCAAACAAAGTAAGTATGCTTTGCGATAAAGGGTGCAAACTTTTTGTGTATAATCCACCGGCCAATAATCGTGGCTACAGCTTGATGCATCACAAATTTGTGCTTTTTTCTTCGAATAATGGGTCATCGTATGTATGGACAGGATCATATAATTTTACGAAAGCGGCAAGCAAATCAAATCAAGAAAATGCGGTGATTATTTCAGACAATAAAACATTTGATAAGTTTATGTATCAATTCAAGAGACTTAAGGAGCGCTCTTATCGATATGGAAAATCGAGAAAGCCGTAAAAAAGAATTTCTAAGGAAGGGTGCTTCACTACTACAATTCCTCCTTAGCTCCGAGTCAATTTATCTCTGATTGTTAAAAATTGCAAGGGGAAAAATATAATTTATTTTTCCCGTTTTTTTCTGAGGCTTTTGATCAAAATTTGCATATCTTCTGGAACTTTTCTCTCAAAAGAATAAGCTTTCCCCTCAAAAATGAATGAAAGATTGTGTGCGTGAAGTGCTTGTCGTTTGATTAGTTTAGATTTTTTTCCATACACAGGATCGCCAATGAGCGGATGTCCTATCGCTGCGAAGTGGACGCGAATCTGATGTGTTCTTCCGGTGACGGGCTTTACTTCAACCAATGCTGCATCATCAAAATATTCAAGAACACGATATTTAGTTGTGGCATCACGCATTTTAACTGAACGTCCAGGGTGTACTTTTGTGGACATTTTTGTTTTGGTTATTTGATCCCTTCCGATGGGAAGATCGATAACTCCTGATGGGTTCGGGTTCCCTTCCACGATTGCATGATACGTTTTATCTATAGTGCGTTCTCGAAAGAGATCACCAAAAGTACTATGCGCATGATTGGTTCGTGGAATCACTAGTATGCCAGATGTATCTTTATCAAGACGGTGTACGATCCCAGGCCGATCAACATAGCCAACATTTTCAATAGAAGAGTAGTGAACCAATAACCAATCTACGAGTGTGGCAGCTGTACTCTGCATAGAAGGAGGATGCACGAGAAGCCCAGCAGGTTTATGTACAATTAAAAAATGAGGATGAGTGAATAATACTTCTATCGCAAGATCTCGTTCTTGTAATGCTCCTACTTGTACATCTCGAGGAGCAGGAAACTTAATGGAAACAGTATCCCCTTCTTTGAGAGTTGCTCCAGCTTTAGTTATGGTAGTGCCGTTGAGTTGAATTTGGCCATCATCGATAAGACGACTAAAAAAAGAACGAGAATAAAGTGGAAAATTGCTTGCGATAAATTTATCAAGACGTTTGCCGTCGTACTCTCTGGGAACATGAAGAACGAAATGGCTGTTTGGCTCCACCAAGCTATTCATGCTCATTACGTTCCTATCTCGTTTCTATTCATCAAAATCATTATAAAATACTCCATTAGTTAGAAATAGTAACCTAAAGGCCTTTAAAGTCAAATGGAAAGGTTTCGGTTGCGGCTCTTTGATTCCCTCGGTACACTGAGATATACCAATCTGAGCTTTTAATCGATATGATGCAGGAGCATGGCCATGAACAGAGAGCGAATATTCGCTGAAGTGCAGGACAATCTTGAAGCAGTAATAACTCGAAACTCTGCTTTAGGTGAATCTTTGTGGGAGGCATTTATTTCGCTTCATCCTGCAGACATAGCTGACTTTCTAGGATCAGTGACTAAAGTGCAGACGCAACACCTTTTTGCGCACATGCCTAAGAAACTTAAAATAGCTGTATTTGAAGAGCTTTCTGAGCTTATGCAGGTTATGGTGTTAGAAGCGCTAGATGATTCTGAGAAGATTGAGGCGTTTCGAACAATGCCGGCTGATGAGCTTGCGGATTTGTTTGATCATTTATCTGATGAAGATCTTAAAAAATATTTGAGTATGCTCGCCAAAGATATTCGTGAGCATGTACTTTCATTGCTTCAATTTGAGCCCGATTCTGCTGGCGGTATCATGACCACCGATGTCGTTACTATTATGGGAGGGTTTACGGTTGATCAAAGTATCAAGCTGCTACAGCGTATGCAGCCCAATAGAGACATTCATCAGCAAATCTTTGTTATTGATAAAGATCATAATCTCCTTGGGCACATTAACTTAGAAGACCTTGTACTACACAAACCACAAGAGCGTATAGATGCTTTTTTGAAGAAAAATGAGCTAGTGGTGCGTGCAAACGAAGATCAAGAGCAGGTGGCTAAAGAAATGGTTCACTATGGCCTCATTTCAGTGCCTGTTGTGAGTGAAAGTAATAAATTTCTTGGGGTGATTTCCACAGAAGAGCTGGTTGATGTCTTAATGGAAGAGGCCACTGAAGATGTGCAGCGTATGGCATCCTTACCTCCGATGAAATACCCTTATTTTGAAATTTCTTTTTTACGACTTCTGTATCTTCGGAGCTATGTGCTCATTGCACTTATGGTTGCAGAATCGTTTTCAGGTACTCTGCTTCGTTCGTATGAAGAAGTAATGAAAATGGGAATTCTTGTTTCATTCTTACCTATCCTTATGAGTGCCGGAGGTAATAGCGGAAGCCAAACTTCAGCCGTTGTGATTCAAGGAATGGCATCAGGAGATATTACTATTGCCAATATGGCTCGTTTACTTCGTCGTGAATTTTTAATTTCTAGTACGCTGGGCGTGATTCTCGGTGGGCTTTCTTTTGCTCGCGCTCATCTCGTTGGTGGTTCCATGATGGAATGCTTAGCCATAAGTCTTTCTTTAGGGGTGATCGTGATTCTTTCCTCCATGCTTGGCAATGTGATTCCGTTTGTACTTAAAAAGTTTAATATCGATCCAGCCTTTTCAGCAGGCCCCCTATTGGCCACGTTGATGGATATTTTGGGTATTTTGATCTACTGCCATGTGAGTGATATGTTTTTAAGATCTGTTGCACAAGTTCATTAAGGGCGAATATGAATTTACATCTATTAACTCCCTTCTCCGAAACAATTTTTTTAGTATTAAAATGGATTTTTGCCTTAGGCGTGGCTGTTATTGGCTATATTATAATACGTTTGGCTGTTTTTTATGTAATGAGGTCTGTGAGTAAGCACATACCTTCTTATTTAAGTGGGCTTATTAATTATATCCTCATATATGGACTATATGGGCTATTGGCTATGACTATATTGCAGACGGCAGGGGTGAATCTTTCAGCCTTTATTGCTGCTGCAGGAGTAACCGGTGTTGCACTTGGTTTTGCAGCGCAAACAAGTCTATCAAATATTATTAGTGGCATTATGTTGTTATTCGAGCAGTCTTTTAATGAAGATGATTTGATTGTGTGTGATGGGTTGCAAGGAAGGGTTGATTCTATTGGCTTGCTTTCTATTACTTTAAAAACTTCTGATAACCAAACTATTCGTATACCAAATGAGCGCCTGATTAGGGCTAATGTAACTAATAAAAGCTCTTTTAAAAATAGGCGTATAAGCTTTATTGCTTCTATTGATCCTCAAAAGCAAAGCGTTGAAAATGCTTTTAGTTTGCTTGTGGATTGCGCTAGTGGGTTTTCCTATAGAATAAAATCAAAGGACGCAAATATCATTTTTGATGCTTCTTCACCATATGCTGTTGGTGTTACCATTCATATATGGGTTTTGAGTAAAGAAGTAATAGCAGCAAAATCGGCTTTTGTGCAAGAAAGTAGTGATAGAATCTTAAAAGCTGGCTATCATATTTATATAAGTGCTAAGTAAAATAAAGCTTTATTTGTCTTTTTTTGGCTTATTTTCTTGACAATCGGGCCTTCGCCGGATACCTTTTTATAGTATCATTTCTGATCATTTGAAATAAAAATTGTGTGAGCCGCTAGCTCAGCTGGTAGAGCAACAGCCTTTTAAGCTGTGGGTCGATGGTTCGAATCCATCGCGGCTCACCATTTATTTTCTTAAAAATTAAATGATTAATTTTTCTCTTCTTGAAAATTTCGCGTCCCTATCGTCTAGCCTGGTCTAGGACGTCGCCCTTTCACGGCGAAAACAGGGGTTCAAATCCCCTTAGGGACGCCAATTTCCAGTTTTTGATGATTCGAGTATAAGATCGTAGGGCTTTCGCAGCTCTAGATCGAGGATTCGGTCATTTAAAAAGCAGTTCGAAAATAACTTCTGTGCAAATCTTCGCTTTTGTTCATGTTTTGCGTTTTGAAACGTAGTAGTCGCATTTTTTGCGAGTTCTAGAATTAGGTTGGCATTTTTCAGGTAGCTTGTATCTGTCTTTTGATGTTCGCTTAATTGGATGGAGAGATTTTCTTTATCGAGCATCCATCGTTTTGTTTGTCTGTCCCAAAACTCTTCGCTGATCTTTCCATCAAGCTTATCCAGATAGGCCTGATCAATTCGATTTTCAATAACAGTGATTTGTTTTTCTATCTGCTGAGCTGAATGGTTATGATATTCAAAGGTCTCATGCATTTTTTCTTGAAGTTCTCCTAAAACCATATTCTGTATATCATCTGTTACTTTAAACCCTGATAGTAGCTCCAGGATCTGTTCTTCTATGAGCTCTTCTCGTACATATGGCTGCCCGCAATTCCCTTTATAACCAGAGCAATGATAGTAAATATACTTTCCTTTTTGGATCTGAGCAGTTATTGAAAATCCACATATTCCACAATTGATAAGATTGGTAAATGCAAAGAGATCTTTGCGTGATTTGTACTTATTTGGCTTGGTCAAAACAGCTTGCACTTCTCTATAGAGCTCTTTGTTGATGAGGGGCTCATGCTGAGCATTTTCATACTTTTTGCCCTTCCAGTAAAATACACCCGTATAGAATTCATTTTTAAGAATCACCTCAACCGTATGCTTATAGAAATTTTTGCCATTACGGTAAATCATCCCATCATCGAGCATTTTCTTTTTAAGAGAAAGAAGAGAGTAATGCCCTGTAGCATAGAGCTCAAACATTTTTTTAATATAGGGTGCGCTGCTAGGATCTGGCTTTAAAACCCTTTTGCCATTCTCCTCAACATTGAGGTAGCCATAGGGTGCAAATGATGGATAGATTCCCTGTTCGGCTTTTTCCAGCATTCCTTTTTTAGTTTCTTCCGAGAGGTTATCAATATGGTTTTTTGCCATAAGAGCTTTAAAACCAAATACGAATTTTTCATGGGAACGAGAATCCTTACCGAGCAATGAATTTTCTGTAACCAAATGAATGATGAAATTTTCGTATTCCATCATCTTATCAATAAGAGCATAGTCGCTGACATTGCGTAGCAACCGGTCTGTTTTTTCAACTAAAATATGTTTTACGAGTTTATTAGATCGAGCGAACTTAATCATAGCGTTAAATTGAGTACGACCAGATTTTTTTGCCGTTTCAATATCAACAAATTCTTCAATAATTCTAAACTCTTTTTTCTTGGCATATTCCTTTAGAATCTTTTTTTGAGCAGGGACAGAAAAGCCCTCAATCTCTTGTTCTTTGGATGACACACGTACATAGATGAGCGCTTTTTCCATAACTCTATAATTCCAGGCTAAGCAGAGATTGTTTTGTTGTTTTATTGGCTTCTTTGAGTGTTTTTTCAATTGATTCTATTACAAGTTTCCGCATGCTCTTATGTTGTAAAATTGCGATTGTTTTGATCTTTTTTTGCAAATCTATAGGCAGATCTATTGTTATTCTTACTAATTTGTTTTCTTTATTCATTGTATTTACCTCTTAATTATTATGTTTTTTGGTATATTCAGTATATCAGTAAATGCTGAAATTATAATGTGATTATTTAAAGAGGTAATTGTGTTTTCTATATCAGAATCTTCTTGGAAACAACTGAATATCCTTTTACAAGGGTTAATACAAAATAATACTCAGAAGGAAGTCGAACGCCTTATTAGCAGTGTAAAAAAATTATTAGAAGTAGAAGATATTAAGCGGATAGTTAGTTATCTTGAGCAAGACCTGAAAACCCGACAAGATGAGCAACTTATATTAAAAAAAGATGTTAATTCAGAATTTGAGAGGATTAATAATGAGCTGATTCGAGACCCGAATTACAAAAAAATTAGTGATGACATAGATCAAATTATCAATGGCAAAAAGATGAATATGGAGCCAGAAGATAAGTTGATTTACATGCTTATGGCTAATCAGCATGCGTTTCAGGAAGATCTATTGTCTTTATTAAATACTTATAAACAAGTAATAGAAAGTCTGCCAACAAACTATATTCACTGGAAAGAAAATGAAAAAAACAATGAAAAAATAAAGTCTTTTCTGCGTAATTTACGTTATATTAGGCATAATATAAGAGCTAAAAACCTGAAAAAAATTACACAAAGTTCCTTGCAACTTTTAATTGATATAATAAAAAATTTGAAATCTTTATCTTCTATTTCCATTGAAAGTATTTGTTTTGAATATAAGGGGCCCAAGAAAAATGATAGAAAAGATGAATTATATGAGAAGGCATCTCTTATAGTGAAAATTAATGATACGGATCCTATCAAGTTTAAAGGTGTTCGTGCATATAATTTATACATTTTGCTTATAGCTCCGTTTAATTCCCCAGATTTTTCTAAATTCAGATTTGGCAAGAAAACAGCGAGCAAAAATGATAGCAAAAAAGATGATTTTTTAGTCAAAGAGTTTAATAAGCAAAAGCATAAAATTGGCGAAAAATGGAATAAATACGGTTTTATTTGTGGAGTGCAGAGCCTCATCATTCATACCGGCCCATATTCCCATTGTATAAATCGAAAATTTGCTCCTCTCATTAAAAATATAAACAGTGCCTAATATCTCATCTCATGAAAAAGATAAAGATATTGTAATAAAATCAATTTAGAGATTGATTAAGGCCTGTCTTTAGGCTTTTTTTATTATTTCGACCTCGAATTCGGGGTCGAAGATCGTTTGTTACTGCCTGCATACTGTAAGCATGAAAGTTGCAAAAGGCAGTGGCCCAATTAATCAAAACACATCATCACAAATTCAGCAGCTGTCGAAAGAAGACCGCCAAGCAATCACTGACCTTTTTGCTCTTTTGTTGGAAATGCATATAGACCAAAATTTAACGAAAGAGTGTACCCATGAAGACATGCATAGATGCTGTTCAAATAATTCCAGTCAAACCTAAAGAGGGCTTAGTTGCTTTTGCAAATATCGAGTATGACCAGAAGCTTTTTCTCGGCTCAATTGCGATCTATACGCGACCTGAAGGTGGATATCGTCTTGTTTATCCAAGGAAAGGATCACGAGATTGCTTCAATATTTTTCATCCAATAACTCGGTCATGCGCAGAAGAGTTTGATGAGGCAATCATTGGAAAGTATGAGGAGTTTATGGAAGAAGTGAATAATATGCGTGAAGTGATTTAGTAGTAAAAGCAATAAAGCCTTCGAGTTTGCCCTCGGAGGCTTTCAACATATGTAAGGATATATATGACAAATAATAGCAAAAAAAAGCCTATCAATAAAGAAAAAAACGTTTATGAAAGCCTACAAGATCTCAAAAATGAATTGGTTCAAGAAGAACAAGAGTTGTTAAAAGAGATCGCGCATTTTGGCTATGACAAAATTGAAGAGTTCGCGATTGCAACGCCAGATGGAGAAATGGATCAGGCAGATTTATCTCAATTTATTAAGTTACAGCATAGATGCCGTGAGCATGTTCAAAAACAAGAAAAGATAGAAAATATCGTTGTTATTGATCCAGCCAAACCTTCTGATACAGTTGCTGCGGCTGAAAAAATTCTAATTAAAAATAGTAAAAATCATAATGTTTATCAGCGATCTGGCAAATTGGTTCGTGTTTCTAAACCAGGTACAGATAAATCCCTATTTAAAAGATCTGAAGATGTGTGCGTAATTCGTGAGATTGATCAAGCGTTCTTAACATTATTTTTGAATCAGGTAGCGCAATATATGCAATATAGCGCTCAGAAAAAAGAATATCGGCCGGTTGCTTGCAAGGAGCATATTGCAAGATTTCTTCTCTCAAAACAAGAGTGGGATTTGCCTTATCTCCATGGCATTATCAATGCGCCAACGTTGAGAAACGATGGAAGCATTTTAGACGAGCCTGGTTATGATTTAAAATCTGGCCTGCTATTTTTTTCTGACCATTATGAATATGAAAAAATTCCAGAAAATCCTACCAAAGAAGATGCTCAAAAAGCCGCAGAAGCATTACTAGTCATTTTGCAGGAGTTTCCTTTTGAAAATGAAATAAGTCGATCGGTAGCGCTTGCAGCAATACTGACAGCTTTAATTCGTAGATCAATTGCTACAGCACCATTGTTTGGTTTTACAGCGCCTAAGATGGGAAGTGGTAAAACATTGTTAGCAGATATAGTTTCCTTGATCGCTACCGGTAGGCCTAATAGTATTCTTTCGCAATCAGAGAATGAAACTGAGGAGAAAAAACGATTGCTAGGTATTCTCATGGAAGGTGACCCTATTGTTTGCTATGACAATATCGAACGGCCATTTGGAGGCCCTACACTATGTGCGATACTCACCCAGGGTGAGTACAAGGATCGAAAACTTGGGGGCAATGAAACAAGAACAGTGCCAACGCATACAACGTTTCTCGTCACTGGAAATAACCTAGCCTTTATTGGTGATACCTCCACTCGTACGCTTTTGTGCAAACTTGATCCACAGGTAGAAAGGCCAGAAGAGCGAACATTCGAAATTGAAAATTTACGTACATTTATAATTGAACATCGTTCAAAGTTGGTGAAGGCGGCAATTACCATTTTACGCGCTTATGAGATTGCGGGTAGGCCGGCATTAAATATACGACAGTTTGGACGGTTTGAAGAATGGAGCAATCGAGTTCGTTCTGCAATCGTGTGGCTAGGATTTGATGATCCATGCGAAAGTAGAAAAGAAATTGAAGATGCAGATCCTGTTAGAATCATACTGAGTAGTCTTTTCCATTTTTGGTATGCCTTGTTAGAAAATAGGGCAGTAAAGGTAAAAGAGATCATTTCTATGGTCAAATCTGATTCGCATGAACATGATCCTGATGTAGTTGAGCAGTTACGTGACACCCTTATGGAATTTGCAGCAAATAATAAAGGGGAGATTGATGCGCGTAAATTTTCTGGAAGATTGCGCACATATAAAAATCGGATTGAAAAGGGCTATAGACTTGAACAAATGGGCACTTCTCAAGGCACAACTCTTTGGTCGGTAAAAAAAGTAGATGCTTAGCCTGTGGAGATAGTGGATACTGTGGATGAGATTTGCCTCACCCAAAAAAAACAACTCTTCTCTTTTTCCTGTTCCAAGAAAAAATGATCCACAATATCCACTATCTCCACGCCTACCTCGTAGGGGAAATTATGGTCCTTTTAGAGCTTTTACAAGAAATGGGGCTATGTCCTAAATGGGTAGCGAGCACTGAGGGAGGGGAATATTTTTCTCCGTGTCCTGAATGTGGGGGCGTTGATCGTTTCAGGATTCAGCCAAACAAACAAATGAAAAACTGTATTGGTTATTATTTTTGCCGCCAGTGTGGGATTAATGGAGACGCTATTCAATTTGCACGCGCCTTTTTAGGTCTTAGTTTTCGAGAAGCTATCAATCGTGTTAATGCAAAAATAAATAATACAAATCCTTTTCATATTATTAAAAAAGAAACACGATCTATGAAACCTGTTTCTATTATTAAGCCGTCTGCTTTATGGCAATCAAAAGCCACTGTTTTTACAAAATGGGCGCATGAAAATATCTTCAAAAACAATGAAATTTTAGAGTGGCTGAGATTAAGAGGGCTACCTCTAGAAGCTGTTAAAAAATATCAAATCGGGTGGTGTCCATATGAGATCAAGCGCAAAAGAGCCTTGTGGGGTATTGGGACTTTTGAAGATAAAGATATTTGGATTCCTAGAGGGATTGTTATTCCAACCCTCGATAAAAAAGGGAACGTAATTCGTTTAAAAATAAGGCGTGATTCTTATAAAGAAGGTGATAGGGTTGGCAAATATATTGTTATATCGGGAAGTATGAATGGGCTTAATATTATTGGGGACACGCGTCATAAAATAATGATTGTTTATGAGTCTGAACTGGATGCATATGCTACAGATTACGTAGCAGGTGATATTGTATGTTCTGTAGCTGTTGGCAATAACCTAAAGAGGCCTGATGAAGCAACCAATTATCACGCCAAAAATATGAAACAACTGTTAATATCTCATGACAATGATCAGGCAGGTAAAACAATGCTAGATCGATGGCAGCATTGGTATCATCATGCAAAGCCGTTTCCGGCTTCGAAGGGAAAAGATATTGGAGAGGCGATATCTTTGGGCCTCGATCTTCGAAGATGGATTTTGATGTATGGGTGGCTATCTTCTGAGGATAACGCGCTTATTGAGTGGATATTGAATTATATTAAAAAGCAAACTACTACAAGAGCTGCTTATATTAATTTTGAACAAGAAATAGTCTTGGGACAAACCTCACCAAGAGCTCTTTCAGGAGAGCTACAAAGGGGATTTCGATTAATGAAAAAAATGGTAAATCTACTCGATTCTTTACAATAATCACAAGTAGTTTTACTGGGTACGTTTTCTTGACGCATTTTTAGATTGCGTGATATCATCACAATCTTTTATATTTCGGCAAGTTCATCACGCCATTTCATTATTTCTCTCATACGTTTTCTCTCTCTATCACTCGCTTTGGTGTAAAAGCCATGTTTGAGATTTGCCTGTGCACTACGGCGTTTTCCCTCTTTTGTCTTTGGTCCAGTACACTTGCCTCCATGCATCCGACACCGGCCATTTTTCATGGCTGGCTGTCTGCAGGGCAAACCATTCCGGCGTCGAGATTTGGCACCACAAAGCTTAACTTTTGAGTTGATTGGCATGGGTTACACCTTATGCTTTTTTTGCTTAGCCCCACCCCGGGCCTCTGCTGCTACCACCGCTTGGCCACCTTCATTTACCTGAACATATTGATGGACTACCTTCACCCGCTGTTCACCCTTGCGCCTATAGCGATTGAGGGCTTCGAGCGTCTCATTATGCAGCCTCATGCATTTAGTAGCATTATTGAGGTTACTATCGACCTGTTTTTGAAGAGTGGCACAGGTAGCTACGTTCATGAAATGCATAGATTTTGCTTGCAGAACCATCAATTTGGCACATAATTGGGCCTCTATGGCATCTTGAGGCTTCATGCTAAGCATTCCTCCCTGGATAGCATTTACGTTTAAGGCAGCATGATTTTCGGTGGGATTAGTTTCATTTAGCATGGCTCCAGCTACATGATTGAGAAACAGTTGGTTATATTCATGGCTTGTTGAGCCAGTGAGGGCGGCAAGGGAAGCTGTAATAACGTCATTATTTGAGTGTTTAGATTTTATTTCTTTATCTAGTTTGTATTCTAGTCGGAATCGTTTTGCATTTTCTTTATCTTGGGTAGTTGCAAACTTGAGACTGGGTCTTTCCTTAGCTTTTTTGTCTTTCCAAGCTTGAATTCGAGCGTTAGTAGATCGATTAATAGGACTATCTTTTACTTGTTTAGGCATACGCTCTCCTTTGAGATTTAATGTGATTATTTTCATTTTTGAAGAAGGTTCTCAAAGGCAATAAAATAGGCATATTTTTCGAATATGCCTATTTATTTTCGAATGTTTAATAACGATATCAGGAAGTGTGTAAGCAGTCCTTGCATGCTTGAATACAGCTATTGCAAGCATTAATACAATTGTCGCAAGCTTCGATTCCTTTTGAGTTATCATCTCCGCAGCACGATTTTTCGCAAGATTTAATGCAATGCTCACACGCGCTAATACATTTTTTACACTCTTCAATGCATTTTTCTATTTTTCTGCGTTCATTATCATCTGTACATGATTTTAAGTGTTCCTGGCACATAGCAATGCACTGCTTACATGCTTCTATGCACTCTTTGCATTGTGAAAGGCATTTTATTTTGCTTGCTTCACACTCGTCTGGGTGATGCCCCTCCATGCATGATTTGTGCTCTTTGCAGGCATCCACGCATTTTTTGCATTCTTCAATACACTGATTGCACGCGTCAATAAAGTCTTGAGAATAAGCCATAGTATCTCCTTTGATCAGCTATACATAATAAACAACATTGCTAAAGCCATTACGGCCATTATTAAATCTTCGGCCAAGGTTACATAAGTCATGGGTATTTTGAATACAGCTCCCAGGCATGCACAAATGACAGTTTTTCCTTTTCTTAGCTCATTAAATACACCAGCTGCACTTACAAGCATGAGTATCAAGGTGAAAATGTTTATCTCTAAGGGACGCCATTTAAGCAAGTAAGCAGTCCCTAATGACAATTCTAAGAATGGATAAATATAGCCATATGCATAAAAACGTTGCGCTATTAAGTCGTATATATGATATGCCTTGGCAAATCCTGCGAGATTAATAACTTTGAAAAATCCAAAAATAAGAAAAAATGAAGCCATGATAATACGCATACACTCCATGAAATTCCAACCATAGTAAAGTTGATGTGCGAGTGTAATGAGAGCAATAATGCTGAAAATAACGATGAGGGGTATAAAATCACTTATCGTATAATGGGTTGTTTCATCTGTTTTATTTGGTTTTTTATCCATATTTTTACTCAAATGATTCTTTTAATTTTTTAATAATATCTTCTTTCGTTATATATCCATGGTGGGTATTTATAATTTTTCCCTCTTTAACGAATAAAAGTGTGGGAACGGACGTAATACCGTATTCTTTTCCAACGCTTGGTATTTCTTCGGCATTAAGTTTATAAAAGGCGTATTTGTCGCCATATTCAGCTTCGACTTGCTCAACGAATGGCATTACTTGTTGGCATATTCCGCATGACGGGGTGTAGATTTCTAGCAGATAGGGTTGATTCTCTTTACTGAGAGTATCTTTGTAGTTTTTATCGAGCTCTTTAATCATTTGGTATTCCTTTCTTAGTGGGTGTGAGGTGTATGTTTATGTGGTGTAAATTCTAGGACTTCGAATCGCTTTGTTGGTTTTGTAGCAAATGCAATAATTTGTTTAAAAGGGAGTTCTGTTTTTCCTTTTGTGCAATATTTTTCTTGTAATTGATATTGGCGATAAAATAGATGTGGATTGTTGGGCTTGGGAACGTAGACGTCTAGTTTTTCACGAACGAAATAATAGCTCCATCCAGAAATACTTGGATCAATTTCTTGTTTTTCACCAGAGTCTATATGAATAGCCTGTTTATTATTAGGATCTACGACAATGATTTTATGATTACTGTTATTTTCAATGATGAATGGGCAACTGAGAGTAATGTTAAAATAGAAAGCTAGTAATAAGATCCTATGTGTTTTGAATTCCATGTTTTGATTCCCTTTTTTTAAAATACTTTGTCAAAATACTCCCTGCGCTTAGTGCTGATAATAGGGATAGAGTGTCATCGATAGCGACATAACAACCATAAGTGCTTGCTCAAATAAGGACATAAGTGAAAGTGGATGTTTAAACAGTGTGCCAAGGCAAGCACAGGGAATGATCTCTTTTTTAATTATTTTTATTGAAACACTTATAAATCCAAGAGTCATAATTATAAAATTGACGCTATTGCTTACTAGGGGATAGGCATGAAAGAGATAGGCAATGCCCAGACCTATTTGAATAAATGGGAGAATGTAAGCATAGAGTGTGACGCGTTCTGCAATAAGATTGTATTTTTTATATGCTGCAACAAATCCTCGTAGATCTATAACTTTGAATGCTCCAAAAATAAGAAAAAAACCTGCCATGAAATCGCTCATTGCAAGCATTCCATTCCATGAGCCAGCGATAAATTGCCTTATGATGGTAAATAATGTAATTACGCCAAAGATAATAATAACTGCACTATACGACTTTACACCATATCTCATAATTACCCTTTAAGCTTGTATATTTTCTAATTGAGCGCCCACATTAAACTCTAGATCAATATATTCTTGTGATGCTTTATAGGTGAGATCAAGTAATTTTACTTTTGATTGAAAGAGATCAATCTGGGTTTCAAGAAATACAATCATGCTCATTTGCATCTTATCGAAAAATTCTTTACTAAATTCAATTGCTTGCATAACGGGTGGCAGTACATTATTTCTATATTGCTCAATTTGAGCGATATACGCATTGTAGCGAGCAAGCTGGTTGGATATGTTTGCAAAAATCATTCGTTGCTGTGCAAGCAAGGTTTTTTCAGCCTGTTTGATTTCAAATTTCGCTCGCTCAATATTACCGTAATTAGTATTAAAAAGTGGAATATTGATACCAAATGAGGGGCCTACACCGGAAACATTTTTCTCAAAGTCTCGCTCGTACGAAACCCCAACTTGTACATCATCAATAACGCGTGATTTTTCATAACTGACTTCTGCCCGAGCTTTAGCAATTTTTGATTGTTCAATCAATATATCCGGGTGGCAAAGCATGGCGTATTGTTCTAATTCATTCTGGGAAATAGAAACTACGGACGGTAATAGAGAATCAGTGAGAGTAATATGTTCTGCACTAATAGGGGTGCCCAGCAGTTGATAAAGTGTTGTGTAAGATGTTTGCAATGCTGCTTGGGTATCAATAATCTTAGCTTGCCACTCAGCAAGCTTGCTCAGAGAAAAGTAATGATCAAGTTTTGTGTTATATCCAAATTGATAGCGATATTCTATACGATCTTTAATATCTTGCACTACGGCTGTTATTTCTTTTACCAGCTCAAAATATTCTTGATGGTATTTGCAATTTAGATATGCGTGTTGAATATTTTTTCTTGTATGCAATATATTACTCATTATTTCATGTGTTTTCATTTCTAAATTGCGCTGGGCTATTTTTTTTCTGAATGGAACTTGCCAAAGGTCTGAAAGCATAAAATTTGCTGAAATTTCTATAGTAGTTTGAGTATCATTGTCTTTGGTAGGTATTCTAAATATCGATTCAACATTGGGATTGGTATAAAAACCCGCTTGAATAAGATCTGACTTACGAATGCCAAGCTCTTCAAAATGTGCTTGTAGTGTTGGATTATACTGTAAGCCAATTGCGATTGCTTCTTGCAATGCTAATTGCTGATCTTGAGGAAATCTTGCATAAGATAATGATGCATTCATCCATTCAGGAGCAACATTTATTCGCTTTTTTGATTCGGTTTTAATAGGTTCGAATATTTTTTTTGGACGAATGCTTGAGCACTGAGGAAGCATTAGAATAAGGCTTAAAATCGATAGTGTTTTTTTCATGATTATGCCTCCTTCTGGCTAGGATGTTCCCATTTTTCATGAGGATTCTTTGGAATTACATGAAGGAGTGTGAACATGCCTCCATGTTCCATGTACCCCATCGGAACTTCCGCATGAGCATTGACGACGTGATGAAGCTTGTGGCAATGCATTCGCCAGATGCCAGGATTCCAGGCGGTAAATTCAACATCACGGGTGGTCCCGGCTGAAACGAGGATTGTAGAGCCTTTAGTCTGTGCTGATAATGGAATTGGACCTCCTTCAGTGCCAACATTAGCCCAAATGTATCCATGAAGATGAATGGGATGGCTATCCATAATGACATTGCTAAATCTAATGCGAACATGATCTCCCTGGTTGACCGTTAAAACAGGAATATTAGGAGCTGC
This sequence comes from uncultured Pseudomonadota bacterium, assembly GCA_964350195.1. Lineage (GTDB taxonomy): Bacteria > Babelota > Babeliae > Babelales > Vermiphilaceae > JAJCZB01. The sequence goes on from CAYGJB010000003.1 coordinate 63,203, forward strand.
CTGGCCATTAAAAGTAAACCAGTTAAAGTCCATAGTAATTAAATTGATATACTCGCTTCCTGGTAAAATTGCCCATTGTTGCAACATAATCACAAAATCTTTATCAATTTTTGTTTCATATGTTTTGGGATGAATAACGAAGGTGCCATTGAGACCCATATGATCTTGGCGCATTACATTAAATCCGGAGTGATACATAACAGTGCCTGATTGATAAAGGGTGAACTCATAGGTGAATTCTTCTCCTGGCATAATGGCACGCTGTGTTTCTGGAGATGCCCCATCTTGATCATTGGGTAGCTCAATGCCATGCCAATGAATAGAAGTTGGTTCAGGTAGCTCATTTTTTACAATGATACGGACTCTATCCCCTTCGGTAGCTTCGATTGTTGGCCCCGGTGTTGTGCCATTATATCCCCAACACTTAACTTTTTGATAACGAGGCGTGTGGTGCATCTTATGCGGGACTTTATTTTGTTCTGGAATAAGATGAGCCATAGTTGATTTTGTTTCATCAACAATCAAATGTTCAATGGGCTGAGCGATGAGCCGAAATACTTTAACATTGCCATCTAGCTCATAGCCTAATGGTGGCACCCCTGGTGTTTGAACGACGCCCATTTGTCTCCCCATCAAAGGAGGAGGTGCGGATATACGTTCAGCCTCTTTTTTCCAAGGAATTATATAATGATCAGTATGTTTTTTCGGTTTAGATTCTGGAATTATGAGAGCGCTTTTTGATCCCATCCAAAAAATCGATAAATTGTCGGGCAGAAATTGAGGGTTAGTGTGGTTCGCTTGAAAAATATCAATTGTAGGCTTAGGGGTATTATTTTCAAAAAAGGCGGATGCAAATAGCGGGGCACATAATAAATAAATAAAATAAATATACATTGTGGCCCTAATTTATTGCACAAAAGTAAATAGATTAGCTAATGATAAAAAGCCAATCAGATGTAATATAATGGGACATGTCAGCAATGCAAAAGAAAATAGTACAAGCAATATCAGAGCTGAATAGTGCAAATTTACAGTATTTTTGATGCTGTAGAGCAGGTAGTAAAAAAAGGCGTAGTAAAACAATCCATTTACTAAACTTAATAACATAATTGATAGCTGGCTCATAGATTTCTCCCTTTCATATTGAGTAAAAATGCCGTATCAGCTTATAGAGTTGCAAGGGTTTAATAGATAGTAGAATTATATGCACTGAAGATACGATCTTCATTTGAGCTACTACATAGAAGGAATGATAAAAGTTCTAAAATAGTCGGCTGTGGGACGCCATTAAATCCAATTATAGCTTCCAGAGCGCATATAGGCGTGCCATTTGTTCATTTTCCACTTTTGGATATTCTTATAAATATGGATTTAAATATAGTTCTTTATGGAGGCATAATGAAAAAAAGATTAATTTCCCATGTATTGGCTATCAGTTTATTTTTAGGTGGGTTTACCCCATCAGTTTTGGCTATTGCTGATTTTGATCAAAAAGCAGTTAAAAATAAACCTTCCTTAGTAAGGAGAGTATCAAAAGAGATTCTTGAAGATTCAAAAATAATGATTGGAGCAATTTTGGCTGCAATCGCATATGGCATAGGTAATGACCAAGTTACTGCTCGTGTTTGCCCAGAATACTTCACCGAGGGATTTCATAAGAATATGCTCCAGCGTAATGTACTCTATGGAAATAAACTGGCTGCCCACATGATGAAGGTAACTAATCCAACTAAGATTGGCCTTTATTGGGGTGTGATGGCGACATGGTGGTTTGGAGCATTGCTCGGAGCTCCAACGGTACTTGCAGCGCGTCTGGGTAAATGGCCAAAAATCGCTATGAAAGATCTCATTAAGCCGCTTGGTGTGGGGCTAGCTTTTCTTTATGCTATGTCTGCTGCGGCAGGTGGTTATGGTTATTTGGCTTCAAAAAATGGTTGGCTATCGTCGGGTATGAGGCAAAACATTAGACTCGCGGCTGGTAACACACCATCATCAGCTATGCATAGATATACTGCTGATGCATTTGCTCATCATGTTGGCTATTTTGGTGGCGCCTTAGTTGCAGTAGGATTGATTGGTTGGACGCTACGTGAGCGGTATAAACGTGCACAAGACGAAAAAAGAGATCAAACTACTAAATGTGAAAGTAATGTGAAAGTTTAGAAGGTTTAGCTGAAAAAGTTATTTAATTCATTTGAATTTCTAAAGGGGCTACTTTAATATGTGGCCCTTTTTTATATATCAAAAGTTCTAAAATAGTCGGCTGTGGGACGCCACTATTTTCAATTCAACCTTCTAGGGCTGCAATCCATTAAATTATGCCTCCGATGGGCTTAAATTGTAGCGAAATATCCCTATAATATGGTATCTTATTAATAAATAAGGGAGTCTAAGCAATCGTGAGGATATGGTATGAAGAAAAATAAGTTATTATTTTTAGTTTGTTTTTTAGGTACACAGATTATAGCTCAAGATTCAATACCGATGAGTAATAATCAAAGTGCAGAGCCCGCTTATCAAGAATCGTGGTATCAACGTGGGTCCAGATATGCTAAAAGAGCAGCTCAATGGGCTAAAAAGCATAAAAAGCCGCTTATAGCTGCCGGGGTTGCAGCAGCAGGTATAGGTGGCCTTGTATTAGCGGGTAGATTTGGGCGACAACAATACAATAGAGCTGCGCAAGCACTAGCTGATATGGGTCTAAAAAATTACAATCCAAGCGATCCTGACCGTCTTGATTCTTTAAAAGAACCATATTACACGCAAGCTATAAAAACTATTTTTTCCTTAATGGATATTGATCCAGATGACATGGATAAAAAATTTGATGAAATAAATGCAGACTTAAATTTTGATCTATTTGCTGCGAATTTTTGGAATAGCAAAGATAAAATAATTAGTGCTGCAAAATTACTACAAAAACAATCAAAATAACCCAGTATAATCCAGCTGTTCTAACGAGATTATTGAATCGTGCAAATAGTTCTAAAATAGTCGGTTGTGGGACGCCAGTCTTCACCCGTTGGGCTATGCCTGGCGCGGCCAGTTTCTTAAATGATTAACAAGAGCAAATAATACTTTGGTAACAATTGCGAAGACTGCCCGGCGTAGTTTAAAAAACGGAACCTGGGCCGGCCCGATTAAAGTTATGTATCATTATGTTTATTTATAATTTGCAAGCGATCTTTGAGTATGCTAAATGAAGTTTCTACAATT
>CAYGJB010000004.1:0-65326 GCA_964350195.1 uncultured Pseudomonadota bacterium
TACGATGATTTCAAACTTTTTTCAATCTAATTAATTTCCTGATTCAACTAATTATATGTATTTTGGAGGTTATTTGATGAATATATTAGCTATTCTTTTGTTCTTTACTACGATAGCATGTGCTATGGAGGAGCGTTCAAATAAGTATATTTATATTGAGGGCAATCCGCAGAAGGCGATAGGTCTTCAGGGGCAAGTGAGAAGAGATAAAGATGGCTTGGCAACCTATACGACTGTAGAAGGCGTGATAATTTTTCAAGAAAAAGTTCGTTATCGTCACAAAACATCTCTAAAGTATAGAGGGGAACAGTTTATTTCTAATAGGCCCGAAGGCGCACCTCATGATGGCTATCTAGATTACTGGGAAACCAAAGAGACGATAAAGTGCTTCAAAGGTTGCAGCAGCTGCATTGCAGCTTCATTCTATTATTTAGCTCAAAAGATTTCTTCAATAAAGCATAAAAAAGCTGAGTAATTTCTACCAATCGCCTATGGCTGTATAAATTCATTAATAAGAGCCTTTTTTAAGCGGGGCTCTTATTATTTTAAAACAGCTCTTTTATCAACTCATCAATATTTTTTTTAGTCACTGAGTCTGCCATATCCCGATAAAAATCTTCACCATACTCTCTCGTTTGAATTACCACAGGCATGGTAACAGCATGGCCAAGCAAAAGTGCCTGTTTTTTACTATCAAGTGTGGAAAGAATGGTACGTAAATTATGTGCACCAGCAACGCCGGTGAGTACTCCTTGAATATCTTTTTCATCATTTAATTGCGCTACTATTTTGGTACCGATTTGTGAAAGAATCTCTTCATCGATTCCAGAAGGGCGTTGATCCACAACCAGAAGAGAAACATAGTATTTTCTCATTTCGCGGGCAATGATACCAAAAATAGTTTGACGAGCGGCTTGAGGATTTAAGAATTTATGTGCCTCTTCTACAGTTATCATAAGTTTTTTTGGCTCATCTTCACTACGTTGTGATCCTAAAAACAGTTCCGTTTTTTCGATATATTTTTTATGAATGCGGCGTGTGATAATATTAGCTATCAAAAGATAAATGAACGTTTGTGTAAAATTGCCAAATTCCACAATTACGTTAATTCCCTTATCGATATATTCGATCATTTGATCCATCACTGAATTATCTTTGCGAGCGCCTCCGGACATATTTTTAAAAAAAGGCAGTCGTTCTATCCTTTTGAGCTTACGATACAGTGCAGCAATTGATTCTGGATGGGCACCGATGCCGCTTGCAAACTCTTTAATAGTATCTCCTTGCGCTAGCAAGGTACTTAGCCATTCATGCTTATACTTTGCAGCAATCAAATAGGCTGCTTCCATTGCCGTGGCATGCAAGTTGAGTTCTCCTTGCAAAGAAAGAATATCTTCCACTTGCACTGCCTGATATGGAATGACTATTTCTACATCTGGATTGCCGCCACGCCTGCGCGTGGAATCTGGATCAAGTGAAAAAATTACGACTTTATCTGGAAATAATGTTTTTAGGCCTTTTACGAACGATTGTTCTTTCCCTTCTTTGCGTGCCTGCAGCCCATATTCGCTATGCATATCAAAAATTACATTTACAGCCTTTTCATTTTTAATAAGTCCAGCTAAAACTAAACGGGTTAAAAATGTTTTACCAGTACCTGTTTTTCCAAAAATGCCATTCGATCGTTCGGTGAGCCGATCAAGATTCAGGCATACCGGCGTGTCCATATCAAGAGGAGAGCCGATATTAAAAAATTTTTTGGTTGGCTCTGTCTCGTCGCCAAAGATAAGAGCCACATCTTTTTGAGTGGCTTCATACACAGATGCAAAGTGAGGCGGAATGGTTTTTACTGGCTTTGGCTGCAGATCTTTACCAAGCATTAGCATTGGTTTTAAAATAGCAGTGGCATACATATCTTTTTCTGCTAAAAGCTCTGAAAGTAATGTTTCTTCTTTTGAGGGAGGAAACAAAAGAATATCGGGATTGCTTACCTCAAGAGAGAGGTCGGTTATTAGGCTAAAGAAAGTATGTAAGGATCCTACAATAGATAGAAATTTGCCAGTCTTAATGCTTTCAAGATCGGTACCTGGTGCGATTCGCATGGTGAGGCCATCGGTGAGTGATCCAGAAATAATGGTGCCGACTTTGTGTTTATTCATTAAATTTTTCTCTTAAGGCTATTTTTATAGAACTTTGGCTAAGATGCGTTAAGTAGCTGGTTACTGGGACAAATAAAGCGTTTAGAAGAAAGCTAGTTATAGGGAGTTTTTTAAGCATAGTAATCCCTATAAAACTTATTTTTCGGCCACCGTCATAACCACAGTTGCGGATTCGCGATTGATGGTCACGATGCCAAATTTTACTGTTACTGTTTCTTGCTTGCCTGTTTTTAATCGAAAGCTGAGCGCTTTTTTGGGTGACAAAATCATGATAGTGGGGGCATAGCCTTGTTGAATAACGTAATTACCAGTAGGTGTGTTAATCTCAAGCCATGCAACTGAGTATTCTGAATGATACAGTGGGGTACTGATAACGAGCTTCATTAATGAGCCTGCAGTTTTTTCGCTTTCTCGATAGCTTCTTTCAAGGAGCCAACCATATAGAAGGCATCTTCCGTAAGATTATCAAACTCGCCCGAAATAATACGTGAAAAATCGTCAACCGCTTGCTCCATAGGAACATAGCGGCCTTCAAGCCCAGTAGCAAATTCTGCAGTGAAGAGTGGCTGAGTTAAAAATTTTTGAATTTTTTTTGCGCGTTTTACGAGCGTTTTGTCTTCTTCTGAAAGTTCATCCATGCCTAGAATAGCGATCACGTCTTGAAGTTCTTTATACCTTTGTAAAATACGCTGTATTGATTGGGCAACCTTGTAATGTTTATCTCCAACAATTTCAGCCTCTAGGCCTTTTGAGGTGGATTGCAGTGGGTCAATAGCGGGATAAAGTCCAAGTTCAACAAGTTTTCGTGAAAGCACTGTACTTGCATCTAAATGCATAAATGTAGTTGCGGGAGCAGGATCGGTAATGTCATCGGCGGGAACGTATACTGCCTGCACAGAGGTTATAGAACCGTTTATCGTATTAGTGATTCGCTCTTGAAAGGCTCCCATCTCTGTTGCCAATGTTGGTTGATAGCCAACTGCGGATGGTATGCGGCCAAGAAGGGCGGATACTTCAGAGCCTGCTTGTACAAAACGGAAAATGTTATCCACAAAGAAAAGCACATCTTTTTTTTCTTTGTCACGGAAATATTCAGCCATAGTGAGGCCAGTGAGACCTACACGCAGACGAGCACCAGGCATTTCTCCCATTTGACCAAATACCAATGCGGTTTTTTCAAGAACACCAGATCGCTTCATTTCGAGCCAAAGCTCATTTCCTTCACGTGTTCTTTCACCAATGCCAGTGAATACAGAAACACCACCATGTTCTGTGGCGATATTGCGGATAAGTTCTTGTACAATAACTGTTTTTCCCACGCCAGCACCACCAAAAAGACCAATTTTTGATCCTTTTACATAAGGACACATAACATCGATAACTTTTATGCCGGTTTCTAGAATTTCATCTTCTAATTTTTGTTCGATAAAAGGAGGGGCATCTTTGAAGATAGACCATTTTTCTTTTGATTTGATAGGCTCTTTACCGTCGATTGTATTGCCAAGAACATTGAAGATACGCCCAAGTACCTCTGGGCCCACGGGTATTTGAATTGGATGGCCAGTATCGATAACCTGTAGTCCGCGACGAATGCCAAAAATAGATTCGATAACGATGCAACGAACGGCGCCGTCGCCAAGTTGTTGGGCCACCTCTAGGCTTGCCCGTTGACGTTTTTGAGGACTATCAAAAGGAAGAATTACCTCAAGTTCATTGAGGATATTTGGGGTATGTTCCCGAGGAAATTGGACATCCATAATCGTACCGCTTATGCGGATTATGTGACCTTGTGCTAACGATGATTTTTTTGCTTGTTCTTGACTCATACAAAACCTTTCACCTACTAAGCTAATCCAAGGTGTGTGGTTTGTAAAGGCTTATAGTTAGCTATTTGGCGTGTAATCGTTTAGGGTGCTATGCCATGACAAAGATGAAAATTTTTTCTAATTTTGAAAGAGTGAATTAATGAAACGTTTGGGAGTTTTTTAAAAATTGTATGAAATAAAAAATGATACAATGAAAAGAATAGCGCCTAGATAGATAAATAAGTGGTAAGTGAGTAATGCTAATTAAGTGATAGTGAACGTTATAAATCAAATTTTTTTATGCCATTTTGATCAATCTCCGCCACCAACTCATCAAGCTCTTTTTGGTTCAATAACCCATCAGTTGCATTAAAGTACTCAAGTACAGCAGCGCTGTTAATTACGCCAGCGCGAATTGCTTGCTCAAGCGATTTTCCTTTCAATAGCTGGCTTGTGAAAGTTGCGCCAAAGGCATCTCCTGCGCCAACAGTACTCGTTATTTCGATTGGTAAGCTTGGATGATAGAATATTTTTAATCCATCCGAGACATATACTCCATCTTCGCCGTTGGTGACCACGGCAATTTTTGGTCCATGCAGATGAATAGCTTTAAAATATTCTTGCAGGATGAAGTTAACGTTATTTCGAATGATAGGGGCCTCCAACAGTTCTGGAAGATTTATTCCAGACATAGGTCGAGTAATTTTGTGCTTTTGAGGAAGTAGCTTTTCTGCTAGTAATGATGCTTCAAATGCATTTAGTATCAAGATATCTATATTAGCCAATGATTCTATGAGCGTTGTTACGTTTTCTGTGAGTTGGCTTGTGCCTGGATTTACTGCCACTGGAATATGTAATTCTTTAGCTTTGCTGGTGATATATGGCAGCAGTTTGGACGTTTGTTTACTCAACGAAGTGATATAAAGCTGATTGCAATCCATTAAATGCTTAATGGGAATGTCTTTTTTTGAAAGAGTGAGATTTGCTGAACGATCAACGAGAATGGCATTATTGCCTGTTGGAGATATGAGGATATATGAGGTGCCGGTGGGTGTGTGGGGTGATTGAATAATATAAGAGTTATCAAGTTTCTTTTTATTCAGTTGTTTGAGAATAAACTCTCCGGCACTATCTTTGCCTATTTTAGAGCACGGTGCTGCTTTAAGGTCAAGCTTTTTAAAGCAGCACGAACTATTCAATGCGCCTCCGCCAGTTGCATACTGGAGTTTATTTATTTCAGTTTTACGGCCTTCTTCGAGCATGATGTACATAACCTCTTTGCCGTCTATTTCAAATGCCATAAGCCGCGGATGTTCATATTCAATAAAAAGATCGCAGATTGCGGAACCGATTGTTAAAATTTTCATGCTTGTTTGCTTTTTTTTCTTTTTAGAGGTTCTAGTACTTGCTCTAATACTTCGTCTGCGTGTTCTACCCAAATCATGTTAATACCTTCTGTAATCTCTTCCATGTCTCTCAAATCATGTTTATTTTTCATAGGTGCAATCACATGAGAAACTTTATTTCTTTTGGCGGCCAATACTTTTTCTTTTAATCCGCCAATTCGCATCACTTCGCCACGAAGATTAAGTTCTCCTGTCATTGCATAGTTTGCATTGATAGGACGTTTGGTGAACGATGATAATATGGCTGAAAGCATAGTAATGCCAGCAGAAGGGCCATCTTTAGGAATTGCTCCTGCGGGAACATGTATATGCAGATCATTATTTTTAAAAAGTGAATCATTGATGCCAAATCGATTAGCATGAACTCGTGCATAACTTACGGCGGCTTGAGCCGATTCTTTCATTACATCGCCAAGTTGACCAGTGAGTAGAAGCTTACCGGTTCCTGGAATCAATACAGATTCAATTTTGAGCATATCTCCGCCATATGATGTCCAGGCAAGACCATTCGAGATGCCAACATAATTTCCATGGTTATAATTTTCATCTTCAGCAAATACTCTTGGTCCAAGATATTTTTCGATATTATTGATTGAGAAATTGATAGATTTATTTTTTTCCACTATCGAGCGGGCTTCTTTTGAGCATAGTTTTCTTATGAGGCGTTCAAGCTGTCGTACGCCAGACTCTCGTGTGTAGTTTGCAATGAGGTCATCAATTACTTCATCATTGATGGAAACTTTTTCTGGATTTAAGCCTGTATTGAAAATTGCTTTGTTGAGTAAATGCCGTTTGGCTATATTTAGTTTTTCACTAACGGTATAGCCAGATAGCTCTATAACTTCCAATCTATCTCGTAAGGGAGCAGGAATAGTGTCCAAACTATTGGCAGTTGCGATAAAAAGAATTTTAGATAGATCAAAAGGAACACCGAGATAGTTGTCGTAGAACATATTGTTTTGTTGAGGATCTAGAACTTCAAGCATTGCTGCCGAAGGATCTCCTCTAAAATCTGATCCAATTTTATCAAGCTCATCAATTACAATGAGTGGATTAGAAGATTCTGCTTTTCTAATTGCTTGAATAAAACGTCCTGGCATTGCGCCAACGTAGGTACGGCGATGGCCGCGAATTTCAGCCTCATCTTTTACTCCACCCAGAGAAATACGATGATAGGTGCGGCCTAAACTTTTTGCTATCGATTTACCCAAGGAAGTCTTACCAGTGCCCGGAGGACCCACAAAACATAAAATTGGTGCATAGCCATCCTGTTTTAAATTACGTACTGATATGAAATCCAAAATGCGATCTTTAATCTCTTTTAATCCATAATGATCCGCATCCAATACTTCTTTAGCATGCTTGATATCAAGATTATCTTCGGTTTGCTTATTCCAAGGAAGTGCAAAGATCCACTCTAAATAATTACGCGTAACTGTTGCTTCTAGGGAATCGGGTGCGGTGCGTTCAAGTCGATTTATTTGACGCATCACTTCTTCTTTTACTTCTGGAGTAACCGGTAATGATTCTAATTTCTCAACCATGGCTTCAATTTCTTCAAGATCATCTTCTCCAAGTTCTTGCTTGATCGCTTTGAGTTGTTCACGAAGATAATACTCTTTTTGAGCTTTGTTCATGGCTTCACGAGCATTGCTTCTAATCTTTTCCTGAATTTCAGCAACCTCAATTTCTTGATGCAAGTAGTGATAAATAGTTTCCAAAAGCTCTTCTTGGCTTTCTACTTCAAGCAGCTGCTGGCCTTGTTCAACAGTGAGGTTTAAATGGGATAAGACAAAATCGGCAATTTTTTCGGGATCTTGCATCTTAGAAAGAATGATATGAAAATCTGGGCTGAATGAATGGCCTGAAGTAGCCATTTTTTCAGCAACCGCTTTGATGCTGCGAATATGAGGTAATAACTGTTCGATGTCACTATTCTCAAGATGAATAGGCTCTACATGGGCTTGAAGGATATCTTCGTTAGAGATGATGTTTTGTACTTTTCCCTTACCTACTCCCTGGACTAAAATCTTGACTCCTCCTTCAGGGATTTTGATCAATCGCATGATAGTGGCTATGGTGCCCACTTGATACAGGTCACTAGTGCCAATTGCGCCTTCGGCAGAATCGGAAGAATTTTTTGCAGCCAGAAGAAAAATCATTTTTGATTCTTGTAGTGCGTGGTTTACTCCTTTTATAATTTTTTCATCCAATACAAGCAGTGGAACAATCATGTTGGGAAAGACTACCACATCCATTGTAGGGATTATTGGTAATATTTCCGGGATGGTTTCCTTGTTTGGTTGGTTGATAATTGTATTGTTCATAGCCCTCCCCCTTAATTGAGCAGCTTAGTTTTCAACGCTTACATATTCCATTGTAGGGGATTCGGTGAATCGGTGACAATAATAATGCTTAAAAAACAGACATAAATCTTTGTAAAACAGGCATATCCTGCTAGTCTTATAGGTAATTGATTCACTATTTGATGATTATCGATCAGATCGATCGATTGAGCTTTTTTTTGATGGGATCTTGCATGCAGACGTCGTTTTTAAAGATGGAAGGTGTCAAAAGAACCTTTCAGGAGGGTCAAGCGGAGGTTTTTGTTCTAGAAAAAGTTTCAGTTACTTTTGAGCAAGGGAGAACATATGCTATTACCGGTGTCTCTGGAACGGGTAAATCTACGATAATCCATCTTCTTGCTGGTATAGACGCTCCCACACAAGGTTTAATTCGCTTTAATGATCGCATACTTTCGAATATGTCTCTCGAGGAGCACAGCCTATTTCTACAAAAAGATGTAGGGCTTCTTTTTCAGCTTCCCTATCTAATTAAAGAACTCTCTACGCTTGAAAATATTATGTTTCCTGGTTTTATTGCGGGGATGAAAGAAGCTCAGCTTAAAAAGCATGCGCTTAATCTTTTAAAGCTCGTTGGGCTTTCTGAAAAAGAACATGCGCAACCAGGATCGCTATCAGGGGGTCAACAAGCTCGAATTGCTCTCGCCAGAGCACTTATCAATAAGCCAGCCTTCTTGCTTGCAGATGAACCAACAGGTAATTTAGATAAAAAAACAGGCAAAGAGATCGTTTCACTCTTACTTTTTTTGCAAAAAGAATGGGGAATGGGAATGGTAGTGAGTAGTCACGATGCTTACGTAGCGAATGCCATGCAGGAAAAATATGAATTACATAATGGCTTTCTTACTCGTTTGGATCAATAATGTTTACGCGTAAATCGATTATTCAGAAGACAGTACAAGTTGGCGGATCTACGCTTATTAGTAGGTTCTTGGGCATTATTCGTGAGATATTAATGATTCGGTATATGGGAGCAAGTGCGCTATCAGATGCATTTATCACCGCTTGGAAAGTTCCCAACTCATTACGCAAGATATTTGCTGAAGGAGCGCTTTCAGCTGCATTTGTACCCACCATTGTTCAAACAGTAAGAAAAGAAGGAAGGAAAGCTGTAAACGGGCTTATGAGTTTAGGATTTTTAGTATTTGAAGGAGTTGTATTAATTCTGTGTGCTGTTGCGATGGCGAACACCCAATTTTTTATATTTTTTATAGCCCCTGGTTTCTCTCAAGAACAGATCATAGCAAGCTCTACGTTTCTTTATATTCTTATGCCATTCATTTTTTTAATTTCAACAAGTGCTTTATTGGCTGGCCCACTCCAAGCGATAGGCCATTTTGCTGTTTCGGCATTTGGGCCAGTGTTTTTAAATATTATCTATATTCTCGGACTGATTGTGTGTCTCGTTTTTGAGTTACCTATTACGACACTGTGTTGGTTTATCATGTTGGGAGGTGTGGTACAGCTTTTAGCCCACATTGCAGTTTATATTAATTATGATTTCGGAGTGGGGAAATTCAATAAAGCTGATCTTAAAAAATTTGGCTGGGTGCTTCTTCGATTTATTCCATGTTTGGTGAGCATGAGTGTAATGGAAATAGGTCTTTTTATTGATACGAGCTTTGCTTCATTGCTCTCTAAGGGGTCTGTATCGTTGATTTATTACGCTAATCGATTCATGGGTATTCCGTTAGGAGTTTTTGCGGTTGCACTCTCAACTATTTTGCTTCCTCATTTTTCACGAATCAGCTCTTATGCGCCACAACGACTTGGCTTTTACGTGTTAGAGGCAACCAAGCTGGTTTGGTGGGTGACGATCCCAGTGATGCTTGCAATGATGCTTTTCTCTCAAAAACTTTTTATGACACTTTTTCTTTCGGATAAATTTTCAATAATGCAAGCGCATGAGGCAGGAAATATTCTTATTGCATCTTTGATTGGGCTTTTTTTCTTTGCCATCAATAAAATTTTATCCAATGTATATTACGCTTTGCATCATACTGTAATTCCAGCGCTGATTGCAGTTGGTTCAGTGGGCACTAATATTCTTCTGAATTGGCTTTTAATAGATCACTTACAGGCTGTTGGATTAGCCTTGGCCACTACGGCAGCAGCTATATTGCAAACGATTTTTTTGTATGGAATATTATCACACTATTTAAAGCTCAATGTTTACCCTCAGCAGCTAGGGCGTTTTTTTGTGCATTATACTATTCAGCTGGCTTTTATAGGAGTGGGTTTTGTGGCACTATATCAGGGTATTTATTATTTAATGCATAGCTTTATGCCTGTATGCCTAACTGAATCAATGTGTCTTTGGTTTTGGGTGTTACCTTTGTGTATGCTTTTTATGTTAACAATTTACGCTACACGCTCACTATTTGGCATACGTATTTTATTTTTAGAGGGTGAATAAATGAAATTCCTTTTTTCTGCGGGCTTTTTCCTGTTTCGAGTCAAAGATGGTGTGGCTGAATATTTGCTTCTTCAGTATCCTCATGGCCACTGGGAGCTTCCCAAGGGTAAAATAGAAAGAGGAGAATCAAAGCAGGAAGCCGCGATGCGTGAGCTTAAAGAGGAAACGTCCCTTGATGCCGATCTTTTACCTGGATATGAAGAGCAGCTTGAATACTTTTTTAAGCATGATGGAGAGCTTATTAAAAAAACAGTGTACTTTTTTGTTGGAGAAGCACTTTCTGAAACTGTTACACTTTCTGATGAGCATATCGACTATACCTGGCTTTCGTTTCATCAAGCGCTAGATCGCCTTACTTTTGAAAACGCAAAAAAGCTTCTTGCTAAGGCTCATATGTTTTTAGAGCACAAAAAGTTGGTCAACAAAGCCGATTAAATTTTTGTCGATAATATCCTTCTATCAATTTTTAATAGAGCCTTTCATGGCTTCTATCGATAGGCCTAATGCAGTTTGCTTTATTTTGTTTTATATTTTATTTGAGATATTATTTTAATGGTTGTTATTGGAGGTTTTATGAACGAGAAGAAAGCGATACTGTTGCTTTTAATGGCAGTTTCATCGGTATCAATTTTACTTTGGAGATCTAATATAGTATCTACAAGCGGAAAATCCTTCGGAGGTGTGGATGTGAGTATTGCTCGCGTCCCTGAATCACAGGTAGATGCTATGTTTGGGGGGCAAGGAAAGCATTTGAAAGGAAAAAATGCTATTGTTCCTCTGAAAGTTACGATATCAAATCATTCATCTAAAGCGCATAAAGTTACATTATCTAATGATGCGATTAGCAACATGAATATTGTTCGTAAGAGAGTTCAGAAGAATGTTGGTCTTATTGCTACTGTATCCACAATAGGTGGTTTGTGTGTAGGTGGCCCAATAGGTGCAATTGCATTTGGTGCAGGCTTTGGAACAGATAGTGCCAATAAGAATAAATATATGCTCGAAGAAATGAAACAAGAAGCTCTCTTCGGAGCTCAAATAATACCTGCAAAAAGTGCAATGTCTAAAATAATGTTTGTTCCTGAGTCAAAGCTTAGTAAGAATGATTCGATTGTAGAATCTCAGTATATAATAGTTAATCAGTTATAAGGTTTAGATTTTTTTAACAGAAAGGAGAGCCTTAGGGCTTTCCTTTTATAGTATTCAATAAAGTTTTTAGAAGTGGATATACACAAAGGAAAGTCCACTAGGCACAAAAAAAACCGGCTAATAAAGCCGGTTAAATTTTGGTTGCGGGGGTTGGATTTGAACCAACGACCTTTGGGTTATGAGCCCAACGAGCTACCAGACTGCTCTACCCCGCGACATAATTTCAATTAAGTACTCTAAAGGTTACCTTCTTTTTTAGCTTTGTCAAAAAAAAGACCGGATTCTTCGGTACATTTTTCTTATTGGGCGTTTGTTAGTCAATTAATCGTTTAGAAGGGGTGGTTGCTATTTTATACCCTTTGCCAAACTGATCAAAGTATTGAGCGTAATGAAAAGAAATATAGAGGACCGCTCTCTGCCACTGTATTCCTCGAAAGCGAGCAGCAAGGGCCATCAATTTTTGAAAATGGGGCATGAACCATGAATCGTTAGAGATAGCTAAGATAATGCTATCGGATTGATTATCAGGGCTGTTTCGGCAATAGAGATCTGAGCAAATATAGGGTATTAAAGTGGCTATTCCTGCCAGGGCTATTGATTGTCTTGGTTTCAAAGATGGGCATATGGGGGGACTTTTTTGAAAATAAAGTTGGGTGCACCAGCTATCAGCATGAAGAGTGATTCGTTCAGCAAGGGGGACCGCGTGTTTTTTATCGAATCGTTGCTTAAAGTAACCGTTTTGAAACCAATATAAGCTATTATGAAATTTCTTTTTCTTTTGGAAAAAGCTTCCGACAATAAGATGTTTAATTGGGTGGCCAACAAGTCTATCTAACTGTGTTGTGTTTGATAAAGTTGCGTTGTTCCATGAAGATTCTGGTAAAAAGAGAGCTGAAATAGAAAGATTACGTTTATGGAGCTTGCTCATCTCATGAAATAAAAGTCGCTGTCCACTCTCAAGATTAATTGATGCAGGAAAGCTGATCGGTAGATGTCCCACTTTTTTTATCCATTCTGGCGGGTAAGATTCTTGATGATGCATGCTGATCACTATCCATGGAGCTACAATGAAAAAGAATACAAGCAGATTTAAGGGGTTTTTTTTTTGCCATGCGATATAGCCAGCTGAATTGATTATGCAAACCCAAAGAAGCATGATAGGCAACGGAACATAAAAAAGGGGGGATAGGGATTGGGGCGCAATGCTCATGGGCAGAAGTGGATTCATAAAAAGATATCCTTCGATTTTGCCGAATGGCCATAGTGCAGCGTATTCAATAAATAAAAAGTAAAGCCAAAGAGATACTGTCCAAGCGGTAAGGGCCCAAAAAAGATTGAGTTTTTTTATTATTTTTTGTGTTGTCCAGAGCCATAGAATTACGTAAAGCGAAACATATAAAATTAAAAGAGCAAGCGGCATAACTTTGAGGAGTATTGTTCCATAAGCCATTTTAAGAAGTGCATTGCATAGGGGGAGTAACTGCAAAAAAATGGTTATAACACTCCAAACAATTATTGTTTTTATTGAAAATTTTTTTGTGTATAGCGCATGAAAAAGAAAATCAGAAAATAGCCATAGCAACGGCCAAAAAGTAGGATTATAAAAGGGAAGAACGTAGCTGATTGAGGCGAAAATTAATAGCATACAAAAAGCATATCATAATCTTAAACTTGAGATGTAATCAAATGGTATAATCTAAAAAATGGCCCCGGGAATTACCCCGGGGCCACGCACGTTGTGCGCCTCCTTAATTTGAGCGGCGAACGTGGGGATTTATATAAGCAGGTTTATTTTGAATAGCCTGTCTTCTGAAGCTTATTTTTTTAGAGGTTCTTTCTTGTCTAGCTTCTGTTGCTGTGTGAGCAGGTTTGGCGCGTTTCATGCGTGCTAAAGGTATTCGTTGAGCTTGAATTTCAAGGTCTCTTCCTTGTATGCCTTTGCTCATGAAACCACGCTGTATTAATGTTACTGCTGGTTGATCGCCAGTTTGTTCGGCAAATACGATTTTAGAGCGAATTTTTTGTTTTTCTGGTCCTGCTTCAACAATGATATAGCCTGATGGTTTTACGCTGATTGAAGTCGTTTTACCATCTGAAATTGAGTTGCCGCGACCGCTTGAATCGCAGGCATCTATTATCTGTGCAGTTCCGCCAGATTGATTTTCAATTTTAACATTGAAGCTGATAGGCTTTTGGGAAAATCCATCAGCAGTAAGCCCTTTTTGATTGAGAGTTACTGTTGGGCGATGGTTGCGAAAATCTTTGCTGTAAAAGTGAACGTTGCGATTAGATTTATTTCCTTCAGGCCCAGCTTTAACTTCAATATTAGCGCCACGTTTTTGGATCAATATCTGAATAGAGCTATTGTTATCGAGCTTTGTGTGGCGGGATACGCCGCGAACACCTTGTGTCTTTTCAAAATCTGCATCGCCACCAGATCTATTCACCAGTGTCACGGTATAATTACGAAAGCAATCGCTATGCGAAGCAAAGAGCGGCGTACTACACAATAACGCTGTAATCAATGTTTTGATAATTTTGTTCATTATTCTTCCCTTTTTGAGCGGTTAATTTTATATACGAATCATACATGTCATTTTTCATCTACATAATACCAATAGAAAAGATACAAAAACAACCGTTTGATAAAAAACATTTTTCAACGACAGGTATTTGTTGGCTTATATCAGTGGTTATATGGTATTTTGGCGAAAGGCGGATTGTTTCAATTAGGAAATTTTTTAAGAAAAATGATGGCGCTAGCGATGGTTTTGGTGTGGGTGAGAGAGAGAAGGGGTTCAAGGGAGGCCCTTAGGCCTAAAAAATGCCAATCTACTTGTAGAAGGGGAATATTATTGTTTCCTTTTTCAACGGAAATTGATTTGCAAATGGTTAAAAAAGGACGGTAGTCGTTTGGGTGGGCAGCACAAAATGCTTTAAAAAAAGCTTCTTTTGCTGCAAATCGTACCGCGAATCGTTGGGGGGCTAGCGATGGAGACTTTAAGCAGTAGGCAATTTCAGTTTCGCTGAATATTTTTCTAAGCTGGGCATGAGGGAAGGTATGCCAATTGCTAAAACGGGATATTTCTATTGAATCGATTCCGATGCTTGATACCATGTAGGTGTTCCTAACGGAGTATTAATATGACTAACACGCTGAGAATTGCTGCAAAGAAGCACCATATTGATATGATATAATTATAGTAAAATAGAAAAGCAAATACATAAGAAATGGCGAGTATCACTCCCATAATTGAGAGGGAGGGAATTTTAGGAATAAAAAAAGGCATGACCGTTGCTGTAAGGTACAAAAAAGTACCAGGGATCCAAAGCCATTGGGGGATATCAGATGTGTATCTAATATGGTTTTCTGCAATAATGGCTATTGGCGGATATGCCATTAAATAGGCGGCAGATAAAATACCTGTGAGAATGCCAGCAACCATGGAAATACTAAGTTTTTTTTTCTCTGAAAAATTGCTTATGTGATAAATGGAGTAGGGGATCCAGTTTGGCCATATTATTGCCACAAAGCAGACGTAGGCATAAATGGCTAGTGTGGCAGATGATCCTTGAGTTAACGATTGCCAAATAGTGCCTTCAATAAATTGTTGAATGGAAAAAAGGATTGGAATAGATGCAAAAAATAGTTGATTTTTTTTTGCACGAGATAGCGCGGCGATACCACACAACAAAAGTATGGCACTGGCAACATAACTGGCGGTGGCTGAAAAACACATAATAAGCTCCTTAAGTAATACATTGTAGCTTAAAAGTCGTTTCTGTATTAAATCAATAGTTATTACGCTGCTGTTCCAAATATCTATCTAAAGAACGATACATAATAGCTTCCTGTACGTGTGCCGTCTCAATCAAATCAGATCCTTCTATGTCGGCGATTGTACGGGAAACCTTCATAATTTTATGATAGCCTCGCATACTAAGATTGAGCTTATCAAAAGCATTTTTCATTACTATTTCAGCTTCATCGCTTAGTTTGCATGCATTTTCTATCATTTCTGTCGGCATTGAGCTATTAAAAACCAAGCTTTTATTAAATCTTTGCTGTTGGACTGCTAGCGCATTTTCTACGCTTTTAAACATCATTTCAGAGCTTTCGCAATTTTCATGCGGCGCATGTATTGTTTCATATTCAATTGTGGGCACATGTATTTGCAAATCAATACGGTCTAAAAGAGGTCCGGAGAGTTTATTTAAATAGCGAGTTATTTGTTGGCTTGAGCAATAGCAAGCACGTTTTTTGTCCCCAAGAAAGCCACATGGGCATGGATTTAAAGCTGCTACTAAAAGGAATGAAGCGGGGAAATTTAAAGATTGATGAGCGCGTGCAATTGATACGGTTTTATTTTCAAGTGGTTGGCGTAGCGCTTCTAGGGTATCCCGTTTAAATTCAGTGAGCTCATCCAAAAAAAGAATACCGTTATGAGAATGGCTGATTTCTCCTGGCTGTGGGAATGATCCACCACCAATAAGTCCCGCTTGTGATATTGAATGATGAGGGCTACGAAATGGGCGATTTAAAACGAGTGGCTGTTTGCCGAGTTTTCCGCTTATCGAATATATTTTGCTCGTTTCAAGAACCTCATCGAAAGACATTGAGGGCATAATTGAGGGAAGGCGCTTTGCAAGCATTGTTTTACCGGATCCAGGGGGACCAATAAAAAGAATATTATGTCTGCCAGCAGCAGCGATTTTAAGGGCTCGTTTTGCTTGCATCTGCCCTTTAACTTGGCTGAAATCTAATTTAGATTCTTTTTTTTCTTTTAATAAAAGAGTGGGAAGATTACATTTGGTAGCGGTAATTGGTTGCTCAGATCGCAGATAGGCAATGAGCTCGGTAAGGTGCGAAACGCCAATAATTTCAAGCCCCTCAATAAGCGCTGCTTCATCGCTATTTTTTTCGGGCAAGATTACTCTTTTTTTACCAAGTTTTTTCGCATCAAATGCAATTGCTAGTGCTCCTTTAATAAAGCGAATGCTGCCATCGAGAGAAAGCTCACCTAAAAAGAGGCTGTCTTGAACAGTATTGGCATCTATTTCAATTTTTCCCAGTGCTTGTAATATTGCTATGGCGATGGGAAGATCAAAGAGTGTGCCTTCTTTTTTTAGATCAGCAGGAGCTAAATTTACGGTTATTTTTTTTGCGGGCAATATAAATCCGCTGTTTTTAAGAGCAGCTAAAATGCGCTTGCTACTTTCTCTAATTGCTGTATCTGGTAATCCAACTATACAGAAACTGACCAATCCAAATGAGATATCTACTTCAACAGATACTAATTGAGCGTGAACGCCCACAGTGGCGGCGGAATAAATTTTTGCGTGCATGTGTGTACCAGGTGCGTTTGGGGATAAGGAATATGTTAACTAATAAAAAAGGCGGGGCTTATGAATCGATGCGATCGGGGATGCCTTCAATTCTTATTATGCTAAGTAACTTTACGTCTTCATTAAAGATAAGATTTTTATAGCAAAAAAAGAAGGGTGAAAAAGAAGAGTTGATATGCATAGAAAGGCCCCATTTGAAAGGAAAAACTGTTAATGCTAATGATATTTAAAATAGGAGTGTTTGCTTTTGTTGTCAATTAAATACGCTCCAATTTTATTGTCTATGCGATGATTGAAGGTGGCAGTTTTTATAAATATTCGTACACTATACTCAACATCACAAAAAAGATTCTGTAATGAGTGGGAATTCTATGTTCAGACAATGGTTGCTGTGTGCTTTTCTTTGTATTGAATCCTTCGTATGTGCCGCCATAACGCTTAAAGGAGATAGCGATGCGGCAAAAGGAGAGACTTTTTCTTTTCGCTTGCAAGGTGCTGCGATGAGCACATTGCCTGATATCATTGGATCTAATGTGTACGTAACTGCTCATCCATCTGATGGTGGGTTAAGCGAGGTGAGAGAATTTGCTGTTGCGCGATCAATGCGCGGAGCCTTATCCTTTCTTCCCCTTGCTCCTCAAACGGTGACTTTTAACTCTGCAAAAAGTGTTGCCAATCCTCTTTATGATGAAGGGATAGCCTATTTTGCTTTATTTAACGGAAGAGACAATGTTTTGGGATCACGGCAAGATGAAAGGCCATTAATAGTTTTAGAATCAGATAAGACATCTATTTATTTGCTGAATGATTATACGCAGGCAGGCAAGGATGTAACGGTTCTTTCTGTGCATAATCGTTCAACAAGTATGGCACAAAATATAAAAAATATTCCTGATGCAGCAGGATTGCTTACTAGTGGTATTGTGCAAATAGCAACGGCTAATCCACTTTTCTTTGCAGCAGTTGGGGCTAATGGCGGATCTTTTGGAGATGTTGGAAGTGGCATTGCGCTGGGACTTACAGGAGAAATTATAGCACCAAATCCCAAGACAAAAGAGCCTGGAAAAAGTGCTCCGATTATTATTGATGCTTTAACAGGTTTTAATTTCTACTCTCCGGCAAATCGTGCTGCTCCTTTGGATATCACTTCCTCACAAATTAAAATTGGTGCCGATCTTGCGTCTCTTGGAACGGTGGTGGACTTGCATTGGCATGGAAGTATGGAAAGGCTCTATATTGCATTACAGGCAACAGGTGGAGCTGCAGGGACTGATGGTGCTCTTTCAATAGCTATTGGTAGGGTTGATATTACTAAGACAGAGAATGGCAATATACATAAACTTATTATTGATGCTATTGTTCCTACTGCCGCGATAACTGGTACGGATAAAATTATTGGCGCAGTTGGTTCGAGCGTGAGTGTAACTGCACATAAAGTACGTAGTTTATTGTCCTCAACTTCTCTTCCATATCTTATCATTCTTGGTAATGTAGGCATTCCATCTGCAACAAAAAAAACAGTTTTTGCGTTACCACTTGTAATTGGAAGCGGTACGCCAAGCATAGATGGTACGATTGCATCAAAAAATGCACTACCGGAAGATGTTTTTGCCGAGACTAAAAATAAGCTTTTTCTTACGCGTAATCTAAAGGCTTCTGCAACTACGGCAGCTTTAATGCCGTTGTCTACTGATGCGGCAACGCAAGTAGGAGGTGGAGCTATTCTTGCGGGAGACATCACTGATTTGTTTGTGTATCAAGACGCTGTATTTGCTACGGTGCAATCTCCTGATGTAGGAGAAGCTCCCGGCGTATTTTTTTCTCAACCATTATTTGAACAAAATGGAAAGATAAAATCATGGACAACTTGGCAGCGTGCAGTTGGCTTATCCGATAAAACACAATCAATATTTCTAGATCCTATTACGGCACAGTTTACTTCACTCGTAGCTAACAGCTCAAACCAAGTAAAAATAGTGAAACGCACCGAATGGGGTGCGGGTGATAGTGGTAGTATTAAGCCTTTCATTGAAGCAGTAGAGAAATTTATGCCGCAAACTATTGCTGGTGTGCAAGGTGTGCATAGTTTTCCTTTGAGCTCTACAACGCCTGGCGCAACGACTCCAGGATTGTATGATATTTCATTAATGGTATGTACGGGGCTTGGTAAAGTGATGCTTGCTGAGACAAGTCGTATTGATGCTGGCGCAGTAGTACCAATACAGGGTTCTGATTTTGGCACCTTGCAAACCTTTCAAGATGGAATGCTTGATTCTTCATTTACTATTGGAAGTTCTCGCATGATTGGTATTGAAGGGGGGGTACTGGATGATCTTGGTCCAATCATGGCGGCAGAAGTGGCGCGTGATGGATCCACAGGATCAAATGGATGGCTTTTTGTAGGTGGTACTGGCGGTGTTGCTGTTTTGTCTACAGCAGATGGATCCGGATGGGCGGCAAATTCTATGAAGCTTGCGGATGGATTCAATGGATTGGCTAGTGGTATGTCTTTCAAAAAAGTGGGTAACTTTTCGAATGTACGAAAACTTATTCATGACGATAACTATCTGTATGTAATCTCAGCTACAGAAATTGTACGCATTGATCTCACCTTGCAAGCTCCTGGATTGGGATCTATTAATGCAACAACCATTATAAAAGACAGTCAATTTCCAGCAGTAGGATCAGGAGGTACTTTCCTTGATGCGCTTGTCTCTGAAAAATTGATTATTATCGGCACAAGTGCAGGATTATTCAGATTAAATGATGGCCTTGATGCGCGTACAGTGGATAGCTCTTTTGTGTCCTGGAAGCTATTGGATACTCCCGAAGGCATTGGTCCAGTGCGACAGCTTTTTGCAATTACACAATCAGGAAGAGCGCAAGATATTGCACGGCAAGCTAATGGAGGCATGTTTTATGCATTGAGCGCCTATCGTGGAAAAGATCAGGCTCAAATGCATCGTTTTGATGTCGCCCAGGTTACAAGCAGCTCAATTTCTGACAGTACTGTGCGGCGTGTTTTAGATTTGTTTGTAAAGAATATACCGTCATTTTTTGTAAGCTATGGTATGTTTAGAAACTTTTTTGCGACTGATGGCAGTCTATTTTTTGGTACACAGAGTAAATTACACGAGGATAGTTCGGAGGCATCAGTTTTATTTTCAAAGAGTGGTATACAAACAGGAAGTAGATTTTTATCCAACAGGACGTTGCCAGCGGATTTAAGTGAAAGCACATTGATTTCGGGAATGTTACAAAATTCAGCAACAGGCACATGGCTTATTTCTGGTGATCATGGCCTGCGTGCAAACGAATAACAGTGAACAACGAGGAAAGAGCAAATGATAGCAAAACATCGTATTCTTCTTTGCTTATCTTTTTTTCCATTTTTCATGCATGGCATGAATCTTTTACGGCCATATGATTCTCTTTTGCGACCAGCTTATTCCAATAAGTATCATGCGCAATTTTCATTAATTGCCGAAACAGGACTGCATGAAAAATCATATTCATCCAATTGTAGTACGAATGTACTTCGTATTTGGAATGCTGATCAAAATTCACTTGCAATGCTCAGTGGCTTTAACAGTAACTCTGATATAGGCAAGAAAAAGATAGCAGTTGATGCGAGCGATGATGGCACGCGTGGGCATATTCTTTTTGATGGTGATTTTAAAAATAGATTTTCTTCTTTGTTTGGTGCGCGGGTTTTTTTCAAAGAAAATTGGTCAGTAGGATTATATCTTCCTTTTTATGCGATGGCGCTCAAAAATATTTGTTTTAAAGATCAAACTAAAAGTATCAGTGATGAAGACATTCGAGTGAAAGAGCTTCTTACTGATAATTTTTATGCCAATGTGAAAGAGCTTGGCTGCGATCTTGATCTTTCTGATTGGAGCCGGATAGGAGTGGGAGATCTTACGCTTCTTCTCGATTGGTTTCATGATTTTCCTCAGCCAAAGCCGATGCTTAAAAATGTTCGAGTAAATTGGCGTTTAGGGCTTGGGTTTCCTACGGGTTTGCGCCAAGATGAAGATAAATTGCTCGCTATTCCCTATGGCTATGATGGTGCGTTTAGCCTGCCATTTGGCCTCGGGCTTGATCTGCATTTTATTTTTTATTTACGTGTTGGCTTTGATGTACAGCTTACGCATATTTTTGGTAATACCCGTACACGGCGCTTCATGACTGATCAGAGTCAAACAGATTTACTCTTTTTGCAAAAAGCAGAGCTATATAAAGATTGGGGGCTCACCCAGCAATTTAGTCTCTATGCTCAGCTCTATAAGTTTCTGGATAGCAATTTTTCAATGCTTCTTGGATATCAATATCTCAAACATGGAGCCGATGAAATTGCGCTTCCAGCAGGGTCTCCTTTCTCTGAATCTGTAGCAAATGCGGCACAAAGCCTACGAGAGTGGACGCTTCATCAGTTTGTGGTCAGAGCAGATTATGATATAGGCTCTCATTTTGATGAGCCATCAATTTTTCCACGAGTTTCGGTATATGCTCAAATCCCATTTAATGGTAAGCGGGCTGTGGGTACCACGAATTTCGGCTTATCTCTGAGCGTTGATTTTTAAGCTCTTTTTTCTTTTTTTATCTACTTCTATTGTGTCCTAAGATATCTCCCTGATATTGTTTCAGTAAATAATTATTTGTTGCAGGGGATAAAATAATGAAAAGTAGCAAAGAAGCTCTTTTATCGATTGGCATGGCGTTCTTGTTTATGCCAGTTTTTATTTTTTCTGTATCTACTATATATCTCGGTGGTTCTGGAGGAGAGGATCTTTATACTTTTATTGGTTTAAGTAACTATGCAGAGAAATATAATGATGCTCGCAAAAAGTCTATCAATGATGCTAACGATAGTACATCTAAGATTGATTCATCGAAAAAATATAAGCAGCTAATAGATCAGCTAAAAAAAGAGATAGAAAGTGCTGATTCAGAGCTTAGAAAGTATCGCGATAGATCTTTGTCTGGAACACTGTATCTGCCACAAGAAGAAAAAAAGAGGGTAGAAGCCGTAGAAGCCATTCCTTTGAAGAAAGAGCTTTTTCAAAAAGCTGTTTTAGAAAGAAATGATTTGGCTGAAAAGCTCTATTCTCAATCTGAAGAATTTCAAAAATGGGCTAAAGAAAATGTTAAAGATGCTTGTAAAAAAACAAACGCTTCCTTGCGTAAAGAGCTGGCTCATATTAAAAAAGAGCTTGAAAATTATACGTTGAGCAGTTTTGCAGAAAGAAAAAAGCAAGAACGAATTTCTGAAATAGAAGAAAAGCTGCAAAAGATGGTGAACATTTGTCCCATGCTTTTAGATCAAAGGGCACGTCAAAAATATGATGAAAAGCTTTTTGCTAAAGATAAATCAAAATGGGGAGAGGATCCTTTTGCGGCTACTCAGGAAGCGATAAATCAAGCGACAATGTTCACGCCCGATCGCAAGGTAATGTTCAATGATGTTGCGGGTTGGCTATTGAGTGAATTCTCCTTTCCTCCTGTACTTTTAAAAGTGTTTAATCGAGATCTTCAGATTAGCAATCTTAAATTTTTAGAAAGACCTTCTGGGGAAGATGTTCAATATGGGCTTGGATTTAGCGGAACCATAGAATTCATGGGAATTGAGACTATTTTAACTGTGTATGTTGTACAGGATATTTATAGTAAGATGCAGGCTTCTTTAATAGTTCAGCTTCCTAATGCATTTAAAATTTCGGATCTTTTTCCAAACTTTACGCAGCTCAACTGGCTTCCAATTCCATCAGCCAATTTAATGATCTCCACTTTTAATCTGGAGGTTGAAAATTTTCGTCTTAAGAAGGGAATAACCATTGGAGCGGAGTGGCCTATGTTTGAAGGGCCGTTTGCGTATCTTAATAAGCTTAAAGAGTCTTCTTCTAAAATGAAGGGATTAGTATTTGAGGCTAAGCCGATCAATGTAACGGTATATCTAAATCCAGCAAATCTTATGAAAACAAACGCAGCTCTTACTATCCCAATGAAGATGGGCGTTGATTTTAGAAATATCTCTGTAGTTCCTAGTTGGTTTTCTAAGGTAGTAAGCAGAATTACTACGAATGAGTTTGAAATATCTATTGCTCCTTCAGGAAAAGTGAAGAATGAAAACTTAGATGAAAAGATATCGATTTCTAGAGAGCAACGAATAAAACAACGTTTGGCTGTGATTCGATCTAAAAATAATTGGGAAAAGGCAAAAAAAGATAATTATCC
This sequence comes from uncultured Pseudomonadota bacterium, assembly GCA_964350195.1. Taxonomy (GTDB): domain Bacteria; phylum Babelota; class Babeliae; order Babelales; family Vermiphilaceae; genus JAJCZB01. The sequence continues at coordinate 22,882 of CAYGJB010000004.1, forward strand.
TGGGCATATGTTGAACAAGCTAGCGCAAGATTATGAGAAAGAAGAAAAAATATATAAGAAGCTTATTGAAGAAGCAAAGCTAGTGGCTGCAGAGAAAGCATCTCTAGAAGAAGAGACTAAGGCCAAGCAAAAAGATTTAGATAAAAAAGCACAACAGTTTGATATTAGCCGAGTAGTTAAAGGGAAAGCGCAAGAAAAATTAGGTTTGCCAGCATCAAATAATCCTGTTGATGTTAATCAAAAATGGAAAGATCGTTTGGGGCAAGTGCTCAATCTAGGCATTGCTGGTTTTCAAATGGATCTTTCAGCAAGTGCTGAAATTATTTTGGGTACACAGCCAGCCCCTCTTATTACTGAGATGCGCGGCAGTCTTATTCCAATTAGTCCTCGTCATCCGCAAGGATTTGCCTCATTAACGGTATCACTTGAAAACATGATTGAATTTAAATGGCTTGCTATTGGGAATGTAGCGATTGGCCTTGATTGGGATCTTGCGCTTCTGCCGGCTGCTACTGCTTTGGGAGTTCCGCTTACGGGCATTGGCATTAAGGGACAGATAGATTTAGGAAAGCCAGGAGATTCTCGTGCAAGCTTGAATGCAATGGGTGGCTTAAGCCTGGTGGCCACTGGCGTGCCGGATTTTATTTTTGAAGTGAGTGCATCAAACATACGGCTTACTGATCTGATTAATTATTCTCTCTATCTTTCTACCAAAGCCGGTTTTGAAAAAGCATCTGGTCTTATTGATAAAATTCCTACGTTAACGTTTGAAAAGATTTGGGGTTATGCGGCAGCAGGCGAAGCTACCATATTGGGTACAGCTATCAGGCCTGGCGTGGGGGTGGAGATTCGCACAACGCTATTTGATTATCCGTTTGGTGGAAAGCTATTTATTGGAGGTACCGAAAAAGGATATCAGCTGAATGGCTATGCATATGGGCCTCGTATTGAATGGAAAGATCGCTTGATTTTATATGGCGAAACGCCGGATAAATCTCCTAAGGTGAGCTTTGACTTTAATCCTAAAAAGCCGCTTGAGGGATCATTTGGATTGGCAGGGACTGTGATTATTCCGCCTCTTGCCTTGCAGGCAAAAACTAATTTTAAGTGGCAAGGCGGCACAATTGATGCAGAGTTTGAAAGCAAGTGGGCTAATATGATGGTTATGTTTGGCATTACGATGAATACGAAGGCGGGCGATATTAACGAGTCGTTACATGAGTTTCATATAAGAAGTGTAATGGAAACTTTAAAGACAAAAGATTTAAATGATCCAATTGCGCTTGCTGCTATTAAAATATTAGATGTTGATGTTCCTGCTTTGCAGAGAGCAAAGCACATTCTTGAGGCCGATATGTATGTGAAAGTTGTTGATGAAAGCATTAAGAATGCAAAAGCAGCCCCAAAAAATATTATAGATCAGGCAAAAGCTAATGCTGGACGAGTAAAGGATGATATAGAAGAGAAGATCAAGCTCGGACTGGGTGATCCTCGGGCTCAATTGAAGCAGAAATTAAGAGAAATTAAGGAAGCGGAACTAAGTCATGTACCTCAACTACGTTATTTTGATATGCAGATAGAAGGGCTCAAAAGAGTTATTGCTTTGCTGATAGAAAAACTTGATGAAAAAAAATTAAAAATAGAGCCGATTAGACGGCAGTTAACGGATAATGCCATCAAATATTCGAAGATTAAATCTACAAAAGATGGTTCTAAAAAAATTGAAGATCTAAATAAGATCGTAAATAGCTTAAAGTTTGTTTATAAGCAAGCATCAGATCTTTTAAATAAAGCGGATTTAATTCAAGAGCCAGGAGAAAAAGTTGATAAAACAATTGATCCTACTGCTAAGTGGCGTGGTTTAAATATACGCTTTGGTTTTAGTGGGGAGTTTTCTAAGTTTATTACTGAGCATGCGATTCCTGTTTTAAAACAAAAGAAAGAGCTTGCGCTTAAAAAGCTTGATCAATTTACTAACTGGATTGGAAAGAAGCAGGAATCTGGGCTGCAAAGTACTCAAGAAGATATTGATCGCAATAGAAAAAAAATTGAGGAAATGAAGGCCGAGCTTGAAAAAATGAAGCGTGAATGCTCAAGCTTGCCTCTGTATAAGCAGCCAATATGTCGCGGTAAAATTATTGCTCATAGCATTTCGCTTAAAAAACGTGAAGAAGTATATGATCGCTATTATAAAGGAAAAAAAGTTGTAATCAAAAAATCTGCTGATGCTGCAAAAGCAACATTGCAGTCACGTTATGTTCGCGGCGTAATCGAGAAGGTATTGGAGTTCACTACCGTGGCATTAGAAAAAGCTTCTCAGGGACTTACGATTGTGGAAGTGCTAGAAGCGGTTGGAGCTTATAGTTACGAGGATATGAAACAGTTTAAGCTTCCTCGACTTATAAGATTAAAAGTACGGGAAAACTATACCGGGAAAGAGCTTATATTTGTACTTGGTCCATTGCAATTTGATTTCAAGTCCCCAATAAAAACTGGTAGTGCGATATTTTCTAATATTTATGACGAAGCAGTTAAAAACATTAAAAAAAGTGCGGCTTCGGTCTTGCAGCTTGTAGGAGGTTTAGATTTAGGCCAGCTAATGAGTGATGGAAGCGAAGAGGGATTGATAGATGAGTCTGAGGTAGAATAGTGAAGTAACTTGAGGAATAAAAAAAGAATGTTTTAAGAGGGAGTGGGATAATGAAAGTATATTCTCAAAAATCGATACTGTGCGCGCTAGCACTATTGTTTGGTGCACAGCTTTGTGCAGAAACAAACTATGACATAATCAATACAGGTCTAACCACAATTAATCCGAGTCTTAAAGCGATTAATCAAAAATCATCACAGATTGAAGTGAATAAGGCTTGTAATGCTCAGAAGAATTATATTATAGCGGAGCTTAAAAGAGCAAAACCTGGTTCGCAAGCGCGCAAGCAGCTTTTAGAAGATCAAGGCATTATAAATGCCGCATGTGGTGCGATTGATACATCAGCAAAGCGGGATGCTTATCAGAAATCTCTGGATAAGCAAAAAGCAGATGAAAAAAAAGCTGCAGAAGATAAAAAAAAGCAAGAAGCAGAAAAAAATAAAAAAGCGATAGAAGAAGACCCTGTATTAGGTGATGTGAAGCTGCCTTCTGAATCGGATCCAAATTTTATACAAAAACTTACAGGGAGAGTTAAAGAAAAGGTTTCAGCTACTGCAAGTAATATTAAAGGTAAGGTCAAAGGAGAGATTGAGAAACAGAAAAAAGACGCTGACGTAAAAGTATTTAATCTAGTAGGGAACTTTTTAAGCAAAATCAATATTCCGCCCGCTGGATTTAAAGTTTTTGGGAATGATTTTGCCATGAAAGATATTAAATTTCTTCAAGTGCCAAGTGGTGAAAGTATTCGTACCGGTCTTGGGTTTACAGGCACAGCTCAGTTTAACAAATTTGCGGTTAAAGCAACGGTGTTTGTTGTTCAGGATAAAGATAAAAAAATACAATACAGTATCAGCATGGAGCTTCCTGATGATTACAAAATTTCTAGCCTTTTTCCTAACTTCAAGAAGCTAGATGCTATACCAATTCCAAAGGGAATGATTGTTGCATCCACATTTAATTATATGCATCCAGATGCATACGCACAGCAAAGTGTATCTTCGGAAGAGATGAGTATTCATTCTGCTGGAGGGATGCAATCTGCTTCACTCACAAAGGGCGGCTATGCAGTGGAAAAAGGATTTAACTTTATTGGAAGCTTATCACTTACAGGACCATTGAGAGCACTTGGCGAACTGCGAAAGAAGGCAAAAGAGTTTGATTCTATAGTTTTTGACTTTGACGCACCTCTCTATATACAGGGAGTTATTCCTTCTATGACAGCAGCCAAGTTCAAGGGGGTTGTCCCGATGCGTCTTGGTATGGACTTTCAAAAGTTGAAAAAAATTCCAAAAGGCTTTTCAGATATTTTTAAGAAGATAACAACAGATGATATTATTATTGAGGTCGCAATAACACCATCAGATCAGCGCTTTGGCGCACAAAGTGGTATTCGTATATACCTAGGAACACAGCCAGAACCGGTTCGTATTCAAGCATTTGGTGGTATTGATATTCTCTCGGGTAAAATCAATTTTGGTGGAAAAGTGCCTGACATGGTTGAGCTGAAGTGGCTTGCTATAGGCGATTTTGGTATTGAAATGTATTTAGATCCTGCTGTTGAAGCCGTTCTCGCTTTTTTTGGTGTCCCGATAAGTGGTCTTGCATTTAGAGGCCGTATTGATCTTGGTAAGAAAGGGGATACGCGAGCGTCTCTTTCTATGGCTAGTAAGGTATCGTTGGAAACGAAAAAAGCATTAGATTATGCATTTAATGTAAGTGGTAAGAACCTTCAGTTTGCAGAGCTTGTAAGTCTGCTTACCAAAATGTCAGCGAAAGCTGGCATAGGCAAAGAGATCCCATCAAGCAAAATTCCAACCATGACCATTTCTGAAGTTTCTGGTCGCGTAGCAATATATGATACTGAAATTGCAGGAACCAAAATACCAGCTGGATTTCAGTTAAAGCTAGACGCTCAGCTTTTTGATAAGAAGTTTGGGTTTGATGTGGATATCAGGCATCTCGATCTTACTTTTAAGGGAACTGGCTACATGTCTGAAATAGCATTCAAAAATGGTAAAAATACTGTATTCAAGTTATCAGGGCCGGGACCTGATCAGCAATATGGTACTCCAGATGATGGTCCGATTGTAGCATGTAGTTTTGATGCAAAAAATCCATTGGCGGGTTCGTTCTCTATCCATACCATGCTTGACATACCGCCACTTGGTCTTAAAAATAAAGTGGATCTTGAAATTGAGGCGAAAAAATTTAAGGTTGATTTCGACTCAACATATCTAGGATTCACAACTTCTTTTGGCATAAATATTGAGCCGGCTAAGTGGAAAGAAATGTATATCAAATTTGGCTTTAAAGGAGACTTTGAAAAGTTTCTTTCACAGCAAGCGAAGCCTGCAATAGAAGCGTTAAGAAGAGATGCTACGCAAAAGCTTGCCGAAGTTGATAAGAAAATAGGGCAGCTTGCGGGTGAGCTTGAAAAGGTCAAAAAAGAACAGACTAAAGCTAAAAATACTGGCGTAAGCCAAACTGAGAGAGAAATGGAGAAGACGAAAAAGACTATTGCAATAATTCATAAAAAAATAGCTGATTTAAAGAGAGAGTGTGACAAGGCTAATCCCTTCGCAAAAATCGGCGTATGTCCTAAAGTAGGAATTGAGATAGCGGCTCAAGGTGTAGCATTGGCGGCACAAGAGACGTATTTAAACACTCTCTTAAAGCCAGGAAAGGAAGTTATCAAGGGAACTATGAATGCACTTAATGCAATAAATGAAACAGCGCAAAAAGCATCTAAAGCTCTTTCAGAAGCAAAAATATTTCAAAAATCAATAAACGAAGTTCTTACAGGATTATCAAAGGCTACTGAAGGACTAGCTAAAGGGGCAAGTATTTTTAAAGTAACAGAAGCTGCTGGAGGTATAAGTGCAACAGATCTTGCAGTAGGTAAGATGCCAAAGCTAGAAGTGTTGAAGGCGTCTGTTGATATTCCTGGATTGAAAAAACTGACCGTGGATCTAAAAGATCTTCAGTTTGATTTCAAAAAGCCTGGTCCAAGTGCTGTTGATATTGCCAAGAAATTGTTAGGCGGTATCAAGCTAGGATAAAGTAAACTAGAACCGCAGGCTAAATCGCCTGCGGTTCTCCTGAATTTTCATTCATTCTCTTTTTTGCTTCTTGCGCAAGGACAGTATTAAGCAAGCATGAAGCTTTCGATTGGATAAACGTCTCTTGTTCTTCAAGCTCTAAAAGCATCACCTTTTTGCCTATGATTTCTCCTTTAAGTGTATTAAAGAAAGAAAGCGGCATGCTTGTGCTATTAAGCTCTAGAAAATAGCGATAGCGATGCAATAAAGACCAATAGAGTTCATCAAGATCATTCAGATCACTAATAATATTGTGTTCCATAAGTGTGGCTAAGCGATGAGATATTGTTTTAACAGATTCCCATGTTTTTTCTTCATCGCGTGGGCTCCAGACCAATTTAGAAAGACCTACTTCTAGAAAACGAACTATCATTTGGCGCAAAAGCTCCATATTTACTTCTTGCGTGGTGGCAGAAACGATTCGATTGGATAAATCGTCAAGAAATTGTCGTGGATTTTTTTTGCAGACATCAAAATCTTGTGTGAACTTATTAAATACTAAATGAGATACTGTTTTTTGAAGCCGTTCGAGCATATCAAGATCGCTTGCAAGCAATAAGCTGCCGGAAGATTCAAGTTGGAATGCACTGAGATAAGGATTCAACAAGGTAGGTATCTCTTTTATCAAATCTGCAAATGCATAGGAGCTTACGTACTCAGATCCTTTGAGTAGTTTTGAAAAAAGGCTTATTACCTGCTGAGCGTATTCGGAAGTTTGTTTAGTTGTGGATCCATATTTTAAAAGTTGAGTGAGGTAGCTAAAATTATGTGGTAAAATTTCTTGCCGATACTGTGGACTCTGTAGCTCTTTTTGGATAGTGTGCAATAAATTTGGCTGCTGTGTTACTTTCTGCTCTTGTGGAAGACCGAATTGCTTAATGTTCTCCGGAATAAAATTATTATTTTTTTCTACAATAGTACTTGGCTCTGTTGAGATAGTCGTTGTGTAGCCAATAGGTTGCGACGTTTGTTTTTTTACGCGTGCTTGTAGTGGCATAAAAAAAAGAAAAATAGTCGTGAAAGTTGTGGTAAAAACAGTGTCATAGCACATTCGTTTCATTTATGTTCCCTTTGTGATACAGTGATACAAAAGTGAGTATATGGTATCATGAAAAGTTTTTATTCTTCAATAGAATTGCAATAAATGCCCGAGGTTACAAAAAAATTAATGGCAAGGATAGTTCATGGCACTCTATTCGTATGAAGCATTTTCCAAAGAGGGAAAAAAGGTTAAGGGAGTGGTCGATGCATCATCCATTTCGGCTGTTCGAGAGCAACTAACGCGAAAAGAACTTTACCCTATTTCCATTTATGTAGCAACAGATGAATCCCAAATGAGTTTTTTAAAACGCTTCATGCAAGGTGGCGTTACTTTAAAAGATAAGATTCTTTTTACTAATCAGCTTGCAGTGCTTTTAAAAGCGGGCGTGCCAATGCTTCAGGCGTTGGAACTTTTGATTGATCAATTTAAAGGTAAACTTCACTCTATTCTCATAAATATTAAAGATGAGGTTAAGACCGGTAAGTCGCTTGCTGATATGATGGATAAATATCCATCCGTATTCGATACGATTTATGTGCAGTTAATACGAGCAGGGGAAGCGAGCGGTAAACTCGATGCAATTCTTGATCGGCTTACTGAATTTTTAGAGCGTAGAGAAGCAGTTAAAAAACGAATTCGTGCTGCAATACAAGGGCCCATGGTTCAATTAGTGATAGCAGTTGGCGTGGTGGGGATTTTGCTTACGGCAGTGGTGCCACAGCTTCAAGGATTGTTTGAGGCACAAGGTGAGAACTTGCCGATGGCTACAAAGCTTATGATGGCTTTATCCGATTTTTTAAAAGGGTATTACTACCTAATTCTTCCCATTGTTATTCTTCCCGTTATCGCTTTTTCTTATTGGAAGCGCACGACTTTTGGTAGACGAACAATGGACACGCTTAAACTAAAGCTTCCTGTTATTAAATATATTTCTCGCACCAACGTGGTGGTACAGTTTTGCTATACGCTTGGGCTGTTGATTGAAAGTGGCGTAAATTTGGCAGAATCACTTGATATTGTGGTAAAAATTGTGGACAACAGTATTTTGCGCGAGGCCCTTATTGAAGCACGTGATAAAATTATAAAGCAGGGTAAGATTGCACAATATCTAAAGCAGACTAATGTTTTTCCTCCTATTGCTATCCATTTAATTAAAACAGGTGAAGAAACAGGACAGCTCGGATCAATGCTTTTGGCTGTAGCAAATAATTATAAAGTTGAATTAGGAGAGATGATTGATAGTGCAACAAATCTACTTGGTCCAGTGATGCTTGTGTTTATGGGCGGATTAGTTGGGTTTATTATTATGGCTATTGCAGGACCAATTATGCAGGGTGGCCAATCGTTTAGTTTAGAAGGTACTTAATTATAATCAGATATAACCAGGAGGATTCATGGTACAAAGAAATGTTTTGGATCGTCATACCGTGCGCATGGCACGCACCGGGTATTCTCTCATAGAAATTCTTATAGCAATTGTGATTGTGGGTATGCTTGCCGGTGGCGTTATGTTCATGGCAAATAAAGTGATGCAAGACGCAAAAAGAAGCACCACAAAAACTAATCTTCAAGCCGTTAAATATTCTCTTATGCAGTATAAGCAGGAAAAAGGAGAATATCCTGAGCGTCTTCAGCAGGCTGTGGAAGCAGGATTTATAAAAAAACCGCTATTAAAAGATGGTTGGGATCAGCCTCTTTATTATAATCGCACTGAAGATGGTATCGTGCTTGAATCGTATGGCCCCGAAGGCAAGAAGGGCCCCAAGGCGAGTCGAATAAAGGGATGAACTTAAGGCCAGGATTATCGCTCATCGAGCTAATGATTGCACTGGCAATTGTGGGCATGATAATGGCATCCATTATTCCTATGCTACAGCAGAGGGAGCCGGGCTATGAACGTAAACAGTTCACGGCTCGGCTAAATGTTTTGATGCATTTTGCATGGGAGCAAGCGGTGATATCCCATGCAGTGCATCGCGTTTTATTTGATTTTAAAAATCATAAGGCGTTCGTGGAAAAGGATGTTACTAAATCTTCTACGGAAAAAGCGCTTGAGTTTGTGCCTTCTAAGGGGATGGGAGCTGAAATCGCTTGGCCTAAAACATTTATAATTCGCCAGTTTATTGTTGAAGGGTTTGATGAAATGAAGCGTTTTGGAGGAGCAAAAGGAGCTGAAACATCTTGGTTTTATATTATTCCCGATGGCATGACGCAGCAAGTGACGATCAATGGTGTAGACAAAGAAGATAATGTATATGGTAAACCTTCTGAGTTTGGTCTTGTTTTAAATCCATACATGGCGCAATTTAAGGCGTATGATGCGTATCAAAAATAAAAAAGGATTTACCCTTATTGAATCAATGGCGGCGATTGCGATGATCGGTATGATTCTTACGCCGATGTTTACGCTGCAAATGACGGTATTTTCTTCTGTGTTGCGCGTAGCAGATCGTTTTCACCGTGCTATTCAGGCAAAACAATTTTCGTTTTCTGCTTATCGTGAGCAGCCGCCGCAGTCAAAAAATTTTAAGCTTGAAAAAAAAGAAGATAAGCCTGTGAGCATGCTTCACTACTCGTTTGGCCCTGTTAATAAAAAATCATCTCTTGCAAGAGTAAAAGGTATCTATCGTCAGGAAGTGATTGCAAGTGGTCTTGATAAAGGAAGTCCCGAAGGCGCCTCGCTACAATTTGTGTTTAAGTCGGAGCAAACGCAATTATGAAAAATCGTATGAGAGGTACCATACATACTAACCTACGCAACGGATATGTACTTATCGAGGTCATGATTTCTACCGTTATTGCGGCTACCTTAGCTACAGGGCTTTTAACCATGATTATGCAGATAACTAATGTGCAGAGTACGATCAATTCAATTACTTCCATTTATGGCAGAGCAGCAATTTTTCAACAGCAATTAGAGCGCGATCTTATGGGGGCATTTGTGCCAACGCAAATTGATCTCTTGCAAACGCAGACGGGTAAATTGCAAGAAAAAGGAAAGCCGGTTGAAAAAATATTTTATGGTGAAAGCAAAGGAGAGGGGGGTAGGCTTGATTATTTCACGTTTATTACCACGAATCCTCTAGAACTTTTTTTTGGTATTAAAGATGTGAAGCTAAAGCCGCGTGTGGCTCGTATTGTCTATCAATTGATGCCGGATAGTAGGCAAAAAAATTCTTATGTTCTTTGGCGACAGGAAGGAACCTCCAATCTTCATTTTGATACATATAAGCAGGATGTGCAGGGCGAGATGAGATCGTATGCAATGATTGATGGCATTCAAGAGCTTTCTGTGCGATTCGTTCTCATCGAGGAAAAAGAAGAGGGAAAAGATCAGGAGAAAAAAAGAGTTTCCTATACTTATAAGCGCAAGCCAAATTGGAAAGATGTAGAAGATAAAAAAGATCAGCCTCAACCAAAAGAAGGACTGCGGGCTCCTCTACGTTCCTACCCTAAAATCCCACAGCAGGTAGAGTTCACGCTTTCTTTATGGGATATTAATTATGAAAAGTTCAGAACGTTTGTGATAACGATTCCGATTGAGTCTCGTTATGGACAGTTTGAAAAACCACAAGATAAAAAAGAAGAAGATAAAAAAGAGGACGAAAACGTTGCACCAAAAGCATCGCCGAAACCGGTAGGTGAGAAATGATGGAACGAAATGGATTTGTTATTCCGCTTGTTTTGATGCTTATTTCTGTAGCGATGATATTGGTAACTAATATTTATCAACGAGGTTCCACCTTTGTACCGTTTATGTCTGCGATTATGCGTAGAGAGCAAGCGAAGCAACTTGCGATTAGCGGAGTGCATCTTGCTATGAGTCAGCTTGCTCATGCAGCTGATCCGCAAGAAGGAAAGGAGCAGAAGAAAGCCGTTTTATCCTCTGAAAAAAAAGAAGGGGAAAAGAGAGAAGAGCAGAAGCCTTCTCCTGAAGATCAGGCGAAAAATACGCTTTTCGCTCTTCTACCTACTATTAATGAGTGGCAAGTATTTCCATTGAAAAAAGAGATTGATGGCATCGATGGCATAATTAAAATTGCAATTGCATGTGAAGAAGGAAAAATAAATCTCAACTCTCTTTATGATTTTGCGCAAGGCAAATTTAAAGGGGAGGGGCAGCAGGAAGCTGACTGGAAAAAAATGCTTGATATACTTTCAAAAAAAATGCAGCAAAAGGTAAAAAGCTCTGGAAATTTGTTTGAATCATTTGAAAAATTCTTTAAACAACGGCAGTATAAAGTCAACGACGCTTCAGAACTGTTGACTCAGGATGAATTTCGAGCCTATGCTCGGTTTCTTTTTTATAATCCTCCTGAGAAAGAAAAAGAGGAACGGCCGCTTTATTTATTTGATTTATTTACCGTCTATGGAGCAGGTAAGCTACAGCCGTGGCTTCTTTCAGATTCAATTCGAGGGCTTTTAGATTTAAAGCGAGTTGCACCTAATAACGAAAAAAAGAAAAACGAAATGGTATCAGAGCTTTTAAAAAAATTTAAGACGAATGTGAATCTTTCGCAGGACTGGGGAACCATTTTTAAGCCACTGTATGATGTTGAATTTAAGCGCTTACCAAAAGGCATTGAGGCGTTCTTTAGTTCTTCATTTGATCCTAAGATATTTTCGGTGGTATCGTATGGAAAGGTTGGTGAAGTTACACAGCGGGTTTATGCGATACTTGAACGTATGCTGCGGATAGACAAAAGTAAAACGTGGTATGATGTGAAAATATTAAAATTCTATTGGATCTAAAAAAGGGATATGTCTTGGTCGGTAAAGTTGAAACACGAGTTGGTATTTTTGTACTTCTGGCGCTGGCCGTATTTGCCTATATGGGGCTTCATGTTGGTGCATTTCGTTTTGATCGTGGTAGCTATGCCAAATATTCTCTTTTCTTCAAAGATGTTTCTGGTCTCTCGCGTAAAGCAGATGTCAAAATTGCTGGTGTAAAGGTGGGGTATGTTGATAGGGTTATGCTTGTTCCCGATGGTGAGATGCGAGCTGAAGTTAATGTAATGATTTTAAAAGAGTATGCGTTGTATAGCGATGCTTATGCGATGGTGAAGCAAGATGGGTTACTGGGTCCTAAGTTTATAGAGATTTCTCCCGGTGATCCATTGCTACGAAAGCTTCAATCTGGTGATCCTCTTAGTAAACCAAGTACTGAAGTAGTTTCAATTGATGAGCTGTTGCAGCAATTTAAACGCATTGCATCAAATGTAGATGAAGTAACCATTTCATTCAAAGAAGTTCTTGGTGGAGCTGAAGGACGTGAGCAGCTACAATCAATTATAGATAATGTGCAGACCACTGTTGCGCGTTTGTCTTCTGTAGGGGATGTGATTGATCGCGCCCTCACACGAAATGAAGAGCATCTAGACAATTTCATGCAAATAGGCACCACGTTCCAAACAAATCTTGATAAGGTATCTAATGTTTTTGATCGAGACTTTAATCGCATCGCAACTAAATTTGAGTCAACAGCGAGTGCGCTTGAAGATGCTTCGTTGCAAGCTCGAGATGGCTTGCGGAGCGTAAGCTCGGTAGCAGAGAAGATAGATGAAGGGAAAGGTCTTCTTGGTAAGTTGGTGAACGAAGATGAAACATATCGCGATTTGAAACTCTCTATCGAAGGGTTTAAAAATTATCTCACTAAAATTGATCGCATGCAGATTGTATTTGATACTCACTTTGAATCCATGATTAGAAGGGCTGAGGGTTATCAATGGGAAGATTCGAAGGGATTCTTTAATATGCGCATCTATCCGCGAGAAGATTATTTTTACTTGCTTCAAATAGCTACTTCTGAAAAAGGGTACATAAAACGCAAGTTTGTTGAAAAAGATTACTTTGATTCAAATAATAAAGAGATAGATACTACTGAAATTCAAGATCGTCCATTCAATGAAGGAAAACTTAATATCGACGATCTTACTCGCCTTGCTTTTGTACAGGATTTTCGAAAAACCACTGTTAATCGTGATTCATTTAAGATAGATTTGCAGTTTGGTAAAATTTACAAAGATATTTGCTTTCGGGCGGGACTTTTTGAAGGTACAGCTGGTATGGGCGTTGATGTGGATATCCCATTTGGTACTGATAAGTTTCGTTGGGTTACCACTCTAGACATGTATGATTTTAATGGTCGTAATCGCCGTATTGAAGATCGTCGCCCTCATCTTAAATGGCTCAACAAAATATTTATTTTTAAAAATATCTATACCACATTTGGTGCGGATGACTTTGCAAGTAAGAAAAATGCAAGCGTCTTCTTTGGAGCAGGTCTTCGTTTTGGTGATGATGATATTAAATATTTCTTATCTAGTATCTCGGGTGTGGGAGGCACGAGCTTTTTGCAAACATAACTTTTAAAAAATATAAATAGTCAAAAAGAGTTGCTACACCTTTTCAAAATTCTGCTGCGCTGCCCATGAAATAAAAATATGTTTTATAAAGGCAAGTCGCTGTTTCTTTTCTTTAACGCGTTTAATTTTATTGTCGTTCACGGGAAAGAGGCGCATAAGCCGGCTTTTTTTAACTAGATGTGCAACCGAAAGATAGCGCTTAATGAGCCTTTCTTCTTTATCGATCGCGTTTATAAACTGCATATATGAAGTGAGACTACTCTTTGTTGTACTATTTAGATATCGATGCAAAATAGCTTCTCGCAAATTTTTCTGTAAATCATGCTGGGGATATTCATGGAGCTCTTCAATTGAAAGATGCTTTTTCCAGAAGCTCCAATTACTTGGTTTGTTCAAATAATAGTTGCCTGCTATCAGACTAACTGAAGCTGACCCATAAACCAATGCAAAGAGGGAGAAAGCCACTTTTTTTTTGTTGGCGAAAGTATATAGTTTGGCGTTTCCTGCAAGCTCTCTGGGAGAGAACTGCTGTATTTGAATATTATGCTGCTGTAGAAAATTTGAAAAGTGTGCTTGTGCAGTATTGTAAAGCTGTGATACTGAAAATAATTCATTCTTATTTGCGTTCAGATTAGAGTTTTCCATGCTGCCACTTTGTTGATTTTGGTTATTAAAATGAGGTTCGTTGGTGATATGAATGTTTGCGCCTTCTTTTGGTACTTTTATATGTACATGCTGAACTGTAGGCATCGCAGACTGTTCGGGATTGTTTATATTGCTTGATCCCACTCCCGAATAACTGTGAAATGGTATAATTAAACACAGAAAAAATCCGATTCTTATCATCAGATACTCCCTTCTTTTGTTTTATAACCATAGTATGCTATTCTCTTGCCACCAAAAATGAATAGCTAGAACATATCAAATATCAAGATCGTTTAAGAGCGATTTATTCCAATTAATACAGAAGAGCCTTTATGAAAAATCTAAAGGTGAAGAAAGCAAAGGTAGCACCAAATCGAAATTTAATAGAAGGCCGCTATATGAAGTTATATATAATGGTAACTTTACGCTCAAGAACTAATGAGCATAAATAGTATTTATGACATGGGCAGGACTTTCGATGAGAATATTCAAGAAGGTCCGTTTTTTAATGGTCAAATCCCTAATCGTTTAGTACCGAAAAAAAAAGAGTGGAAAACTATTTTTGATTATTCAGTTATGTCTCCGATTGGTTTGTCTGCCTGTCCATTTGTGGCAAATGAGCGGGGTATGAAACTAGCAAGTGAGCTTGGCTATGATTTGATTACTTGGAAAACGATTCGAAGTAAGCAATCTTCTTCTCACCCGCATCCTAACTTTTCATTTCTACAATTCGAAAAAATTACATCTCTTTATCAATCTTTGCGTGCAACGCATGCTATTGCCCAAGATACAGAAGCTATTGCATGTGCCAACTCTATTGGTAATGCTTCATATGATCTTGGCGATACATTGCGTGCAATGATACAAGGGCGTGAATCGATGCGCCTTGGGCAACTTTTTATTTCCTCAATTTACAGCGCAGAAAAATCTAATAGTGCGCTCTCAAAAGATTTAGTTTATCTGGCGCAAAGCGTACAAGATAGCGGGGCTCATATTGTGGAGATTAATCTCTCATGCCCGAATGTATTCAGTGCTTTATATCATAATTCAAAGCAAGTTTTTGAAATAGCTGCTGCAGTGGTGAGGGCAGTCTCTGTACCGGTTATTATTAAAGTAGGTTTATTTTCTAGCCCTAAAGCTATGAGCATTGTTTTGTGTGCAGCTGCACGAGCTGGGGTACGTGGTATTGCTGGAATTAATACAGTTGCCATGAGCATTCTTTCTAAGGACGGAAGCCCTTTCTTTGGAGAAGCAAGAAAAATTGCGGGAGTGAGCGGAGCGCCTATTCGCCCATGGGCAATTTCTTGGCTTAAGCAGGCAAAAAGTATTGTTTTAAAAGAGCGTCTAGATTTGACCATTTTTGCGGGGGGTGGTATTACTATGCCCAATCATATTGATAGTTTTTTTAAGGCAGGAGCCGATGCGGCGATGATGGCCACAGGAGCGATATGTAATCCATTACTCGCCCACCAATACCAATTATATTCTGATCATAAAAAGTCTGAAAAATAAATCTTGCAGCAGTTATATGTGTTAAAAGGTAAGGAAGAGCATGGAAGCTAAAAATAAAGGAGAACTTATTCACCGCCTTTTTGAAATTGAAGCAATAAAAGAGGGTGAATTTGTTTTAGCGAGTGGTATCACATCTCCAATCTATATTGATTTACGCAAAATTATTTCATTTCCGGATGTATATCAATACGTCGTTGATTTAATGTGGCAAGAAATAAAAGACAAAGACGTCCATCACGTTGGGGGTGTTCCCTATGCGGCTTTGCCGCTTGCGAGTGGCATAGCGATTCTGTACCAAAAATCGATGCTCATGCCGCGCAAAAATGTAAAAGATCATGGAGTTGCGCGTAGTATTGAGGGAGTATTTAAAAAGGGAGATAGTGTTGTTTTGATTGAAGATGTAACCACAAGTGGTGATAGTGCATTAAAAACGATAGATCTTCTTGAAGAAGTTGGATTACAAATAAGTGCCATCGTGGTGTTTATGGATCGTGAACAAGGTGCACAAAAAAAACTTGCAGAACGAGGGGTGAGTCTTCATGCTGTGTGCACTCTTTCTGAAGCATTAGATACGCTGCGTATGTGGAATAAAATTGATGATGCAGCGGTTGCTCGAATTCATACTTTCTTGAGAGAGAATCAGTTCTAAATAGTTTTTAAGCGTTTTCTAAATATATGGATATCACGTACAAAAGGTTGAGGAGTAATTAATGGAAGAAGAATCATCGAGCTATGCACCGACATCTCGTATTCTCCATCAATGGAAACGTATCTCATATAAAGA
The DNA here is from genome assembly GCA_964350195.1 of uncultured Pseudomonadota bacterium. GTDB lineage: Bacteria > Babelota > Babeliae > Babelales > Vermiphilaceae > JAJCZB01. Next base: position 38,978 of record CAYGJB010000004.1, read on the forward strand.
TCGCATATCAGTTGCGCGTAATATTGCAGCTCAAAAGCTGCTTAAAATTATTGATGAAAAACAAACAAATCTTGCGCATAATCCGGACATTACAGATAAGAATCAGTTTCTTGAATTAGTAGATGCAATTGGCCCTCATATTTGCTTGCTTAAAACGCATATTGATCTTATAACCAATTTTGATTGGGATCTTATTGAAAAGTTACAAAGCTATGCAAAAAAACATAATTTTTTAATTTTTGAAGATCGTAAATTTGCCGATATTGGATATGTGAGTATGCTTCAGTATACAAAAGGAATGTATCGTATTGTTGAATGGGCCGATATGGTGAATGCTCATATGTTTACCGGCATGAGCATTATTAAAGGGCTCAAAGAAGGGGCTAATAATAAGGAACGGGGTCTTATTTTAATTCCTCGCATGAGTGTGCGGGATAATTTTATTACATCTGAATATAGCGAGAAAGTGTTGCAAGCAGCTCAAAATTATCCTGAATTTGTGATGGGATTGATCTCTCAAGAGAAGCTTCTTGATGATTCGTTTATTCATTTTTGTCCTGGGGTGAAACTTCAAGCAGGTACCGATAGTTTAGGGCAAACGTACCTCACTCCTCAAAAAGTTATAAATGATGGTGTGGACGTGATCATTGTGGGACGTGGAATATATCAATCTTATAACCCACAGCAAACAGCACAATGCTATCGCCAAGCAGGTTGGGATGCGTATGAAGAAAATCTTTAAAAACGTACAAATACTGTTTAATTACTTTTTAAAAGAGAGTGATGTTTTTATGTAAGGATATACTCATGTTTTTCAAAAAGATGGTGCAAACTGTTGCGATTATTGGTGTGTGTTTATCGTTATCTATTCAAGCTTTTTCAGTTACCAAATATATTATTCCATGTGGAGGGTTTGGCACGCGAATGCTTCCTTTCACTTATGCAATGCCAAAGGAGATGATTCCTTTAATGAATACTCCAGCATTGCAAGAGGCTGTTGAAGAGGGATTACGCGGAGGATTAGATCTGTTCTATATCATTACCAAAAGAAAAAAAGGTTCAGTGGAAGATCATTTTGATGCGGCTCCAGAGGTTGAAGGATTGCTCGCTAGAAGTGGAAAAGAGCATCTAGTGCATTCGATAAAAAGTATTCGTGAGCGGTCAAAGTTTGTTTATATTCGCCAATCAGAGCCTTTGGGAACGGGACATGCAGTGTTGCAGGCAAAAGGGATGATTTCTGATGATTATTTTGCAGTTGGCTGGCCTGATGTTTTTTTACTAGGAGAACCGGATGTATTTAAAAATATGATTGAGCTATGCAAAAAAGAGAATGCATCAATTATCGCAGTGAAAGAAGTTTCTATGGATCAAGTGAGTCATTACGGAGTGGTTGTAACAGGAAAGCAACTAGCCGCTAATGCGTTTGAAGTAACTGATTTGGTAGAAAAGCCAAAGCCAGAAGAGTCACCGTCTAATTTAGTAAATGCTGGGCGCTTTATTTTATCCAATAAAGTATTTGACTCTCTTGAGTCGATTCCTTATGCGACCAATGGTGAGCTTCAGCTTCCGGATGCAATAATAGATATGATGAAAAAGGGAGAACGTATTATTGCGTATAAAATAAAGGGGGAGCTTTATGATATTGGGCGACCTATTCCATGGTTAGAAGGAACTATTCGTTATGGATTAGCTCAGGAAAGCTTTTCAAAAGAGGTGAAGGAATTATTGCGCAAGCTTGTTATAGAGCTGAAGATATAATCTTGTAGAAGTAGCCACTGAACAGTTGCTTATTATGTTGAAAGATTATGATCTGAAACTATCAGGACTATTGCATGAATAGCAGTAAGAATAAGTAGGTCTTCTGTTGAGTATGAGGCCTCAAAAAGCCTTTAGGCTGGTAAGAGAGTTGAATAGTTTGCTTGGATAAGCTCTAATCTTTTATTAAAGTGATAGGGATAGATTCTATACTTTAAAATTGCAAAGGAGGCTTTCATGTTTCAAGAATTAATGTATGCAGGGGGTGTCGTACTGGCACTGATAGTGCTAGCTCTATTATCTCGCTGTTTTTATTTAGTGAAGCAGGCAGAGGTTATTATTATAGAGCGGCTGGGAAAGGTGAATAGAGTTTTGCAATCTGGACTTCATTTAACTATTCCGTTTATAGATAATCCACGATATGTTCACTGGACGTATGTTGAAGAGTATGATGGGCGGCACATTTCTGTTCAAAAATCGATGTATCGAATCGATTTACGTGAAGCAGTGTACGATTTTCCAAAGCAAAACGTGATTACTCGAGATAACGTTACGATGCAAATTAATGCACTTTTATATTATCGTATATTTGATCCAAAAGCAGCGGTGTATGAAGTAGAAGATTTGCCAGAAGCCATTGAGATGCTTACGCAAACTACCTTGCGAAATGTAATTGGCTCTATGGACTTGGATGAATCGCTTGTGTCTCGCGATAGCATTAACGAGAAGCTACGTGTTATACTTGATGACGCTACTGATAAATGGGGTGTGAAAGTAAGTCGCGTTGAGTTGCAAGAGGTAGCGCCGCCACACGATATTCGCCAAGCGATGGAAAAGCAAATGCGTGCAGAACGTGATCGTCGTGCTACAATTTTAGAAGCTGAAGGAAGAAAGCGTGCTGCTATTTTAGATGCAGAGGGCTCTTTAGAATCGCAAGTGCTTGAAGCGCGTGGTGAAGCTGAATCTCGTGTTCATCGTGCGGAGGGGGAGGCATCTGCTCGTCTGAAAATGGCAACTGCTGAAGCAGAGGCAATCACAATGCTTAATAAAGTATCTCCAAAAGGTGATTCTCTTTCATATTTAATTGCAATGCAATACATCAAAGCGCTTCCAGAGCTTACTAAAGGTAAAAATGATAAATTAGTTGTTGTACCCTATGAAGCAACAGCTCTTATGGGATCGCTTGGTGGGCTAAAAAAGCTTTTGAGTGAAATTAAATAAAAAAGAAAGCCTCGCGTAATGCGGGGCTTTCTTTTTTATTGTTGTAGTTCTTTGATTGCATGTGGAATGGTAACGGGGATTTCGCTGTGTTCTTTTTTTGAAAGCTGTATTGCTCGCATAAGACGCGTCATGCCGATACCGCCGCCAAATCGTGGAATAAAATCTAGACTTAAAAACTGATCTAGCTCTTTTGTTACTCGTTCTTTGCCAAAATGGTTAAAAAGAAGCTTGGCAAACATGCCATGACTAATGGTATGAAAGAGTTCATACATTTCATCTACATTGCAGCTTCGTTCTGCCGATCCAACTGTTTCCATACCGTAAAGAATGGCATCAATTTTTTTAGCATGTTCCCCTTCTTTTTTCATGTTAAAAAAAGGATGAGTATAAAAGGGAAAATTTTTTAGAAAAAAGACAGGGCTGAAATCATGCCAAATATTCATTTCTTGCTTGGCATGTATCTCTGGTTTGCCGTAATGATGCGCAGTTTCAAGATAATCACCGCTTTTAAACTGTTCACGACTTGCAAGCCCCAAATATTCGCAAAGATCTTCTAGAAGATTTTGTAGGGTATCCATGTTGCCATGTGTTTCAAATTCAAAAAGGGGAAACATATTAAGGTGCCGTTCTGCAATTGGACTTGGCTCATCGCGATAGCTTGTGGTGTGGCAAAAAAGACCGGGAAATTCAGGGTTTTTAAGCAGATCATGCTCGAGCCACATTTGACCTGTTTGTGGTTGGGGCCATTTAGTTCCTTGAAAAATATATGTGGCTAAAGTGGCGGGATCTTCGCATGCAGCTAAAATGCTACGGCGAGACTGAACATCTACTTCTAAAAAGCCCCGCTCGAGAAAAAATGAGCGGAGTTTTTGGGATGTTTCATGAAAGTTTTTAATTGTATGGTATTGTGATAACGGAATCGGTTCCATTAAAACTCCTTTATTCTATAGTTTTATTTGGGCACATCGCGTGAAAACATAGCAATCCAAAGAAGGGAAATCAACTATTATATGAGCCGTGAGGTTTGTCATAATAAGCTATGTCATAGAAATGTAGAAAAATGTAAAAGAGGAGTACAAAATGAATATCATAAAATATGTTGGAGATTTTATTCTATCATCATGGATTTGGCAGTTTACGGTTGATTGGTTTCATCCAGTGATAGCCGGTATTATTATGTTTTTTATAATGCGTATTGTTATGCGTAGAGGGCGCAGAAACTCTTTTACAGTGAGCTTTTTTACGCAACTGTTAGGGTTGATTATTCTTTCTTTTTTTGCCATCGGGGTGTTGGTACATATGCTTGGCTGGGAGTTTGATCTACTTGATCCTTATGAGGGAGTGAAGCACATTTCCATATTGTTTCCTTCGTTGGGGCTTGGTTTATTATACGCTATTATTCAGTCACTCATCTTCTTATTTATTTCAATTTTCAAAGAAATTAATCTTATTGGATTCATAGTGCTTTGCTGGATTAGTAACGTTTTCGGTGCTATGTTGAGCTACATGTTTATTCATATGGGCGAGGTTATGAAATATCAAGGAGGTTAGCTGAATGAGTAGGGGACTAGATGACATTGACTATCTATTAAGTTTGGTATCAGATAATAAACGAAAAATTATTGAAAAGGTTCTTAAGCATCGCACTCGTCACATAGCGATTGTGCTCGAAAATATTTTGCAGCCGCATAACGCAAGTGCTGTTATTAGGTCAGCAGATATTTTTGGTGTTCAGGATCTTCACGTAGTTGAAAATGAAACTATATTTAGAGCGCAGACCACCATCGCTAAAGGTGCGAATAAATGGGTAGACATTCAGCGCTATGAGACAACAAAAGAGTGTATTTTTCAACTAAAAAAAGATGGCTATCGCATTGTGGCAACCACTCCCCATGAGCGAGGTTATACGTTAGATGATTTACCAATCAATCAGAAAATGGCTCTTTTATTTGGAACAGAAACGAGCGGGCTTTCCGCTGAAGCAATTGAGCTAGCGGATGATTATGTAACGATTCCTATGTTTGGATTTACTGAGAGCTTTAATATTTCAGTGAGCGCTGCTATTTGTTTGCATACGCTTATCATGAAGTTGCATGCAAGCAGTATTGCTTGGCATATGCCTGAAGATGAAAAAAGAGCACTACAGCTTGAATGGCTGCAGCGCATTTTGCATATCAAAAAATAAAAGACAATACTTATTATTTGTTTTCAAAATAATTGAACTCTCCTATCAATCTATTCAATCGCATTATTGTTGTCCAACTCTAAACGAAAAATCTTTGAATCATTGGGAATAGAATCAGGCATTAGTGGCGACACAATATTTTGAATAGTAACTGAAAACATTACAAACACAAGTGAGTTGATTAGTGCATCGCAAAAATTATTTCGGTGTAAAAAGGTATATCTACTCATTGACGATACCTTGATTTTAAAACTATATTCTCGATTTATTGAAGGAACCGCAGATCATTATAGCTCAAGTGATGGCAGGCAATATCGATCATTAAATTCTGTTGTAGCAATGCTTACAGATGGCACAATAGCGATTCCTATCGCTCAGAAAATATGGACATCTCGAGAATTTGATCAAACAAATTACAAAAAAAAGTGGAAACTTGCACAGCAACTTATTCAATAAATCAAAAAAAACATCTTTTTGTGTGCCGTTATAATGGACGGACTTTATGCTGTTGCAGCATTTATGCTATGGCTTAGCGAGAGCATAATTAACTTTGGAATGCATTTTCATTCAAATCGGGTAATCGAAAAAAATGGTAAGCGATTTAAACTAAAAAAAGCCCTTTTTTAAGCTAAAACGAGGCCGAATTCATCAAACTATTACTGCTTTATGGAAAGGATTTTCTCTTTTTTTAATTGCATTAAAAAAAAGATTGAGTAACGGTGATTTTACCGTTGTTTACCAAGTTACCAATTTTAAAGCATCTTCTCGTCAGCACGTTTAATATTATGGTTATCGTTGGAATATCGAAAAATTCTTCAGAACTGCCAAACAAAAATTGGGACTTAATGATTGCGATTGCCAATCGCATAAACTTGAAAGGAAAAAGGGCCATATTTTAAAAGTCTTTATTTTTTTCATAACTGTTTCTTGAATTTATGATTTGAATCGTTTTCTTTTGTGTCGTTTAGGGGAGCTTTGTTGCTCTGCAAGCCAATGCATGGCCCATAGATTACACGCGGCAAAGGGTAAAAAATCTTTATTGATGATACTATACTCGCTGTTGGTCTTTTTTTCACCCATCTGTTTAGGTATAGGTACTCGCTGATGTCGCGCAATTCTCATGGCTTTTACGAGTTCTTCGCGTGATTTAGTGATATGAATATCGCGTGGGAGATTATCAAAAATATCTTGCAGATATTTTATATTGTGATCATCATGTTCGAGCTTTGCAACGATGCTTAAAAATTCGTTTTCAGCTTCAAAAATACGACCAAGAAACAACTTAGCTTCTTCTGTATTAACTCCCCCAATTGTTTTTAGACCCCAGCTTGCAAGGCCTCCTATGAATGGAAGGTTGGTGACTGTACTGAGAAGATTGTACTCTTGCTTTTTTGTAGCAATAAAATCATGGAATCCATTATTTCTATACGCTGAAATGATGTTATTGGTTATTTCTACTTTATTAGGCTTTTGATCGTCGACAAGCTCCATAGCAATAAGCATGGAATAAGAAATTAGGAGAATAGCTCCCAATATTTTTTTCATCACTTTCTCTCCTAGAAAATTACTTACTTATTTGGATGTGCTTATTTTCCTTTTCTACTTTGATCACTGGCTTTGTAAGTTTGTGATGCGCTTGAAAGCCGAGTTCTACAATGCGATCGATAAATTCCATAGGCTTTAAGCCTACTTCTGCTGCTTGATGAAAAATACAGGTAGCGGGAGTGAGGCCAGGCAAAGAATTAATCTCTAGGATAACGATGCGTTCTTTGTTGGTTGGGCTTTGCTGAGCTGATTGATAGAAGCAATCAATACGTGCATATCCTAGGCAATCAACCGCTTTGTATGCGCACTCTATAGTTCGCTGGACCAGTTTTAATACTGATGCTGGTAGTGGCGCGGGCGTTTGGTTTTCCCCTGATCCCGGCATAAATTTTTCTTCGATGGAAAGAATTTCTCCGGTAGAGATTGCTTGGCTTGGTGGTAATGCCTTTGGATTTTCGTTTCCTAAGATTCCTACAGTTAGTTCCATGCCATATATAAACTCTTCTACCAAGGCAACTGTTTTGCCTCCATTAAAAAGAGCCTCGATTTTTTGAATAAGCTCTTTTTTGTTCTTTGCTTTCTGCACCATTACGCTACAGCCATCATCATGTGGTTTAATAATAAAAGGAGGCTTTATGTTTTGCGTAATCTCTTTGATTGTTTTTTCTTTATCAAAATTCCATATTTTTTTTGCAATCAAATGCTGGGTAGGCACTGCAAAGCCAGAGGCTTGTAAAAATTCGGCTGTTTTATATTTGTCCATGCACAGAGCGCTTGCAAATACTGATGATCCATTATACGGCAGACCTAGCATTTCGAGCATACCTTGTACAGCTCCATTTTCTCCTACTCCTCCATGTAATCCTATGAAAATAAAATCAAAACTATCTTGCAGGCTATGCCAGGTGATTTGCTGTTCTTGCTTTAATTGATTTTCTATTTCTGCGGTGGAGTTGCGTACTAGTTGTGATTGTGTGAGTGGATAAAGATGCAGCTTGCTATTTACAAAGAGCGGCGTAATTTCATATTTCTCTGGGGAGAGTTTATAGCATACGTTTCTGCCGGATTCGAGCGATATCTCTCGTTCATGAGATGCGCCCCCGAGTAATACCCCTATGCGTACTTTTTTTTTCATTACTTTACTCGTTTCTTTTTCAGATAGGTTTGTTGTGGATACGAGGTTGTATCTTTGTAGATCTGATTCAATTAAATGATTGATAAGTTCTGTATGGCTCATGTTCATCTCAGCCGCCTCTCTAAACACAAAGCTTGAAGGAGCCATGCCAGAAAAAGTATTAGGATCAACAATAACAATCTCGCCATCTTTTTTTACAAACCCATCAATACGAGAAATAGTTTTGATATCAAGAAGATCCATGATACGCATGCAGGCTTGCTGAATAGTGAAAATAGTTTTTTGAGAGCAGCGGGGGGGCGTGAATTTAAGAGCGCGCCCGGGCATATATTTTTGGTCATAATCAAAAAATTCCGTACCGCTATCAGGAACAATTTCTGTGGGAATCAGCGGTAGTAGCTTTTCTGTTTTATGATCAAACAGTGTAATGCAGGAAAATTCCATGCCGGTGAGACGTTCTTCAATAAGTACCGCTTGAGGTTTATCGGGATAAACCGTGCTGGCTTTTTCAATTGCAGATGGAAGTTCTTTTTCATTATGTACTACAGTGATGCCGATGCTCGATCCTTCATTGTGAGGTTTTACTATGCATGGAAAGTTTATTTTTCGATCTTTTAGTTTTTTAATAATTTCATTGTGGTGGAAAGCGATTGATGTTGCTTCTTGTCTTTGCACAACAACGTCTTTTGGCGTTGCAATACCATGATAACCAAGAATTGTTTTCATTTTTGTTTTATCCATGCATATGGCGCTTGCAAGCCGTGATGAGCCAAGATACGGAATTCCTAAGATTTCAAGCGTGCCTTGCAGAATACCATCTTCGGCGTATCGCCCATGCATGGCGATGTATAAAAAGTCTATGTGGTTTGAGAGCGTATCCCAGATAATATGCGTAGCCTCTGTTTCAAGCCTATGCGCAAAATCGGTGGTTTTGCCGCGATGCAAAAAATGCCATGGCAAAATGTATAAAGAACCTTGAGTGGTTTGATACACAGGAACGACTTTGAATCGATTTGTATCAAGATGGTCGCAAATTGTGCGACCAGAATTGAAAGAGACTTCTTTTTCAATCGACTTGCCGCCCATAAATACGCCAACGCGGAGCTTTGGCATTCTGCATTCCTTATTTTTCTTCTTTATTCTGAATTAATATCTTGTAAAGATTTAGTATAAGCGTAATAATTTGTGTGTGTCAGGTAAAGGGAAAAGGATAAGAGGTGAATATTTTTTGTATTCCATTGCGATTCATTTTGCACCTGATAATACTATCTGTAATCACAATTCATTATCAAAGGGTTTTATGGAACGCGAACCGCGCTTAGTTTGGATCGATTTGGAAATGACAGGACTTGATCCTCAAAAAGATTTAATTTTAGAAATTGCCACGATTATTACTGATAACAATTTAGCTGTGATTGAAGAAGGACCGTCGTTGGTGATTCATGCTGATGAAGTTCATTTGCAAGGTATGCATCAAGAAGTAAAAGATCTTTTCTCGAAATCTGATTTGATAGATCGAGTGCGGGTATCGAAAGTTACGTTGCAAGAAGCAGAAGAGCAAACGGTAGCGTTTATAAAGAAACATTGTATCGGTAATTCTCCTTTATGCGGCAACTCTGTTTGGACTGATCGTGGCTTTTTATCTGTATATATGCCACGCGTGATTGAGCTTTTGCATTATCGCATTATCGATGTGAGTAGCATAAAGGAAGTAATTAATCGATGGTATCCAAATAATTCTGATACTAATTTTTTGAAGAGAGACACTCACCGTGCTCTTGCAGATATAAAAGAATCAATTGCTGAGCTTAAATATTATCGTCGACACTTTTTTGTGTAACATAATTCCTCCTGCTATAATTGCCCATTGCATATCTAGGCCTTTCAAAAAATAACAGATATTTAAACACCTTTTTTAAAGGATCAATATGAAAAAAAGAATGATGCTTGTATTGAGCGGATTGGCTTTTGCTTCAGCGTTATTTGCAATAGAGTGTACAGATGAATCTTCTCTTGATAGCAGCGAACGGATTCTTCAATACACTGTAACGGTTTATCGAGATGATACTGATTTTGATACGGAAAAGTGGGCTGCGTTGACGCAAGATGCGCATCGAGCTATTGAATATGGTCGTGGCGAGCAAAAGGAAGAGTTGGTTGATGCTGTAATTGCTGGACTTAAAAATATGAATTCAGGCGGAAAGGGTATTTATGGAGATATTTCTATCTCTGTATCATCTGGAAGTTGCGATCAAAAAAAATGTTGTAAGGAGTGTGAATGCGCACAGCGCTATCGCAGCATGTGTCCATGCCCAAACATAAACGCAGAAGATTGCAATGGATGCTGTTCTGAAGAAGATATGAAGTCATGCATGCAACAGTGTACAGAGACATGCAACGCTGTGTGCAATAAAGAATGTGATGCTAGTTGTTGTACTGAGTAGTAGATAATACCAGAAGTTAATCTTGTAAGTGAGGCGAGGTGGCAATCTCGCCCTTTTGTTATGAGGTGCGATTGTATGAAAAAATTGATATGTATCCTTTTTATTTCTTCAATGTTCTATGCAATGGAAGATCGCAATAAGGTACCAAAAAAGAAAAAAAGATATGATTTTTACTATGCCGATAGTATAAGCAATGGAATAGTATGTACTGAAATCAATACAGTGCAAAAAGAAGTTTATGATGATTTAACTTGGCAAATATATTTAGCGTGGGTTAGGTCATGTGATAAAAGAAAAAAAAGTTTTTATGAATCTCATAAGTCCAAAGTTCTTACATCATGCATTGTAATTAAAGATAGCAGCTCTGGAGAATCATAAGGGGTTTGGATTAAACGATATCATGCTGGTAAGTGAAAGTGCATTGATATCCTTATTTAAGTCAAGGAGTGTAGCCATACTTTTTGATTTCAGATAAATCATTCGGTAGTGCCAATTCTTTATTTTATTAACGGGCGGTTTTGCAGGCCCTAGGATTATCACTTCGAGCTTATGTCTTTGTACAATAGAATTTAATGTTGTAGCTAAAAGCTGTGCTTCGTGATGTAAAGTAGCCTCATTGGTGTGCTTAAGCTCAAGCTCAACAAGTCGTTGCGTTGGCGGATATGAAAGAATAGAACGGGTTCTAAGTTCATCTTCATAAAAAGACAAATAACTTTCTTCTTTCAGATAAGAAAAAATTTTATGTTCATCCATAGCTTGCACGATTACGAGGCTTTCTTCTGATTGACGACCCGCTCTTCCGGCCACTTGAATAAGCTGCTGAAGAGTCGTTTCGCTGGCATTGTATTTGGGAAAATGAAGATTTAAGTCGGCCCATAAAACCCCTACTAACGTTACTTTTGGAAAGTGATATCCCTTGGTAATGGTTTGTGTGCCGATCAAAATATCAATTGTGCAGTCCTGCATTCCTATAATAGTTTCCTGCCATTCTTTTTTCTTTTTAGTGGTATCGAGATCTGCTCGTGCAATACGTGCTTTTGGGAACATTTGTTGCAGAATAGTTACCACTTGCTGCGTACCGATTCCTTTTTTAATAAACTCTGTGCCCCTGCATGAGGGGCAATCAAGTGGCATAGTAATGCTGTATTCGCAATAATGGCAATGCATCATATTATCAGTGTGCAACGTAAGGCTTACTGAGCATGAAGGACACATAATAATATTGCTGCAGCCTTTGCATTGTACAAAAAAACTATACCCGCGCCGATTAAGAAAAATAATTGTTTGTTCTTGCTTGGCAAGACGATTGGCAATAGCGTTATAAAGTGGTTGGCTGATCCAGAAGCTTTTGCGTTGTTTCTTATCGTTGAGAGGTACTATCTCTATAGTTGGAAATGCGCCGGCAAATCGTTTTAAAAGCTGAAAAAACTTCCAGCCACGAGTTTTGACGTTATACAATGAAGCGATTGATGGCGTTGCAGAGCCTAAGATGATGGGAATACCGATTTGCTTTGCTCGCATGAGGGCTGCTTCTTTGCTATTAATCTTAGGATGTTTCTTTTCCTGGTATCCCGGATCATGTTCTTCATCGATAATAATTACGCCAAGATTATGTATTGGCAGCAAAATAGGTAAATGAACTCCCACTATCACAAGCGGTTTTTTTTCAAGAAGCATTTGCCAGAGTAATCGTTTTTGTTTCACTGGCGTTGCGGAGTGAAAACCAAGAACAGGGATATTGGGAAGTTCCTTTTGAAGACGCTTTTCAAATGCAAGCGAGAGCGTTACTTCTGGTAATAGAAAAAGTGATGTTTTCCCTTCAGTGTGAGCCAGCTTGATCAGTTCTTTATATACCTCAGTTTTTCCCGATCCCGTGACCCCATGCAAAAGCGCTGGGCTGAACTGGGGATTGCTGATTGTTGGCAAAAGAACCCGTACAATATTTTCTTGTGCTGAGGTGAGGCGAACTTCCTGCTTGCCTGCTGTAGTTTTAGAAAAATCTGATCGGACGTTTTTTTCACCTGCAATTACTACTTCCTTTTGAAATAGAAATGATTTTATTCGTTTGATGAGTGTTACGGGCGTGATTTGATGATATGTGCTAAGCATCGCGATAAATTTGTAATAATGTGCATCATCGGGCACAGGCTCCAATGCGATAGCAGGGCGAACATCAAAAGAGACGTCTGGCCGATGCGCTTGCTTTGAAAGAATAAGAGCGGGAAGCTGTTGTTGGCGCATTGGCACTCGCACCAATGATCCAACTAGGCGCCCTTTCTCCCATTCTGATGGGCAGGAATACCATAATAATTCTTTATATCCAGTGAGGAGCTGAACTCGTATATACATTGATTAGGACCCGTCGTTCGTTTTTAAAGCCACAATATTTATGGTAGAATGTAATGCGTTATTCATCAATAGAATTACAAAATATAAAGTCGACAAAGGAAATGTTGTGAACAAACGAGCGATTTTATTTTTAGCTTTAGTTGGTTTATCTACTTCTAATTTTAGCAATGCAGCAAGAAAGCAAAAAGCATCACAAAAAAGTTATTTTTCATTGTTTTCTATGCCAAGCTTTTCGTTGGCATTTCTAAAAGGTAAAAAGAAAAAGCAGCCGTTTGTGTTAAATTCAGAGCAAGATGCTCAATTAGAACCAGGCAATCAATTAGAGCAAGACAGCCCGCTAGCTGTTGCCAAAAAGAAGAAATCCCCATCTGCGATAATGCAGCACCTCAAAAATGGTTTTACGTATCTTAAAAGTGATGATAGTAAAAATATGATGGGTACCATATTGAAATATGGAGTGCCAATCGCAATTGCTTGTAGTGGTGGTTATTATATGCATAAGAAGGATCAGCGCAACTCTAAGCATCTTAATAATTTTTCCCAACAGCTTTCGCAACAATCCCAACAGCTTTCGCAACAAATTAATACGCTTGAAAAGCATTTAAAAGATCACTTATCTGAGAGCGTGGATACTCTTGCTTCTAAAGATCAGATTAATGCTCTCAAAACAGAAGATCAGATTAATGCTCTCAAAACAGATCTTGCAAATATTAATGAACTTCAAAAGCAAGAGACTAAAGGGCTTAAAGAACTTATGAGTACCATGCTTAAAGATCAGAAAGATTTAAATAGCAGTATAGTTAAATTAGCTGATATGGTTCACAAGAAAGATGCATCTAAAGGCATTTGTCGTCCTTGGGATAGGAGTAGCATCCGGTGGCAATTTAAACAAGCAATAAAGTCGGATGAGTTCGCAAAATTTTCTAATGATAAAAAGTATCTTGATGATAAGGGGTATAGGCTTGAGCTATCTAAGCCGGTTGAAATAGCTAATGTGGTTCGAGTGACTGGCTCAGATGGCGACTATCTATGCGCAAACTTAACGTACAAAAAAGGTTGGAAGAATGGTATCAATACAGAAGAATGGGCTAATATGAAGCAATTAGCTGAAAAGCAATTACGAAATGTGCTTGCGCTTACTGAGGAAACAAAAGTAGTTGTGATTGGGCATTACGATACTGGTAAAGAGATTATTTAAGGTTTTAGCTTTTTAAAAAACGTCTTCAGCGATGTTTGCCGGCTTTCTCTTCATGCTTATTATGGTATACTGGAAGTATTTCCTATCCTTCCAATCAAAGGCGTTTTGTACCATGAAATTAGATTCTCAAAAAACTATTTTTCTTATCGATGGCTCATCTTTTTTATATCGAGCCTATTATGGCACAAAACCGTTGCATACTGCTAAAGGTGAACCGGTAAATGCTGTGTATAGCTTTTGCCGAATGATTAAGAAGTTAACGGAGCGATTCAATCCAAAGCACATTGCATTAGTTTGGGATAGCAAAGGGCCAACTACGCGTCATGAAATGTTTGAGGACTATAAGGCCACGCGCCAAGCGCCCCCTTCTGATCTGTTTGATCAGAAGGCGTACATTCAGGAGTTTGCTGATTTGATTAATTTATATCAGATCTCTCGCTCTGGCTATGAAGCGGATGATCTGATGTATTCGCTTGCTAAAGAGCAACATGAAAAAGGCAAGCATGTAGTCTATATCACTTCGGATAAAGATATGGCGCAAGGGCTGAATGACGAAACATTTTTATATGATTATTTTAAAGATGCGCTTTTTTCTAAAGAAGCAATGGAAGAGAAGTTTGGTTTTTCTATCGAAAAAATTCCGTTTTATTTTGCATTGCTTGGCGATAGCTCAGATAATATTCCCGGTGTTCGCGGTATTGGGAAAAAGGGAGCACAAGAGCTTGTGCAGCAATTTGATTCACTTGAAGATATGTATGAGCGAATTGATATTGTTACAAAACCTCGTTTAAAGAATGCATTAGAAGTGGGCAAAGAGAACGCTTTCTTGAGTCGTAAACTTTTTTTGCTGCAATATACCCCAACGGAAGCTACCGAAACAGACATTGCTTTTGATTCAAAGCATTGGCCGAAAGCTCAACCGCTATTTAAGCAGCTTGAATTTAAAAGTTTGCTTGCAGGGTTGGGCGCTAGCTCTGAGCAGAAAGAGGTTGTATTCAATGAAAAGATCGAATCTCTAAGAAAGAAAAATTTCCAGTTGGTTACATCTCAAATTGCGTTGGCTAATGTGGTACAAGAGATTGAACAAGCGGGCTATTGTGCATTAGATACCGAAGGGGATGGCGTGAATCCTCATGTGATGCATATGGTGGGCATATCTATCTGTACAACAGAGAAGGTTGCTTACTATATTCCGTTTGATCATAAAGTGGATGAGCCGCAGCTTTCCTGGCATGAAGTAAGAGCGGCCTTAAAGCCGGTTTTGGAAGATCCAAAAGTTGAATTATACTTTCACAATGCCAAATTCGACTTGCATGTGCTTGCTCAGCATGGGATAGAAGTAGCAAATATCGCTTTTGATACGATTCTTGCAGCAGCCTTGGTAACTAAAGAGTGGCAACGTATTGGCCTAAAACAGTTGGCACAATTTTATTTTGACGAACACATGCTTACTTTTGAAGAGGTAGTGAAAGCTCGTAAATTACCTAATTTTCCTTTTGTTGACCTTAAGCTTGCTACCTTATATTCCGCTAATGATGGGTATCAAACCTATAAGCTGAAAAAACTTTTTGAGAAAGAGCTTGAGAGAGAAGGAATGGATAAGCTTTTCTATGCTATTGAAATGCCGATGCTTCGTCTGCTGTATCGCATGGAAAAGCAGGGCGTATTGGTGAATCAAGAAGTTTTGATGCATCTTGATCTTAAAATAAGTGATGCACTTGCAAAGATAGAGACTGATATCATTGCAATGCTTTCTGAAGAACAGAAAGAAATTAATTTAAATTCTCCTAAGCAAATCGAACAGCTTTTATTTTATGACTTAGAATTGCCACCGCAGAAAAAGAGCTCAAAAAGAACTGGCTATTCAACAGATCAAGAGGTGCTTGCAGCGCTTTCTAAACTGCATCCTGTGCCGGGACTTATTTTAAAGTATCGAGAATTATATAAATTAAAAAGCACCTATATCGAAGCGTTACCGAGTTATATTAATCCGAATGATAAAAAAGTTCATACCACGTTCAGCCAGACGCGCGTGGCAACTGGTAGGCTTTCAAGTCATGATCCAAATTTGCAGAATGTGCCGGTTTCTGGGCCGGGGCTTGCGATCAGGTCATCCTTTGAGCCAGAGACAGGGCATGCATTTATATCGGGAGACTATTCTCAGATTGAGCTGCGAGTACTTGCTTATCTTTCGCAAGACAAAGCGCTTATCGATGCATTTAAGGCAGGGCATGATATACATGCTGAGACATCAGCGCGCTTGTTTAATGTAAACCTTGATCAAGTCACTTCTGCTCAACGGCAGGTGGGTAAGCGAATCAATTTTAGTATTTTATATGGCTTAACTCCTTATGGTCTTTCAAAAGATCTTGGGATTCCGTTTGGCGAGGCCAAGCAGTATATCGATACCTATTTTGCACAATATCCTGGTGTGCGAGATTGGATGGACAAAGTAGTTGAAGAAGCATACGAAAAGGGATATGTCACTACTTTATGGGGTCGTAGGCGCTATATTCCTGCAATTTATGAGAAAAATAGAGTGCTTTATGAAGAGGCAAAGCGTATAGCGATTAATACGATAGCTCAAGGGACGGCTGCTGAGATTATGAAGCAGGGTATGATTGAACTCGAGAGAAAGCTTGCAGAGCAGTATCCTGAGGCAGAACTTCTTTTGCAGATTCATGATGAGCTTTTAATTTCAGCACCAAAAGTACATGTTGAAGCTATTGAGCCGATTGCTCGGCAGACCCTTGAGAATGTGGTGAACTGGAATGTGCCATTGGTGGTCACTTCACGTGTAGGCGCAAATTGGGCAGAAGTCTCAAAATAAAGTTAAATAGCGGTATGTTTTTATGACTTTATCGAATTGCCGATAGCATGATTAGGTGATTCATGGTGGATGGTCTCAATGGATATGGCTTTTTCAGCAACCTTTTTTGCTTAAAATATTGATTGAGAGCATAAATCGAGTGATTTTATTGATCAAAATAGGTAAGCCAAGCTGTGGGAGTAAGGGGGATTATTGACTTTTAAAATCGGAGTTGTCATACTGATTATATGTATAAATAATACATGTCTATTTAGGATCTATTCTTTTAAAGAAAATCAAAAAATAACGGGACTTAAAGGAAACGATAATGGCAACAAGTAAATCTGGTGGCAGTACACAGAATAATCGTGATTCGCATAGTAAACGTTTAGGCGTAAAATTATTTGACGGTCAAGTGGTACATGGCGGCGAGATTATCGTGCGTCAACGAGGAACTCGTATTCACCCTGGCTCAAACGTGGGCAAAGGTGGCGATGATTCTTTATTTGCAAAATCAGCTGGTACGGTGAAATTTCATGTTGGTGCTAAAGGGCGTAAATTCGTCTCAATTCTGCCGTCTGAATCGTAATCTCGGTTTCACAATTTCTTGCGCAAGAATGCAATACATGCTAAAACTTGCCTAAAGCGAATCTTATGATATCCCAAACACACATCTGATCCGGAGAGAGTCCCCATGATCAATTTTGTAAAATACCGCATAGTAACTGCGATCATTTCAATCGTTTTAATCGGTGGCTTTATTGGTTTTGCGGTATATAAAAAGCAATCAACTGGTGAAGTTTTCAAGTACAGTATTGATTTTACGGGTGGTGCACAAGTGCTTTTAAGGTTTTCTGAGCATGTAACTGTTAATCAGGTAAAAGATGTTCTTGATAAAGAGGGATGGGAAGGGGCTTCTATTCGTGATTTTGATAAAAATGAAATTATGGTGCGAATCAAGCTTGACGAAGTGAGCAATGAGCTTGGATTGGTTGCAGAAAAAATGCAGTCATCGCTCAAAGCAGCTATGCCTGAAGTTGCCATTACGGTACTTCAAAGTGAAACGGTTGGTCCAGAAGTGGGTGAAACGTTACGAGGCAAATCGCTTTATGCGGTGCTTTATGCTTTGATAGCGATGCTTTTTTATATTGCTATTCGATTTTGGTCGATGGGCTTTGCTCTTGGGGCAGTGGTTGCGTTGTTTCATGATGCAATTCTTATGTTAGCGGTCTTTATGCTCGTGGGGCGAGAAATTTCAATTAACGTTATTGGTGCGATACTCACTGTGGTGGGATACTCCATTAACGATACTATTGTTATTTTTTCACAAATTAGAGACAACTTAAGAAAAAATTCACATGAGTCTTTAGCTATGGTGGTTAATCTTAGTATCAATCAAACGCTTAGGCGAACTTTACTTACCAGTATTTCAACAGGGCTCGCAGTGCTTTCTTTGTTGATTTTAGGTGGTGAAGCATTGCGTGATATCTCTCTTGCTTTATTGGTTGGTATTATTGTTGGTACTTATTCTTCTATTTATATTGCAAGTCCCGTGATGATGCTGTTGTATCGTGGGAGTAGGGCGTAAAACATTTTTAAACTCTGAAGCAAAGCTGATAGAGGGTTATGAGGCATACCCAGAACGTAAAATATACTTATCTGTTTGTCTGTACGGCCTATTCTTGTCTGCCGAATATTATTTGGTATGTCGAACATAAAGTCGATAATAGCTAGAGGTTCAAAAATATGGTGTTTTCCATTTCTTTCAAAAGGAGGTTTGCATGAAAGATCAAAAAGATAGCGAGTCTAAAAAGGATTCAGCAGGTTTAGAATCGCAGGAAATTGTTACGAAAGACCCTGCTAAAGATAAAAAACTGGTTAAAAGCCGTAAAAAAATTAAAGAGCCGGTATTGGCGCCCAAAGAGGACAATGCTCCTAAAGAGCCTGCCAAAAAGCAAATCCCAGAAAAAAAAGAAGAACAGGTAATTGAAAAGAAAGAAAAAAATATATCTGTAGAACCACAAATCTATGTGCCAAATGTATCAGCGCCACCTTATGCAGGAAATAAGCCGCAGCATCGCCCACATCGTAACGATGGACATCGCCCACAATATGGCAAACCTCGCAATAATAACGGACATATGCCGCTAGATAAGCGCCCTATTGATGAGCTTTCTCTTGCTGAATTAAACACATTTGCGCGTCGCTATGGCATTGTTGGTGCGAGCTTGATGCCAAAACAAAAAATTGTTGAAAAAATTCAATATGCTCAAGCTCACCCTGATATGGAGATGGAAGTTGATGGGGTGTTGGAAAAGTTGCCAGACGGTTTTGGTTTTTTGCGTTCTTCTCATTTCGATTATGTGAGTGGGCCGGATGATGTGTATGTTTCTCCTTCTCAGATTCGTAGATTTGGTCTTCGAACTGGCGATACAGTTCGTGGTGTTATTCGCAAGCCAAAGGAAGGTGAAAAGTATTTTGCATTACTTAAAATTCAAGATGTGAATTATTCTGATCCAACAATATTGGGCGATCGTCCCCATTTTGAACGTCTTACTCCTCAGCATCCTAATAAAAAATTTAGTCTAGAGTTTGATCCAGCAGCGATATCTACTCGAATTATGGATCTTTTTACTCCTGTTGGTAGAGGGCAACGTGGTCTGATTGTTGCACCACCAAAAGTGGGTAAAACGATTCTTCTTAAGGAAATGACCCGTAGTCTTATTGCGAATCATCCTGAAGCACATCTTATGATTTTGCTTATTGATGAACGTCCTGAAGAAGTTGCTGATATGAAGCGCACAGTTAAAGGTACTGGTGCTGAGGTGATCAGTTCAACTTTTGATGAACCAGCTGAACGCCATGTACAAGTGGCAGAGCTTGTGCTTGAAAAGGCAAAGCGTATGGTTGAGTCTGGAAAGGATGTAGTCATTCTTCTTGATTCTATTACTCGTTTAGCACGTGCATATAATACGACTGCACCAGCCTCGGGAAAAATACTTACTGGTGGTATTGATGCCAACGCTCTTCAGTGGCCAAAGCGCTTTTTTGGAGCAGCGCGTTCAACAGAAGAGGGCGGATCGCTTACTATCATAGCAACAGCTCTTGTGGATACAGGCTCACGAATGGATGAGGTTATTTACGAAGAGTTTAAAGGCACTGGTAATATGGAAATGCATATGACCCGCAAGCTTTCAAATCGTCGTACATATCCAGCGTTTGATCTATTGACCTCAGGAACGCGTCGTGAAGATTTACTTCATTCGCCAGAAGACCTTAATAAGGTATGGGTATTGCAGAAATTTTTGAGCACGATGAACACTGTTGAGGGCATGGAATTTCTTATCGATAAGATGCGTAGGCATAAATCAAATGAAGATTTTCTTGAGTCGATTAACAAAAAGCCTTCGGGGCAGTAACTATGAATTTTGAAATTACGCAAAAAGAAGCGATACATATCATTGGCGTTAAACGACGCACTACCAATGAGCATAAGAAAGCATTACAGGACATCCCAGTTTTTTGGAATAAGTTTATTGAAGACGGAATAATTGAGCTTATTCCAAATAAAGTTGGTAGCGAAATGTATGCTTTATATACTAATTTTGAAGATGGCCGTTCTGCTGCGTATGATTTTATTATTGGCAGTCAGGTGAGCAGTTTAAAGGACATACCTGATGGTTTGGTTGGTATTATTATTCCAGCAGGGACATATGCAAAAGTAGTAGCCAAAGGATCGCTCGCTCCCGCTTTATTGGAAGCATGGCAAGGAATTTGGGCTAATGAGAGCCTTATTGTCTATGATCCACTTCAGGTTGATTATGAGGTATATGGTGAAAAAGCAAAAAATCCTGAAGAGGTAGAAGTGCCTATCTTTCTCACTCTCAAAAAATAAGTAAAAAACCCTATTTGGGGATTAAACAGGGCATGATCCGGTTGGTAAATCGGATTTTTATTAAAATAGCAAGATCAAATATATGTTAACATTTTGAGACTTTGTTCTCATGTTTTATTGGAGGCTTTTATGAAAAAATTACTTACTTTATCACTTGTTGCTGTTTCATTTATGGGATTAGCGATGGATGATTTTCAAAGCGAAAAACGTAAAAAAGATTTACAAAAATTTATTCAGCATCTTCCTGGAAAGGTGAGGGTGGTACCAGAAGTAGTACAAAAAGAAGAACCGATTATTCTTACTCTTATATTTTCAAACTTGGGGGTTGATCAAAAGCATTTGCTACCTTTTGTTATGCATCCTTCTGCAGATATGAAACCAGCTGCAATTGACCCTATAGAAGCAGCTCATGTTATTGTTGATTTTGCTCGTAGTGCTAAGCGCTTAAGTGATAATGCTGCTGATAATAAATAAGCTATGCATAAAAGCTTGTGGCAGCATTCATGAAAGTTCTGATGAATGTAAGCAGAATTGGCACATAGAAGAATATAAGAATGCATGATAAAATGATGAAAAATTAAATATGAGAGCACTCTAATAGGGTGCTCTCATATTATGGCTGTACATCAAGATATAAATTTGAAAATTCTCCTTGAGCAGCTTTATAGTTTCCTACAAATGCGATCATAGCACCATTATCGATGCAGTATTGCGGTGAGGGGATAAAGAGTGGGAGTTTATATTTTTCTGCCAAATGATCTATTTTTTCTCGAATAAATTTATTTCTCGATACACCTCCCACAAATGTGAGAGCTTTGATATCGGGATGCTGCTTGATCGCTCGTTCTAATTTTACGATAAACACATCTGCCACGCATGCTAAAAATGAGCTTGCTACTTTATTTATGATCTCATCATTACCGGTAAATTTTTTTGTTTTCATATCATATGCGTTTCTTTTTACGAGATCGTACATCACGGCTGTTTTCAATCCAGAATAGCTAAAATTTAAGGTTTTTGGTTTATGGCGTGGATAGTTAAAGAAATCCTGAAATGCCACGATCGCGGAGCGTTTTTCAATTTCTGGGCCGCCAGGATAAGGGAGGCCAAGCATTTTTGCGATTTTATCAAACGCTTCTCCTGCAGCATCATCGGCAGTTTCTCCTAGTATTGTATAATCGCCAAATCCGCGAATTAAAAAGAGGGCAGTGTGCCCACCAGAGGATGTTAAGGATATGTGTGGAAATGGTACATTAAACTCAAGAAAGGATGAAAAAACATGCCCTTCAATATGATTAATGCCAATAATTTTTTTATTAAGTGCTCCTGCAAGAGCTTTTGCAAAGCAAACTCCTACCAAAAGAGATCCTGCTAGTCCTGGTCGATTGGTAACGGCGATTACATCTACATCATCAAGCGTAAGTTTCGCTCTTTCAAGGGCTGAAGAAATGATAGGATTGATTCGCTCGAGCTGTACCCGTGAACCGATTTCAGGCACTACCCCGCCATAGGCATTATGATGATCTTGTGAATACAGTGCATGAGAAAGAAGGCCTTTCTCGCTGTGATACAAAGCGGCCCCTGTTTCGTCGCATGATGTTTCGATACCGAGAGTGATGTATGGTTTCATAGAGTGTAGTGCCTTAGGCTGCAGGGGTTGGAAGCGCTGCGTGAATAATACGATTGCCATCTCGCTTCATTGCCACCTCAAATTTTTTGCCGCATAATGCCCCAGAATCCATGGAAGCAAATGCGAGTTCTGTGAATGTTTCTTTTATTTTTTCTGATGAACCAGCAATCTCTACTAAGTTTTTTTTCATCCAAATGGTAGGAAAATCAAATGATTGATTGCCATCAAGGTGAGAAACCCAATCCGGAACAGAGTGCATTACGATAGCATCATCAGGGATTTTTCGTTCTTTATTGGTAATGCAATTTTCACTAATACTCCATGAGTAGGTAATGTGCTTAGTTTCGCCATCAGAAATACTTGGCACGAGCGTGAGTAAGTAATAGCGATATGCTTTGCCTTCTTTGATTCGTTGATATTTAAATGTATTGGTTACTTCAGCGTGATATTTTGATTCATATGGTACGTATTCAATATGGTGAGGTTCGGCGATAAACAGCTTGAACGTGAATTGAGAGCTTTCTCTGAGAAGCTGAAATGATACGGCTCGATTTTTTTGGTCAACTTGCGTGCCAACAGGATCTCCCCTATAAACAATTGTCGTGGGGCTGATGGGGATATTGAGTGAAAAAGGGTATTGAATAGTGCCGCTAAGCACCTTGGATTCAGGCTGTTTTCCGCTTGCAGAATGGCCTAAAAAAAGTGATACTAAAAGAATAATCATAGAGATTTTTTTCATGGGTTCCAGCTCCCGTTATATAATAGTATAAGCAATTAAACAGAATAATATAAACAGTGCTCTAATTCAAATATCCTTCAATGAGATGAGAAAATGAAGATAACATTGTTTATAGAAACTACAATATATGTATTTTTATTGGAGTTTTACTATGTTTGCTTGGGTGAGGCAGATTGTGGATCGGTTTTTAAGTTACGAGCGGTGTTTGCATAAGCTTTCGCTTTCATGTTGCATTGGTATCTACATTGCTTTTAGTCCGTTTGTGGGGCTACATACTGCGATGGTTTTTTTATTTGCGTGGCTTTTCGCTCTCAACTTTGCGGTAATACTCACTGTATCAATGACGGTTAATAATCCATGGACCATGGTACCAGTGTATGGCGCAGGTCATATGTTTGGTGATTGGATTCTTTCATTATGGGACAAAAATCACTATGACTGGAATCCGTCTTGGATTGCCAACATGAATGATTGGGCGCAGCACAAAATTGGCATGAGTGGTTTTTCCTTCTGGGCATTTATGGTGGGTGGCAATATCTTGGGAATAGGCTTAGGCTTTGTAAGTTATCCCATGATTAAACAGTTTTTTGCTACAATGAAAGAGCGCGGTGTAAAAAGGGTACGTGCTACGGTAGTAAAATCAAAGCAAGTTGCGCGCAATATTGCTATAAAAGCAAAACCGGTTTTAAAAGCAATAACCAAACGAGTTCGTAGGAAGGGATTATGAAAATAATTGCACAAAACAAAAAAGCATTTCATGACTACGAAATATCGGATCGCTTTGAGGCAGGTATTGTACTCACGGGGGATGAAGTGAAATCTCTTCGTGCCGGCAAAGTTTCGCTTGTAGGTGCTTTTGCAACCATAAAAAAAGGCGAGCTGTATCTAAATAATTGCAATATTACTCCTTACGACAAAGCATTTCTTAAAAAAGAAGAGGAGGCTACGCGAGCAAGAAAGCTTCTCGTTCATCGTCGAGAACTCAATAAGCTTGTGGGGGACATATCTAAAAAGGGAATTACAGTCGTGCCCCTCAAAATCTATTTCAATAAAAAAAATATTGCGAAGGTTGATCTTGGTATTGGTAAGCATAAAAAAGCTGCTAGCAAAAGGCAGGCACTTCGTGAGCGGGATATCAAGAGAGAGACGGATCGGGACGTAAAAGGCGGCTGGTAGAGACAGGATCTTGCATTGTATTTACCCTTTTTGTTAAATATAAGCATATAACAAAGGGGGATTTTTATGAAACGTTACTTTCTATTTTTTCTCTTATTTTTTGTTTTTACTGCGATTGCTATGGAGCAGGATACTGCTTTATCGGTTGATTTTGATGATGTGATAAGCGTTAAGCAGAAGGTTGGTTTTTGGGATTATGCGAGTGCAATTCCGAGCATTGTTTTTTGGCGACCGGGCGTTTTAACTAAACTTTTGCAGGGGTTTGCAGTAGTTGAAAAAGAAGGTCGCGATATGAGCGATAATCTTAATGGCGCAGGAAATGTTATTCATGCATTCATAAAAAAGCTTAAAGATGATGGTTATACAGATCTTTCTTATTATGAACCGGATCTTATAGATCGTGCAACTAATCCAAAGCCTTTGCAGGCAGTAATCGATTATTTAAAAAAGCTTAAGCAAGCAGGGTATACGCTTATTGGTGCCACTAACCAAGATTATGCTCAAAATAAATATTATCGCCAAAAGATGAAGCAAAAGGGAGCAGACCTTGATCAGCTTTTTGATGCTATTGTGGTAACGCGTAGCAATCACTTTAAAGATTTAAATAGTACGCCAATCAATCAAGATGAGCCATTTACCATTACAGAACAAAACATTTTTATGCTTAACGATCCCAAAGCAGTGAAGCCGAATGCCAAGTATTATAAAGGCCTTAAGCGGGTTGCTCAGAAGCTCAAGCCGGGCATTAATCTTGTGGTGCACGTGGATGATAAAA
Organism: uncultured Pseudomonadota bacterium; assembly: GCA_964350195.1. Classification (GTDB taxonomy): domain Bacteria; phylum Babelota; class Babeliae; order Babelales; family Vermiphilaceae; genus JAJCZB01. The sequence goes on from CAYGJB010000004.1 coordinate 63,834, forward strand.
AAGAGAATGTTCTGGGGGCTGAAAATGTTTCTGGGGTTAAAGCGATCCTTTTTGATTTGCCCGATGGCTCAGCGCGGAAATCCACTCCAGAGCAGCTTGATAATGCCTTAAAAGGATATCAAGAAGGTCTTAAGGAGCTTGGTATAGCGATTAAATAGAAATGCTATCTTTTGACGATGGGTGCTTAGTTTGTTATTATATAAATAGGAAATTCTTCCTATTCTTTGAAAAATTTGGGGGCGTAACGGCTTCGACGTGTTGTTCCAAGTTTTGAGTGCATGCCGAGTTTTGATTGGGAACTCGTAAAAAAATCAATCAAAAACAGTAATTGGCAATCTACTTGATGCCCCAGCTGTCGCCTAGTCGACAGCTGCTTATTAGTTGAACGTGCCTCTCAGTTCGACTAATTCGTATTAACCAGATAGGACTCTCGGGCAAGGTTTTATAGCTTTGTAGCCCGGGCAGTATCACAAAGCAGTCTTTTACAACGTTCTGTGTCTTTGAGGTGTTGTATTCGTATATTCAGAGACTTTGCATGGAGTACTTGAGGTTTGAAGTAATGCGGACATGGGTTCGACTCCCATCGCCTCCACCAGCTTTCGCCTAGTCGATAGAAAGAGAAAGTTTGTTTTACATTTGGCTTCAGCTGGCAGGCCAACCTAAGAAAAAAGAAAGCGAAAGCTGTCCGCCGAAGCAAGCGAATGAAATGAGACGCGTAGGCTGGACTTTTTCTAAAAAAGATTTTTACGCCAAGGCTACGGTTGGCAGGCAATATAAAAAATTAACATCTATGTATTACGTCTATATTTTACAATCAAAAAAATTTCCTGATCAAAACTATATAGGTCAAACTGATAATGTTGACCAAAGACTCTATGTTCATAATACTGGTGGATCACCACATACTGCCAAATATAAGCCATGGAAATTGGTATCTTCTATTTCGTTTGAAACCAAAGAAAAAGCAATCGAGTTTGAAAGGTATCTAAAATCAGGTTCTGGTAGGGCATTGGTAAAAAAAAGATTTTTATAAAAATTTAGTCTCTTTTGCATACCCGAATGATATGTCCATCTGGATCTTCTACCAGAAAAGTTCGGCCAAATACTTCAGTACGAGGCTTATGTAGAATATTGATATCTGGATTTTTTTGCCATTCATTGTAAAGATTATTTACATCTTGGTCAGAAGAAAGCATTATTCCAATTTCAGAAAAACGAGGAATAGTTTTATCTGGAACTGTGCCACCAGTCCAAAGAGCAAAAAAGGTGTCTTCACCGGCATTAAATGCTACATAACGAGGGCTAACAAATAAAGGTTCTGCGTTGAATAATGTTTTATAATATTGAGCTGAACGATTAATATCCGATACATAAATAAGTTGTAGATTTGACTTAGGATGAAGTGTCATTTTATTTTCCTATAAAAAATGTTTTTTAGAGGCGTAGATTCAAATAATAAGTGCAACATTTTGATATCCTAAATTATCACTATT
>CAYGJB010000005.1:0-33127 GCA_964350195.1 uncultured Pseudomonadota bacterium
TTGCCGCTACATTCTACACTTTGAGGTACTTATGAATTTTGGGATAGGTTCTAAATATTGATTAAATGAAGAGATGCACGCAGGGCTTAAAAATCCTGGCTTCAAGTTTAATGATTTTGCCCATTCATCCCCGGCCTTAAAAGGCCATGATTTTCTGGGCATATGAATAAAAAAGTTGAGAACAATATGAACATAAAATTCTTAGCCGTTTTTCTTCTGTTTTTATCTACTAGATTACAAGCTTTTGAGTTTACCTTTGATCCAATAGATGTAATCATACCATGCCATGAAAAAGATATACGAACTTTACCCCTAGTAATTGAATGTATAAAAAAAAATATAATCAATCACAGAAGAATCATTGTTATTTCTTCAAAAAAGTTGATCGACACAGCCGAATGGTTTGATGAGAAAAATTACCCTTTTACAAAAGAATCTCTGGCATATGAAATATTTCACATTGAAACAGAAGCACATGACTTTATAAATCAATCCAAAACACGAATTGGATGGATTTATCAACAACTCTTAAAAACCTATGCCCTTTTTGTAATCCCCGATATTTCATCTAATGTTTTGGCGATAGATGCCGACACTATTTTTTTAAAACCTGTTTCATTTCAAGATCCGAAAACCGGCGCTGGTCTCTATAGCCCTGCACTCGAACCTTACCAACCCTATTTTGATCACAACGCAAGGGTTCTTCCTGGGCTAAAAAAATTTTTTACTGAATATTCAGGCGTTTCTCATCACATGCTTTTTCAACGTAACCTCATGGAGGCCTTACATAACGAGATTGAATCGATTCATAATAAACCAGCCTGGAAAGTATTTTGTGAGTTTATCGATAAAAAGTATCTGTTTGTTTCTTGCATGAGCATAGATTACGAGCTGTACTTTAACTACATTTTTTCAAAAACCGATTTAGTAAAAATACGCCGTTTAAATTGGAATAACTGCAAATGGCAAGATTTTAATCGCCGTAAAAATGATGGATACGATTTTCTTTCATGTCATGCATATCTTTAAATCGTAAGTTAAAGTAATAAGTGCTATTTTTGTGAACATAAAATGAATGGGTTTAACAGAATAGGTTATTTGAAAATTTAATAGCACCTGCCCACTAAAAATTCCTAAAAAATTATTCTTTACTGAATAAAAACTCTTTAAGATACTAAGTGAGCAAAAACGCTTTCTATCGCAATGCAAATCTAGTTTAAAAGGGAATTTCATGAATAAACGCTTCGCATTGGCACTACTACTCATCGCTTCTCCTTTATTATCAATGGAAGAGACCGAACAAGAATTTCTTACTAGCTTAAATGTTTTTCAAGAGATGCTGGAAAAACAAACCAATATAACGATACAACAAGCGCTCAAAGTATTAAAAAAAAATAATTTAAGTACTCCGCAAGCTACTCAAGCTAAAATCAAAGCATTACAGTTTTTGTTCACCTTCAATTCATCTCACATCGATGCAGTAAAGCTCATACGAGCCACCAAGCATGGATTAATTTTTAAGGGAGATTGTAGAGACTCCTTCGCAATAAAAGATCTTAAGGCTATTGAAGAAGGAAACTTTAGCGTAGATTATAATAAAATGCCTATGCTTACTGGGCCTCGACTCATCATAGGAAAAAGAACTGTTCCAACAATACAGGAGTACAATAATCTCGTAGTTCATAGCAACCAGCTAAGTAAATGAATAAATGGCAATACTGCATTTATATTTAATACTGCAATAAAAAACAATCACTCAATCTAATTTGGATTAAACTTATCTAGAATTCAGACGAATCAGCCTGCAAACTCCTTAATAAATTGAGTCATGAGTTTTCTTGCCTTTATTAATTGATCAATAGGCACCGATTCATTAGTCCCATGAATATTGTCTTCAACGGTAAATGGAGTGAAACCAACACTATCTATTCCCTTATCTAGATAAAAACGCAAATCAGACGATGCTTCAAAATAGTGTGGTTGTACATGATAGCCAAAAGACCGAATGGTACTCTCAAGCGCTTTAAACAGATGGGTTTTGTTTTTTTGGAAATCCGGCTCTTCATCAGCCTGCGCCGCAATGATATAGGCTAAAGAAGGATATTTTGCAATTTCTTCATCAAGCAATGCTATTATATCTTTCTTTTTCATAGTCGGAGGAACTCGAATATCGATCGTTGCTTGAGCATCAGCAGGAATCATATTATATGCAATATTTCCATCAGCCTTGCAAACACCCGCTGTCAATGAACTGATGTTGAGCGATAGCAGCTTGCCCGGTGCGATATCATGAGATTTAATTTGATTCTGCTTATGCAAATCAGTAATAAAAGAGAGAAACTGAATCAATTCATGGGCTACATTAAAATCTTGTAAATGCGAACCATGCGCTAAAGATCCTTTGCCAGATACAATAATCTGAATTGGTTTACGCTCTGAAACCTTGATTTCAAGAATAGCAGAATTTCCAGAAGCATGACCTTCATCAACAACATAGCCGACATCTAACTTCTCAAACTCCTGAGAATCAACTAATTCTTTGGTTCCCTTAAAGCCGCCAACTTCTTCATCAGGAACTGCAAAAATGTGAATGGTTCTTTTTGGGATAAAACCAGAATCTTTTAATTCTTTAAGTGCAAAATAATGAACCATTCCAATGCCCTTCATATCTTGCACTCCTCTTCCAACTAAATTGCCATCAACTATTTTTGCATCAAAAGGATCCGATATCCACTCATGAGCATTATTTGCCGGAACAACATCCATATGATGGTTTAAAACAATTGCAGGTAAAGATTCATCTGTCCCCATGAAAGTAATTATTCCCACGGGATTACCAGAAGGAAGACGCAATGCGCGAAATAAAAATCCATTCTGCTGCGCCAGCTGCTTAAAAAGGCTCAATGCTGCTTGATAGTTTGGATTTGGATGCCCAGTATTAATACGAATATACTTTTGCAACGTAGCAATCATTTGATCATCGAGAGAGCCTTTCAGCTCTCTTGATGATGTAACATAGTAGCTCAGCAAGACTGCAATCAAGACAGCGGCCACTATAACGAATGCTCTCATTTATTTTCCGTTTTCTTAAAGAGATAGGTAAGAACTACACCAGCTCCAGGTACAGAAAACTCATCTGATAATGGTTTAAACTCATCAGCATCTTCAGCAAAGCTCGGCTTAAATGCCTTGAATCGCTCATGATATACCTCATTTTTATTTGTATTGCTTATACTCTGTGCAAAGGGAACAAAACTTTTCACAATTGAAAGAGTTCTATCGCATATTGATCCTGGATTGAATGCTCCATTGGATTCAGTAATGCCGTACACTATGTTCAAAGTATCACTATTATCGGTTTCTATAGCTTCTTTGGTTTTTGATCTTACTGCATCAAGCGCTGCTTGCATTAACAACTTGTTAAGCCCACGCCCTCGATACTTCTTTTTAGTAAAATCTCCTCCAGTGTACATATAAACGGGCCTGCCGCCTTGAGCTTGATTATCCGCGGACGCTTGGAAAATAACACCCTCATCGCACACCTGAATAGTTCCTTTCATGAGAGACTCAGAAGACTGTCCCAAACATCTTATTTCATGCTCCAAAATATCCTGCTTTTTAGATTTATTATCCATTAGAAAAAGCTTTTTATATCCAACGACCTTTGATCCATGTTTAACAACATAAAGCTCATCATTTTCAACTGCACCTTGAAAATACGCTGCTCTAAAAGATTTCGAAGGTACAACAATGCCCTCTTCTTGATGCCCTTCCTCATTCATTAATTCCACTAATGCAGGTACATCCTGCAATGATGCGCGAGAATATTCAAATGAATCCTCCATAGCCACAATAATTGAACAAAAAAAACCTAAAAGAATAAGTAATCCATACCGATTCATAATAATCCTAAATAGTTAAATATAAGCCCATCAGGCGTACATGCGCCTTAAGCAAATGAATAAACGTAAATACATACTGAGAAAATGAAGGGAGGGAAAAAATAGATGGCCTAGCGCCAAGAAGATGCCCAACGCCAACAAGAAGACTCTATCCGATAAACGATAGATTTTGATCGATATGGTATATGAGAAGTATTTGAAACCATATGAGCCTCACGGCAATTGGGTTAATAATATGTTTAAGCAATATAGCTAATGACCAAAAAAAGTAAAGCTTGATACTAACAATACCAAGAAAGTCCTTAAAGTAGCTTATGACGGCCCTTAAGAGACCTATTCCTTAACGGCCGCGTTGAGTTCGGATTTGGCCTATCTCGTGTCCAAACCGTATTTCCTGAGATTAGACTCGGAATACCATAAGCCTACAAAGCAATATAAGTCATTTTCATAAAAAATGGTGCCAACGAATCCACTTGAGCATCCAGCAGAGTTTACGATCAATGCAATTAAGTATACGGCATTAGGAGCAATTCATTTTTATACAGGAGGAGTGCTTCTTCCGGTTCAAGCGGCAGCAGAGATTGCGCTTAAAGTACAAGAGCTGCATTCGATTGATACCAAAAATATGACGCCCAATGAATACGCTGAACTGATTGCAGAACAAGTAGCTGATATTGCCTATACTGTAGCGACAACTAAAGCAGTAAGTTTTCTTGGAAACACGAAAATTCCAAGTAATTATGTCAAAGTTGGTAAAAAGTTTTTCAAGTCTAACGGCATCAAAGACGTCATTTATAAGGTGATTTGCTTGGGTAATATCACTTTGCTGGCCTGGTGTTAGAATGAATTTCAATGGATTACCAAGTGCATCAGTTAAAGCATGAATTTTAGTGGAAAATCTCCCCTTACTTCTTCCTAAGGCTTCTCTTCTTTGGAAAAGACCAGCTGAGCACGCATGAGCCCTGACAATCGTTGAATCAATCATCACCCATTCCATGTCAGGATTAATTTGTGTTTTTTTAATACTCTTTCCCAAATGTTACGTTCACTCCAATCTTTAAATCTCTTGTGAATTGCTCGCCAAGACCCATATTCTTTTGGCAACAATCTCCATTGATAGCCACTTCTACAGATGTAACAAACTGCTTCAATAAAATTACGAAGACAATTTTTATATCTTGTATGAATTCTCTTGATTAATTTTAAAATTTCAAAAATCACTTCAAACTCACTATCCTTTATCAAGTAATGCATTACAGGCTTCCTTCTTGGACTTTAGTAGGTTTTTTTGAAGGAAGCTTATCTTTTTTAGACCTTTTTTAACATTTGTTCACAGAACCTAATATGTTGCATTAAGCTTAATATCGTTCTCTAATGCAAGCAGATCAAAAAAAGGAATGGCTCATAAGCAGTTGCATAACAACTCATAAGCCATTCCCAACAATCAATTATCTTTAACTATTTTATCTTTTGTAGCGAGAAGGTCTTTGTGCCTCATATCTATCGTTATTCCTATTTCGCTCTCCGCGGCGATAGACCCTATTTCCATTTTTATCATAATAATAACCCCCATCAAATGGAGCTCTTACTATATTAGCGGCAGCATTACCAGTTGCATCTACCACATTCGCTACGCCCCCGAATATGCCGCCAACCAAACCTGGACGATTTTCCCTATAATCACGACGATCTCTATTCTCATTATTGCCACCACGCCCCTTATATGCTTTGGTTGTTGTTATTGACCCTAAGCCGGCAACAATAGTCGCGATTGCGAACAATCCAATTAGATTTTTCTTCATTACCTATCCTTGAAAGTTAAAAAACCCATAATTTAACACTCAGAGAAAGAGTATGGGCAACCCTCCTTCCCTTAACCTACAGTATAAAAAAAAAGGCCATTAAATCGCAATAAATTGATGTTTTTGGTTTCAGCGGATATTTCGGTCATACTTATGAAACCAAATGATAAGAAAGGTATGGATTTAAGGCTTCAAAGTCATAAATCGGGGGTTATAAAAATAGCGAAAAAAAAGAAGGAACGTTCGCCTCTTAAAATATACAATGCTGAATCATATTTTAAAGATGACTTAACAAAAAAATCCTTATTTAAAAGGGCTTTTTTTAATGCTGGCGCCCCTTAAGAGACCTATTTCTTAGTGGCAATATCAAATTCGGAATTAGCCCGCAACGTATTAAAATAACTTTTTTTGAATTAAATATTAGCTAATCATATAGGTAAAAATTTGATTCAAAACTTATTTCCATACTTACTGAAGATCAGACTTCTTATCTAAGAACCTATCCCAAAATTCATAAGGACCTCATAGCTCAATATACCTAGAAAGAGAAAACTTCTTATAGAATAGCTCTACTTCATTCTTTGTAGGTCTGTACCCATAATAAAAATGAGCTAAAGCTTCTTTATTCAGCCCTATCAACTGCTCTAAAGATTTTTTATGCAACTTAACCAAATAATATAAATACCACGGTATTCCCATTGCAGCAAGGGCTGTAGCTTTCCAAACAGACTTTTCAAAAGGAGTAAGTTTTGGCAAGCCATACTCTTTCATAATTTTATTCTTTCGAGATTGATACCTCTTTTTGCCAATGTAGGTTAATACCGCTCCCATAATGAAAGCTGCAAAACTCACGAATAAGGCTTTATTTCTATTGCTTGCCGAAAAAGTTGAACTTACTGTAGGAAGAGATGATAAATAAGGAAGAATATTAGAATACAACGGCCCACTTTTATCATTCAAAGTTTTTATAAGTGTATGGCGAAGATTCATTGTACTTAATATTTTTAACGGCGCCCACCTAATGGATTTAATTTCTAAAAAACTATCTTTCTTGAGTATTTTTTTATTGCTTTTAAACTTCTCATATGAAAATTCCCATGTATCATTCCAAGGTACAACATACTGACTATAAACAGCATTTCTTTTAACAGCCGTATAGACTTTTAACCAATCATAAAATTTCTTATACGTTTCGGTTTTATATACCTGTTGATTACTCACATTGCTTTGGTCAAGCTTAAGGCGCCTTAGGTTATTCTCATCATCAAGAATAAAACAAAGCTCTTCAGCTGCCTCTCGTGCTGCAGCTTGTTGCACAGATTCTTTATTATCAATATTTCCCCCTACATCTCCCCATTTATTAGTTTTTTGCTCAGCAAGAAGCAATTCAATACTACTATCATTGGATCTATAAAAAAGAATCCCCGCAGCCTTAACAGCAAAAACCGCAGTTGATTGAGCACAAAGCGTAACAAATATAATTATTTTATAGAGAAACCGTTTGAGCATATAATCCCCTTGCAAACATCAGCCTTATAATTTCTAATAGAATACAACAAAGCATTATTGCAGAGCAATAGTAACACTAGAAATCAATGCATTCTTAAGGAACGTTTATGAGCACAATTCAAGATTAGCACTTATGGCATCTTTACAACTTCTAGTTGAAAAAAAAGAAAACATTTTCTTAAGATCATATAGAAGAATTTTTGGGTTATAAACATTATTGCCGAGAAATTATATGAAAAAAATGCTCTCTCTTTTTATAGCAATCATACTTTTATGCGGTTATGGCTATTATCGATTTACAAAACAAAAAGTTTATATAAGTACTGATTCATTCAGTGTTCTTACTCAAGAAAAGCTCACAGACCAATCGTTAGTGATCTTTGATATAGATCGCGTCATCCTCATTGAAACAGATCCCTATGAACGTGGCCATCGTCAAGAACGAAAGGAGGCAAACACTATTAGCTCCTTATTTTATAAAAAATCAAAAATCTCACAATCCCTCAGTCCCGAAGAACGCGACTACCTTTGGAGCATCTATGTGAGAAATCTTTCAGAAAGCCTCATTGATCCTTCACTACCCTCAATAATTACCGCCTTACAAACTAAAGGTATTAAGGTAATTGCCCTTACACGATTTATGACGGGAAAGGCTGGAAACGTACCGCATGTTGAAGAAATTCGCATCGATAGACTCGCACAACTAGGCATTCATTTTGGACGTTCATTTAAAAGTAATCCTACGATCTCTTTTACCCAATTTAATTTTCAAGGGCGTATCCCAATCTTTAAAAATGGCATGTTATTTACCAGCTTTGCCTGCTCAAAAGGAGAACTGCTAACAGCATTCTTTAAAGCCATGCAATGGTATCCAGATAAAGTTATTATGTTTGATGATAAAAAAGACAATTTAGTTTCTGTACATGATGCATTAACGCCTCTGCATATCCCTTTTACCGGATATCATTACTTAAAAGCGAATAAACTCCCTTCTTTTTTTGATAAAAAATACACCGAACTTCAAATGCACAATCTCATGAAATATGGCACATGGTCTGATGTGCAACAATGTCGCCACTTATGCATTGAATAAGCATATTCTTTAAAGAGATTAATGAGATTGGCAAGCCAGCAAAGTGATGACTGCTTCAATTTTTCCATTATGATTGAACTAATCCTCCCGCTATCTGTTCCAGCGCTCGATCAGGATTGCTCCGTTTCGCTAATTTTTTTGCACCCATATAAAAACATGCCATAATCAATAGTATAAATGGGTGAGATACAAAGTGAGAATTCTATGAATAAATACTTTATGTATATAATTTTAGTTTCTAGTTTAGCTACACATAAAAATAGCTTTCCAATGCGAAAGGCTTTTAAGTCTTTTAAATCAAAAATTAAGAAAGCTAATAGTAAATTACCTGAAGAAATTCTAGCGCTACAACTAAAAAGAAAAACGATAGAGGATAAAATAGAAAAATTAAGCTCTGAAGTTAATTCAGCATTAGATCCATTTTTTCTAACTAGGCCTAGCTTTCCAGAGCCTGTTAGAAAAAATAAAAAGACTCTTTTAGCTGCTGTTTATTATAAGATGCAATATCAATATCCCCAGTTCGATAACTTGATACTAATGTGGCATCTAACAAATAATTTACTCGAAATTAAAGAAGCTGAAATTGATGGTTGCTCTACAATAGGCCTTACAACTTTCATTAAAAACATACCATTGCAACATAAAAAAATATTAGCTCAGCTGTTATTAAATCATGGATTTGTACCAACAAAAGAAGATCGGGAATTAGCTTATCTTGAACTGTATGAACGAACAACAGAAGCAACAAAAAAAAGGATGCTTTTGTTAGCTGGGCATATGAAAAACCCAGAAAGTGATTTTGCACGATTACCTAAAGATGTCATACAAACACATATCGCCCCTTATCTAACGGATGAGGAGCCAATAATTCCAAGAAAATATTGTAAATCCTGTCCTAAGATCAGACAACTAGAGTAAAACTTCTACTATAGATCCATTAACAAAAATTTTAATCTTCTGATGCAATTAATGCATTGATTGTTTGCCAGCATTGTTTCTTTTCAATTGGAGGCCCGTCGATAATTTCAGCTGCAATAATCAGAGCTTTCCATAATGCCCAACCTTTTCCACGATTCCAAGTTTCTGCATAAAGTAAAAGGGTATTTTTAAATATTTGCCGACTTGAACCGCTAAATAATGTCCATGCAATAGCCAAATCGCATGCAGGATCACCTATAGCTAACCCCCCAAAATCAATGACTGCGCTAAGCTTTCCATTCTGTATCAGTAGGTTTCCAATTGCGATATCACCATGTATCCAAACGGGTACTTTTTGCCATTGGGTGGCAATTGCTGATTCCCAAATATTACGGGCTTTCGTGACATCAATTTTTTCTTTTAGAATGTGTAATGCCTGCTGAACTTGATCATCATACACCGATGATGATCCGCCGCGATAAAAATTGTGTTTGCCTGCAGCAGGGCCACCTGTGGGATCGATTGTATAAAGCGTTTTTAAAAAGTGTCCAAGATCTTGTGCGAGTATATTGAGATCAATGTTATCTGAAGATGCGACAGTTTCACCCTCAAGCCATCTATAAACACTCCATGGCCAAGGAAAATTTGCATTTGGTTTTCCCATAACCAATGGCACAGGAATCTGATTGGGTAGCAATGGGGCCAATATGGGCAGCCAGCGAAACTCCTTTTCAATTTTATCAGCATATATTTCTGCGCTTGGTAGGCGAATGAGCATTGCGTCTCCTAAATGAAACGTCCTATTATCCCATCCCCCGTTATCAACAGGCTTAATTGTTAAATGTTTCCATTGGGGAATTTGAGAATCAATGAGCTGGCGTACCAAGGCTATATCAATTTTTGGCTGCATACTTCTGCCTTTATATATTTTTCGCTTCAAACATTTTAATGAGCTTATTGAGCTCGGCATTATTTTTAATTACAAAAATCTTTTTCTCGTCTTTATACTTTTCAAGAAGGGATTCAACTATGGGTTTGTGCTTGCGATTAAAGTTCCATACATAGCTTAGAAATTCCCAACTTGGCATACGTTCAGGACAATCTTTGGCGCTTGAATCACGTACTGTACCATAGCAGGTAATGGCACGTTTAAAAATACGATACAAGCAGAGCCATAGGGGGATATCTAAAAAGATAATTACATCCGCTTTTTCAGCACGATAATCAAAATGGCGCACTGCCATTCCTTCAATGATCCAGCCTTCGTATAAAGCTTCGGCTGGCAGGCCATCTTCTTTATCGCAAAGCTTCTTGTGAACTTTTGCAAATTCTACTCTATCTGGCCGTTGCCACCCGGGCTTCCAAAAATATTGATCAAGGTGATATATCGTAATACCGGTTATCGCATGAAGCTTTGCAGCTAAGCTTGATTTACCTGAGCCAGGATTGCCAATAATTGCGATTTTCATATATTTTTTCTAGATCATCTTAGTTGAAACTCTCGTCTCTGGCGCTTTGAATTACTCAACAATCTCATTGTTCTCAACAAGACGCTCATTACGAATACCAACATAAATTGCCGCTAGAATCCAAATACCCGTGAGCCCAAAGCTGAACAGCGTGCCATACACCATCAAATCATGCATGTTTGCTTTAAAAACATTATTAATTTGCGCACCTCCAAGCTTTGACATCCGTCCTCCAAATACATCAATAAAGCCCTTAGCTTTAAACTTAACGTCTTTGCTTGTTGGAATATACATCATCTCTTTTACGGGATTATTTACCGCATAACCAAGTCCTTTAGCAATCATCATAACAATAAACGTAGCCATCAAAAGTTGGCCTGCGTTTGGTGATCCAAAAGTATAAAAAACAAAAAGAAACGAAAAAGAAATACCCAAGGATATTGGGAAAAAAAGTAGCCCGAATCGCAATCCAAATCGCTTAATGAGATAACTAGTTCCTAAAAGTGCCATTAAAAAAGAAAGGCCATTTGTTGCCATTCCGTACATGCCCTGAAACTGCGCAAAACCAAGCTCCCCTGAAAAACGAGGAAAAACATCTGCTTGTGATTGCATTTGGTATTCAATTATCTGATTTATTACTTCATACAGCGTAGAAACGATCAAAATACCAAATATGTATGGACGCATAAAAATAAGTTTAAGACCAACAGTAAAGCTCTCAAAAAAGCCTTCTTTCTTCTTTTGTTTCGATGCGACTTGAGGATTACCTACCATTTGTGAGGCAGGAATTACTTTCATGAAATAGCTAATCACAAACATAATTGAAATTACAAAACAACTTACCAATGCAAAAAGCTTCCACATACCTACTCGATGAACAATGAATAGTAATGAAGATCCACCGATACCACCAAATTGAGCAGCAGCAAGAATCATAGGATACCCACTTTTTGCTTGATCAGTGGTGCAGATACTGTTGGTAAATGACCAAAACAGTGCAACAACTAAAGAGCCAAAGCTTTCAACTGCAAAAAAGGAAACCCATCCAAGCACTCCAAGAAGATATTTCCCAAGAAACTGATCGCCATACATATCTCGTAAAATCAGAGCTATCGTAATGCCACCAAAAATAAAGGCATAAACTGAACAAATAATATAGAACAAGACATGCTTTTTAAAGAGGTCAATAAGCTTGGAATAAACAAGCACTAAGGCGAACACAACGATTGGAGACCAGAATTTAGCAACAGGCTGAAATAACCTTCCTTGACTCGGAAGCCAACCGAGAGATTCGGGAAACGCTATTTTATAAAACAAAGTGGTTTTAAGTAATCGAACAAGCCAATAGCTGCCAATTATAAAAAAAAAAGTGAGCGATAAAAGACTAAATTTTTTGATTTCTTCTTTTTGAAGGTCGGGATAAAAATAGTGAACGAGAGGGGTGAACATTGAAATCCTTTCATAAAATGATCCAGAGAAGCATCGTCGTATCATTACATACAACACTCTATCGTTTTGAAATAAGATTATACAAAGTTCATTAGCCTCCTCTTGCTTTCTATAAAGAATTTCAAAAGTAATAATGTACAATAAGACAGAGATTGCCCGCACAGAATTACTTACGATTTGTACATTTTTATAGTCCCATAAAAATCCTATTTTGTAAAGACAAAACCGCTTTAAATAGCCGCTTCAGCTTTCGCTGTAGAAGTGGTTTTGAAGGGACAATAAATCGTCTAACTCGAATAAACTCTACACTTAAAAATAGGTTCTTAGATCACGCTACAATCCGAGCTAGCTCTTCAAGCGAGATTGTTCCCTCTTTCACTTTGGCAAGACCATCCTGAAGCAATGTAGTCATGCCATCCTTAAGAGCCTGAGCATAAATATCGTCAAAGATTGGATGGGAAACAATGAGCGCGCGAAGCTCTGGAGTGATAATAAGAAGTTCAAAAATGCCTATTCGCCCTCGGTAGCCCCTATTATCACACTGACTACATCCCTTTGCATGAAAGAGCTGCATATCATCAGGAATACCGAGTCGTTTGCATATATGATCATAAGATGAGTCTTTGTTGACGGGCTCTTTGCAAGCGGTGCACAGTTTTCTCACAAGCCTTTGAGCAAGCACACCACTTAAAGAAGCATTGATTAAAAATGGCTCGATCCCCATATCCATTAAACGCATCACCGCGCTGGGTGCATCATTAGTATGCAAAGTTGAAAGAACTAGATGGCCTGTGAGAGCTGCCTCTATTGCCACACGAGCCGTTTGCTTGTCACGAATCTCACCCACCATTAGAATATCTGGATCTTGGCGCAAAAGAGAACGAATACCCTGCTCAAACGTGAACCCTGCATCGGGATTTATATGCCCTTGGGTGACCCCATCAAGATTGTATTCCACCGGATCTTCTAATGTTACAATATTTTTTTCTGGCGCATGCACCGCAGAAAGAAGTGCGTATAAAGTGGTTGTTTTACCAGAGCCTGTGGGGCCAGTGACTAAAAAAAAGCCGTTCTGCTTGCGAGTTATTTCCTGGATACGATTTTGCATGTGCTGCACAAAACCAAGCTGATCTACCGACATTGAATGAGCTGCGCGATCTAGAATTCTCACCACCATCTTTTCACCATACAGCGAAGGAAATGTAGAAACCCGAAAATCGATAGGATTATTTTCAACCGTCTTTGAAAATTTGCCATCTTGAGGTAGCCGCTTTTCAGCAATATTCATATGCCCAAGTACTTTCAGACGAGAAATAACTTGCTGCATAATTGAATGAGAAATGGGATTCTGATCATACAGCACCCCATCAACTCTAAAACGAACTCGTAAATGTTTTTCGCACGGCTCCAGGTGAATATCAGAAGCGCTTTGAGCAATTGCATCGTGAATAACGCTATCCACTTGCCGAATAACTGATTGATCTTGAGGAGATGAAAACATTATTAATCTCGCTCAAAGTCATCATACGCAAGGTCGTCAATTTCTCGTTCTTGTTGAATATCGGTTTCTCTCATATCCCGCGTTTGATCAAGATCCTCTTCAAAATCAGCGCTCGTGAGAGATTGATCATAAAACTCATTCACCGCGTCCATGATATCTTGGCGAACGCCAACATTAAAGCGAATATCATATGACACATGATTGCCAATACTTACCAACAATTCTTGATCATTAGGATTACTTACCACCATGATGAGCATATTTTCGTCAAGTTCCAATGGAATTATTGCACGATTAAAAAGAAGATTTTTAGGAAACATGCGCAATAGGGCATGATCAAAAAAATACCCAACTACATCGAAAGCGGGAACTTGAAAAAACTCTGCTAATGCTGGAAGCAGATCATCTCTATCTACAATTCCCTCATCAAGCAAAAAATCGTCAAAATAAGGTTTTCCCGAACCTTCAAACGCTTCTGCTAGCGCATTAAATTCATCTTTTGGGAGCACATTTCGCTTGTGTAAAATCCTGGTGAGCCCTTTTACAAACGCTTCATGCTTCATACTTTCCTTGCTTAGCCAACTTTCAGGCCTATAAAAAGTCCCACTAAATAACTCACGCTAATGAGCATATTTACCTTTACCCATTCCCAAATAGTCGCGACAAGGCTATCTGCAGTTACAGTCTGTGCCGCGTGAATACCAAAAACCTCATTCACTTTGTCCCAATTAACCATAACGTTAATTACTTCAAGGTGCGATAAAACCCCTAACCCTATAAATACAAGAACGCACGCAAGAACATAGGTGCTATATTTTTTTAATAAAAAACCAGAAATAAACCCTATGCCACCATACAAGCCCGCTTCCAGAAACTTATCTTTAGAGTGCTTAACTCTATCCATGATGTTTTGGAAATTTAAATTTTCTTTTATGCTGTCAAGCATTCCAGATGAGGCTTGGCCTGTGGTCATTTCGAGTGCAGCAGGAGCTTGCATTGCATCCTGCATCATATCATTCATCATTTCTTGTTCGCCCATAATAACCCTTTCGAAAAAGATAATCGGTACCTATTTGCTTATTAGTATAGATTTGATTGAAATAGACACGCAAGAAAATGATAGCGCTCAAAAAAAAGAGGTGCCAAAAAGGCACCCCTGCTAGCTTTTCCAGCGATTAGCCAATTATTTAACCATTGACTTTAGCGCTTTTCCTGGCTTAAATTTAGGAACTTTTTTAGCCGGGATGCTCATTTTCTTACCGGTTACTGGATTCACACCAGAACGAGCCTTACGTTTCATAACTGAAAACGTCCCAAATCCAGTCAAAGAAACTGACTTGTTTTGCTTTAACGCGTTTCCGATGGTGCCAATGAACGCTTCAAGACATTCCTTTACCGTAGCCTTAGATAGCTTTGTAAGCTTTGCCATCTGGTCGATAATTTTTGCTTTATTCATTAAGGATCCTTATGTTGATTTACTCCGCTAAAGCAAATAAATTAGTACTAGTTTGTAACTTATCTTTCGCTCTGCTTTTGTCAAGTTTTCTCTATTTTGAAATAAAAAAATAGTCTTAAAAAAATCCTTTTAACTTTTTTTTCATTTCAACGATTGTTCCCTACGTATTTAAAACATAGGATACTCCGCTATGAAGCGAAGAGTATGGTGCCGAGAGCCGGACTCGAACCGGCACAGGCTAAGCCCGAAGGATTTTAAGTCCTTTGCGTCTACCTATTCCGCCATCCCGGCAACAATTTCTGGAGGCGGCACCCGGATTTGAACCGGGGATCAGGGATTTGCAGTCCCATGCCTTACCACTTGGCTATGCCGCCAAATCAGATTTTTTCGAAGAAACTTTCATTTTCTGAGCAAGCTCTTGCGTTGAAATAACAGGAATTTTTGGCGATTCATCCTGTGGTATCTGACGGCATACTTTTTTCAAATATGCTTTTTCTTGAGGGCCATTCACAGGCAACCCCTGCTGATACCACTCTGCCATTCCCGCTTCATATACGCACACTTTGTCAAACCCCTTTTCACACAGCGACTTCGCTGCATACTCGCTGCTGGTGCATTGATAATTTGAGCAATAGATCACTACTTCAGCATCTTTATCCACCATCTCAGCTATTTGATCTACTTTTTCAAAGGGTACGTTAATAGATCCTTTAATATGGCAATCATTATAAAGCTCTTCTTCAAGTACATTTACTATTACCAACCCTTGCTTTTTTCCGGCCTTTTTTTCAGGCCAACAAGCGGGCAATAAAAACAATAGAAAAAAAAATAAAAAAGATTGTTTCTTAGTTGCCATAATAGTCCTTATTAACCTATCAAACGCAGTATTATGGTAGCATATTTGCCCTCTAATGCAAAGAGGAATAACCTCTTTCTTCCATGAGCCGACTAAAGAAGGTTTTTTAGATTCGCGAGAGATATCTCTCGTACTCTGCCATCACCTTCTGGCTTTTGATGCTTATCTTGCAAATAAGAAAGCGTACAATCGCCTTCAGTGGCCAAGCCATACTGCTTCCATTCTGCCATACCTCCCTCAAAGGCCCAAACGTTTTTAAACCCCTGATCATGAATTAAATGCCATGCTTTTCGACTCGCAGAGCAGGAAAAGCTGGCACAATACAATACAATCTTTTGGTTTTTATCCATGAGTCCTTGAGCAAACTCAGGAATTTTTTCAAGCGGCACGCTTATAGAACCAGGAATATGGCAATCCTCATAACTCAGCTTATCTAAAACATTTATTAATAAAAGCGAGTCTGGCATTATTTTTTCCTTTCTGCATAGCAATCTTTTTTATCAAAAATTCCTCAAGCTACTACTACATCAGCCTTGGAATGCAGATAGCAAATTCTGCAAGTATCGAAATTTATTGCTTTAGTGAATCACCTGAAAAAACTTGCTCCAGCGCATACGCTTCCAAAAATCAATTGGATGGCAAATAAGATCAACAATCCACCAAGAATAATCGCTCTCATGAGACCAAATACGAAAAATAATTTTTCCATGAATAAAGGATTTTTTTATTGGGCCAAAAACTCTGCAATCCTTGCTACCCAGACGATTATCTCCCATACACCAATATTCATCTGGCCCAAGCTTTACATAAAATTCATCTGAGCCATCCCAATAATTTTTTTTCTGTTCAATGCGCTCTTTGCCATACTCAGAGTAAATAGGAGTGCCTGGCCAGATTAAAAGAGGTTTACCTTCTTCGTCGCGCATCACTCGATCTGGATTTTCATTATAAAAAGGCTGATCTTCAAAAGATCGATTTGGATCAAAAGAGCGAGGCGGTAGCTCTTGGCGAGCAAGCTGATTTTGTACAATTTTTTGCGCACGAGATAAATCAATACCACTATGCACCAAACGTTGCTGCTCTTGTTCTGCACGAGCCAATAGTGTAGAAGGATCTTCAGCCCACATACGAATCAATGGATATTTATTTACGTAGGGCTCATCCAACTTTGCACCATTCAGATAAATAACCGGCTTGCCATCCTCAATCGCTCCCCGAACTTCATCGCCCGGTGCACCAATAATTCGCTTAGTCCAATTACTTGGTCCCCATACATAATGCTGAAAAAGATTCATTAATTTGTTATCAGAATAAGGATATACCATTGGCGGCTCATTAAAGGAAATAACTTCGCTCCTTTTAGGTGCACGAAAATTATAGGTCAGCTTGTCAGCAAAAAAACGTTCTCCCTTCAGCATGGAAGTCTCCATCGATCCTGAAGGAACTTGATATAATCCAAAGCCAAACGTACGTATAATAAAAACTAAAAGAAGAAGCCCTATAATTTCGAGCGTATTAGCAAGAAATGTTTTTTTACCTTTTGCATAGACCATATAAATATCCTTATTTTGTTCTGTAAGCTATTAGCCAAGTATATCATCATTTTTATTAAAACACTCACATCGGAAGCAAGCTTAATGGGTTGATTTGTTTGCCCTTTTCATACAGCTCAAGATGCAGATGAGATGCATCTTTTCCACTTTTCCTTGTAAAGCCAGTATCCCCCACTTTACCCACAAGATCTCCTTTGATTACTTTTTGACCTACTTGCACCACAATCACATCCAAATGGGCATATCTTGTTTTATATATATCATCATGTTTTATCACGATAGTATTACCATATCCCGCCACATACGAGGCTTGCTCAACCACCCCCGAAGCCGCTGCCTTCACATTTGTTCCGCGATGGGCTGCCATATCTATACCGGTATGAAATCCCCATTGACCATTCGGATTTCTACGAGGCCCAAAGCAAGAACTCAACCAAAACTTTGAACGCTCAATAGGAAGCGTAAATAAAATCGTAGTAAGAGGCTTTTTGTGTGATTTTTTAGACTTAAGCGTTGGCGCTTTATAAAGCTGATTGGTCCTCTTTGTTTCTTTAGAAATGGCTTTTTGCTGTTGAACTTTCGCAAAGGGTTCGTGAACTCCTTGAATCACTTGCTGAGTGTAATCATTCCAAGAATGAGGATTAATAGTTTCTATTAATCCATCCATTTGTTTATTTCTTAGATATGCTTCAGTGGATTTTTTGAGATAAGAAGGAGAACGATTGATTACTATAAACGAATCAATTGCCATCTCATCATCTTCTTCTTGAAATGCTTCCTGCGCATATTTCTTATCAATCTCATCAAGAAAGGCACCATTTTGTTTTTTAAGTACATGCCGAACTGATTCAACATAGAAAGCATATTGTTCTTTTAATCGCTGTATTTTTTCAATCTGCACTCGTAGTTGAAAATATTCCCAGACCAACAAGCTCACTAAGAAAAATAATACTATACTGAGACTATACAGAATATTTCGAGTTTGCTGACGCACCAAGAGTTTAATGATACGCTCCTTTAT
This sequence comes from uncultured Pseudomonadota bacterium, assembly GCA_964350195.1. GTDB lineage: Bacteria > Babelota > Babeliae > Babelales > Vermiphilaceae > JAJCZB01. The sequence goes on from CAYGJB010000005.1 coordinate 18,530, forward strand.
TATAGCTTTTCTACTAAATCAGATGCAAGCCAACCAATATGATTTTGCGTTGCAATTTTATACCACCCTTGCCTTGTCTCATGTATACAAACATCTTCAAACGGTGCAATAGCTGAAATGGTATCAAACTGTTCATGCGGCCCAGATTTTAAAGCTGATTCTTTCGTAACGATACCTTTTTCATAGGTATCGTGATAATAATGAAACAAAAGCATCGTACCAAAAAGCATTAAAGAGAGAATGGTCGCAATCTGGTAATAAAGAAAATACCGACGTGGCCTTCGAGCAAGTAAAAAGAAAAAAAGAAAGTACCAGCACACCAAAAAAATGATTTGTAGTAATAGAGAAGGAACTATATGCGCCCACCAATCAAAAAAATGACTCCTATCCGATTTGTGCGATACTCCCATCTCTTTTAGGGCCATCGCACAATCTTTTTCCAAAGATAGCCACAAATCATGCGGCGCGGCAGCTTGAGCTTTTCGCCATGCAATAATAGCTTGAGAAAGCTCTTTTTGAGCAAAATAGCAATTACCAATGTTTGCCCAAACGCCAGGGCCTTTGTGGATTATTTTTTTATAGTATTGCAGTGCATGTGCAATATCACCAGCCTGATATGCTTTATTGCCTTGCATAAAAAGCTCATGCCTTTGATCCGCCTGTATTGAAAAAGTAATACATAGAAAAGCTATAAAACCCGTTCTAAAGTTTGTAACCATTTTTCTGCTTGCTTAAAAAGTTGCTCAACCTGTTTATCCGTACTTTTACCCCCATAAGCGAGCTCTGCCGCTTGAGAAATAAATATATTCCATTGCTCCAGCTGCAGCTTATCAAAACCTGCTTGCTTTAGACTCTCAACAATAAATTGATCTGAAATTAATGAAAGCGGCATCTGCCACTTATCTGCAAATAAACCAATAAAAATTGTGTAAATGCGCTGCGGCTCATTCTTTCTTTCTACTTTCTTTAAAAGAGCTGTCGCATTATTAATGGCCAACCTTGACTTACGCTCCTTATGTCCCCTTTTTCGCTGATTCTGTAGATAGCTTTTTACAATTTTTAAAAGAAACCACACGATAGGAATCAAGCAGATTACAATAAAAAGCCACCATGGGATTATCATTGTATGTTCCATTGGTAGATAGAATTGCTTCACACACGGCAACAAACTATCCTGCTCTGAAACAGAAGAAGGCAAATCTTTCTTCACCGGTCCCGGCATAATAGTAATACTTATTGGAGTAGTTTGAATAGATTGAAATGATCGAGACTTCACATCAAAATAGTAAAACGTTTGTGCAGGAATCTCCCAACTACCAGTGGCCATCCCTTGCAAAATATATTCAAATCGTTTGGTAGTGCAACCTCGGCCATCATCACGAGTAGACTCTTTTGATTCATAGTAGCGCAAATCTTTTGGCACCCCTACAAGACCTGGAAAGGAAACCACTTCAGAATCAAAGCTCCCCTTAAGCTCTATGGCTATCACCATGCCTTCTGCCTGGTTTACGATAGGAGGTTCTGCTTTGATCGTGAAAGAATCAAACGCGCCTATACCTTGAACTTTTTTATCACTTTCAGGAATATCATCTACCTGCAAGGTAACTGCATTTGAATAAATCCTTTTTGATTCTGTAAAAGCACCAAACAATCGCCCAAGCCCTCCCCACATATGATCTCGTTGCAGATGCTGCTCATATTCTGCACCAAACGCAGGTAGTACTACTTGCCCTATCTCCAGAGGATACATATCCCAGCTAAACTCTAAATAATCATATTCAACGCCATTGATTGTTTCAGTCCCTCTTTCTGGCCCTACCGTCTTTTTTCTATTAAAAGCTTTTGATTCTTGCTCAATAAAATTACGTAACTTTTCTTTGCCAGAAAAATAAAAACGCAAAGTCCCTTTAACCTTTTCTCCCCTGACTACATGATTCTTATCCACCGAAAGGCGTAATAATGTAGCAGAGCGTTGTCCTGACTGCTTAATTTCTTCATCGCTTACTTTGAGTTTAAGCGTATTTGAAACTTCTTGATTACTATTTTTGCTGATAAGTATCGCTGGCCCCACCGTAAAAATGCCTGGCTTTTGAGCGACAACGTTATACAAATATTTCACCTTCGTTTCACTATTGATCATTTCATATCGCCAGCTTGTACTTTCAACACTGAATTGGTCAACTCCCTGAACAGTAGGTGCCTCATCAACTTGAGAATTACCGGTTATAGCAACTTCAATAGTAAATGGCCTTCCTAACTGTACTTGCTGTAGCTGATCGTCATCTTCATTAATAATACGAAGTGATATAGTGCTCAATACAAAAGGGGTGCTACTCAATAGCACTAATATTAAAAAAAGATTACCAACAGTTTTGCCCATTTCGTCCTATTGCCTGTTTCTGTACATGTGCTTTTATCATTTTTTTCTGCTCTTTCTCTTCAGCTTTTTCAAGCTGCTGTAAAGCACGCGCCATCCATTTTTCATGTTGAGGCAACTGCTTTTCTAAAGATTCGAGCTCTTGCTTGCGATAATCACCTGGATCCCCCTCCCCTTCTTGGATCTCTTGCTCTTTGCGTTGCTGTTTCGTATCTTGGGACTCAGCCTTATCGTTTTGATTGTGAGTAGTATCTTGAGAGGATGAATCGTGGTCGTCACTAAATTGGTTCTTCTTATCGTCGGCTTGCTCGTTGTTCGATTCATCGTCCGAATTCTGTTCTTGCTTCCCATCTTTTTGATCGTCGGCACTTTGCTGCTTTTCCTTCTGAGCGCTCGATGAATCGTCTCGCTGATCTTCTTTCTCCTGTTGATCCTGTTGCTGATCACTTTTTTCATTTCTGTCATCGCCCTGAGATCTATCTTTATCTTTTGAAGATGAACCATTCTTATTTTGCGGCTGATCCTTATTTTCCCGCTGCTCATCTTTCTGATTTTTTTTGTTTTGATCTTTATTCTTGTTTTGCTGTTTATTTTGCTCTTGTTGCTGCAGCATCTCTTTTACTTTATCCCGATTATGTATCGCTTGAGCATCTTCTAAATCAAACTTAAGAACCTCTTCATATTGCGCAAGAGCAGGCTCCAGTTCATTGAGCGCCACTTTCGTATTTCCTAGATTAAAATAAGCCTGCTTTTTTATTTGTGCGCTACTACTTTCTTGTTCTGCTACTGTAGCAAAGTAGGCTTGTGCTTTTTCAAATTCACCTAAACGATACGCTGCTATCCCAGCATCATACAAAAGATCTGAGTTATCAGGCTCATGAACTAAAAGAGAGGATAAGCGTTCTTGAGCATCTTTCCACTCCCCTTGCTGCGCTTGCGCAGATGCCTGAGAATAGCTCCATTCAGATACAGCCTGCATAGGCACAGAACTAATAAAAAAAAATATAAGTATTTTTTTCACAGCACCCACTCCACCAATAGTAAAAGAAGCCCTACAAACAAAAACCAGTGATAGTGATCTTCTAGCCGATTCATTTTTTTATCTTCAAATTGAGCCTTTTCAACCATGAGTACCTGACGAGCAATCTGCTTAACATCATTATTATTGGACGACATCGGCATATACTTTCCGCCCAAATCATTCGCAAGCTCCTGAAGAATTCCATCGTTTCGATGGGAGATCACCACTGCACCTTTGCCGTCTTTCTGGTGCCCATTTTGCATACCGTCTTCAGTATAAAGTGGAATCGGCGCCCCCTCAGGAGTTCCTACGCCCAATGCAAAAATGCGTACGCCTTGATCAGCAGCTTTCTTTTTTATAGCAGCTAAATTAAATGAGAAATCTTCTCCATCGGTGCAAAGAATCATTAATTTATTTTTTCCCGGCGCTGTTGACGAAAAAAGCTGAAGCCCCTCCTTCACCGCAGTCTCTAATGCAGTGCTTCCAGAAGAAATAGTCTCCGCATCAACATGATCAAGAAACATATGAAAAGCACCATAATCATTAGTGAGAGGACATTGCACAAAAGCCGAACCAGAAAATAAAAGAAGACCAACGCGCTCGCTATCTAAAAGCTTAAGAAGATGCCGTATCTTTTGTTTGGCAAACGCAAGACGATTTGGCTCACAATCTTGAGCAAGCATACTTTTGGAAATATCCAGCGCAATTAAAACATCCCGCCCTTCTTGCTTGATCACCTGTTCCTGCTTACTCCATTGCGGGCGAAGAATTGCTAAAAAAATAGATACAATGCCTAGCAAAAATAAAATCGATTGCGTATATTGCTTGATCGGCGTGAAATGCTTAACCATTAGAGACTGCCATTTGCCAGCAAAAGAATAAATAGTGGCACGCACACGCTTATTGCGATAGAGATAGCATCCATATGCAACTAGCACAACAAGCAATAACCAAAAATAATGCGGCGTTGCCCAAGCAATACCAAACTGCGTCATTCCACTCATAAACCAAACCACACAAATGAAGCCAAAAATTGTTCCACCAATAGCAATAAAAGTATAACGATTGCATACCAACTGTATATATCTACATAGCGTGAATACAGCGGAGACTCATGCTTCGTTCTCTCTAAGTGATCAATTGTATCATAGATAGAACGCATATCTTTATCATTACGTGCCATGAAAAAAGCTCCTCCAGTTTCCCGAGCAATCTTTTTTAATAACGGCCCATTAACCTTTGGTTTTTGAACAATGCCTCCAAAAGCTGGATGAAACATCATTTCATTAGAATCACTGCCGATACCAACGGTATACACTTTTATGCCAAACTTTTTAGCGATCTTAATTGCAACTTCAGGATCCACGTCTCCCGGACTCGGTTCACCGTCTGTAAGCAATATGATAACTTTGCTCTGCGCCTCAGAACTTTTTAATCGATTAATTGCGGTTATAAGTGCGGTTGAAAGCATGGTTGCTTCATGATCAATATCGCCTATGGCCATTTTTTCAATAATGCCAGTAAGAATATTTTTATCCATAGTGAGCGGACATCTACACAGAGCTGCCTTACCAAATACCACCAATCCAACCGCATCATTCGAACGCTTTTGAATGAAATGAATTGCTTCATCTTTAGCTACTTGAAAGCGTGACCGCTCATCATCACTGTAATCGGTAAATTGCATACTTCCGGAAGCATCCAACGTAAGAATAATATCAATGCCTTCAACAATTATATTGGATCTAGAATCTACCAATTGCGGCTTGCCAATCAAAAAAGCGAGAGCACCAAATACACATATACGCAACGCATAAAAAAATTTTTGAGAAAAATGATGCGACTCTTTTTTTTGTTGCGCTATCTCGCCCGCAAGAGAAAAGTTCAACGTAATACGACGATGCCATTTCCATCGCACAACAACGGCGGCACCTACAAACAAAAAAGATATGATCGATAATAGTGGGTATTCTAAACGAAAAAAATATTCCACCTTATTTCTCCGATTGTTCAACAAACCAACGATGCACTCGCCCCTTAAACACATCATCTGTCTCACCTTCTTGTATACTGCATGGCTTTCCTACCACAACCTTAATTGGATAGTTAGCTATCCAAAAAGTATCAGGGGGATATACATGGTTGGCCCCCGAAATGCATACAGGAATAACTGGGCGATCAAGCATCTTTGAAAGCGTTACAAAACCACCATAAAATTTATGTACTTTATCATCTGGATGTCGTGTGCCCTCTGGAAAAATCATTACATCTATATTTTTTCCTTTTACCAAACGAACTAGATTGATAAGCGAACGCATCGCTTTCTCGCGAGAATGTACATTCACCAAAATAGCTAGGCGAGGAAGCACCCATTTAAGTAGTTGCCAATCCATCAAATCTTCTTTTGCGAGCCATGCGTGGGGCTTTCCCCTGGTAAGTATACCAACGAGCGGAATGTCTATTGAAGAGGAATGATTTGCCGCAAAAATAACGGGGCCATCGGGTATGTTATCTCTTCCTTCAAGTGTAATAGGAACAAACGAAGCTCGTACCACACTCCAATAAAAAAAATTTACACCCCAAAATACTATTCTGCTTTTATAGCGATAACGCTGAGGCAAAATCATCATTAAAAAAATAATCGGCAAACCAAACAAAAGAACTAGGCATAGCAAAAAACGAGAAACAAGAGTATGGATAACAACGCTTAGTTTGGGCATAACTTACTCGGGCTGTTGAAAATAAAGCGATGGCTGACCATGAATAAATTTAATATACAAATTGCTGATAAGTGCTATTTCAATCGGCACAAATAGTATATATAAAAGTGCCGCTAACGTAAGTCCTCCAAAAAAGCCGAGTGCGAATCCAATAAAATAATACAGCATGACATTAATCACACTCAATAGACCGTAAAGAACTATGCATATCGGCGCATTATACAAAAGCATCGTAAAGCTTGTTCGCATCGCCACTTTTAGTCCATTAACAGTTCCTGATGTGTCAAACGCTGAAAGCAAAAAGAATACGGTCCAAATAAAAGCAAGAGGAATAACAAACACATAGAAAATGCCAAAAAAAATCATAAAAATCATAGTGTACCAATAGCGTTGCATATAGCTATGAAAATAACTCCATGATTTTTGCTCAATGGATGGCCTTAAAGCCAACGTAAACATAAACACGCAAAAATAACGCATGCTATTGAGCATGATTTCATCAAGCCAAAATAAATTGAATAGCTTTACTACATTGGTTATCGCGATAAGCCCAAACACACCCGTCCCCAATAGCCAATAGCCTTGAGAAGTAAGCGGAGTATTAATACTCCGATACACATCCCGGACTGTTTTGACCGATACCAATAGAAATGGCGTCAAGTTTTCTGGCCTTAAAAGACTCAACGATTCTTTCCATGATTGAAATAATTTCATAATACCCCTTAGACAAAAAGCTCTCCCTCTCTTGCAATAAACAACAAAACCTAGCATATCATTGCCCATTTCTCAAGCCTTCACAAAAGTATGCTTTTTTAAAAAGATTGACCAAATGCTGGTTTTCATTTGACTTTTTTTTAACCGATCTTTTATTATAGAAAAGGAAAACAGGTAAAAACAGCATTTTTTACAAGCAGTTGTAACAGGTACATTAGCTTTAAACCATAAAAAAGCCTTTCTTTACGAGGGGAATGGTTACACAAATGAAAAAATTAGTCATTGTAGAGTCACCAGCGAAGATTAAAACCATCTCAAAAATCTTAGGTGCAGATTTTAAAATTATGTCCACTATGGGACACATCATGGATCTTCCACCAAAAAAAATTGGGGTATCCATTGAAAAATCTGGTATTGAGATTGAATATGTTCCCATTAAAGACAAAAATAAAGTCATCGCTGAAATATGCAAGGCCGCCTCAGGATCAGATACCATCTTTCTAGCGCCCGATCCCGATCGCGAAGGGGAGATTATTGCCTGGCATATCGAAAATCAAATAAAAAAAGTTGCTAAGAAAAAAAGCAAAATATATCGAATTGCCTTCAACGAAATTACCGCGCCTGCGGTTAAAGAAGCTATTGATAATCCAGGAGAAGTGGATGTTGATAAGGTGCATGCCCAGCAAGCTCGTCGAGTATTAGATCGATGGGTGGGATATGAAGTATCTCCCGTTTTATGGAAAAAAATTTCTCCAGGCCTTTCTGCTGGCCGTGTTCAATCGGTTACCCTGCGCATGATCGTTGACAGAGAAGATGCGATCAGAAGTTTTAAACCTGAAGAGTATTGGACAGTAGACGGCATTTTTAAAATTAAGAAAGAATCGTTTACTGCCGCACTTACCCATATTGGCAGAAAAAAAGCAGATCTAAAAGATAAAAAAGTAACCGATAAAGCGGTTGCTGAGATTAAAAACCAATCGTATATCATCGATTCAGTGGAAGATAAAAAGCGTAACAAAAATCCACTGCCCCCTTTTATGACCAGTACGCTTCAGCAAGCTGCGTATAACAGGCTTGGTTTTTCTGTGAAAAAAACAATGCAGGTAGCACAAAAACTATATGAAGGTGTGCCGCTCGATGATCCAAATAGCCCTGTAGCACTCATTACGTATATGCGTACCGACTCTTTGCGCTTATCTGATACCGCATTAAAAGGTGCACGCTCTTATATCAGCAAAACATTTTCAAAAGAATACCTTCCATCTACCGCAAATATATATGGTAAGAAGGGAAAAGGAAAAGCACAAGATGCTCACGAAGCTGTACGTCCCGTTAACGCAGAACTCAGCCCCAGCTCTATAAAACGACACCTTTCTGGAGATGAAGGAAAGCTCTATACATTGATTTGGCAACGGTTTATAGCCTGCCAAATGAAACCTGCACTCTATGCTCAGCGAGTAGTTACGGTTAAAGGGGGAAACTACATTTTTAAAGCAACCGGCTCCACCTTAATTTTTGATGGATTTTTAAAAGTATATGGCGTTGAAGATGATGATAAAGACAAAGTAAAAATTCCTGCTGAAGTAAAAGCAAAAGAGCCAGTGAATCTCTCAAAGATAGATCCCAAACAGCATTTCACACAACCCCCTCCCCGCTATACTGAAGCTTCTTTAGTAAAAGAAATGGAAAAAGAAGGCATTGGCCGTCCATCTACCTATTCCGCAACGCTTAATACTATTCGCGCACGAGCTTATACCAAGCTTGATGATAAAAAACGCTTTCTTCCTACCGAACTAGGCTCGGCAGTTACGTATCTATTGGTAGAACATCTCCCTCATATTATGGATAAAAAATTTACCGCCCACATGGAAGAGGACCTAGATAAAATTGCCGGCGGAGAACTAAAACGGGATAAGCTTCTCAAAGATTTTTATAAAGAATTTCAAGAAGATCTCAAAAAATTTAAAGGCAATACGGGTGGCAATAAGCGTGCTGCCATGCCAACAGAGATCAAATGCCCAAAGTGCAAAAAAGAAAAATTAAATATTCGTTTTGGAAAAAGTGGTGAATTCCTTGGATGCCCTGGCTTTCCGGAATGTGATTACACTTCTAATTTCGAACGGATAGAAACAGGCGAAATAAAAATAGTTAAAACAGAACCGCCAAAACTTTTGGACGAGAAATGCCCCAAATGTAGCGAGCCAATGCGCAAACTACAAGGGCGTTTTGGCGAATTTATTGCCTGCTCTGGTTACCCAAAGTGCAAATACATCAAACAAGAAACCGCTGGATTTAAATGCCCACTCGATAAAGGTGACGTAGTTCGCAGAGTGTGGCGTGGTGGCAAATTCTGGGGATGTGGCAACTATCCAAAATGTAAATTTGCTGTTTTTGATGAAATCGAAGAAACAAAATGTCCAAAATGCAAGAAGCCGTTCTTAATTAAAAAGACCAATAAAGAAGGCCATGTGACTCTTCTTTGTTTTGATAAAGAATGCGGGTATAAATCTGAGTAATTAACGCAAAGAACATCGCCTCGATCCATTCGCTCGGGTTTAATCGAATGGATCGCATAAAAAATATGATCGTACTCTTTTAGGAAATAATTTGACGCTATTTCTTGCATAAAATAAGTTCAAATTGCTTGCCACGCGGCCCTTCCACGATGCCATACGAATGGAACCCTACTTTCTGTAATGCTCTTAAGCTGCGACTATTATTGCAATCAATACGAGCAGAGATGGTCTGCTCTCCTGTTTGAGAAAAATATACCGATACAGCCAACGTTATTGCCTCTTGAAAATAGCCCTTTCCCCACCAATGCTCATTGAGCCAGCAATACAGTTGACTGCGAAATGTAGCACTTCGAATTTCAATAGCACCAATTATATCCTCCGTCTGCCCATCCTTAATCACGTAAAAAAAGAGATCTGACTGTTGACACTGTTCTTCAAGATAAGAGCGTTCTGACGAAATTGCGTTCACCCTTAAAAGGGCTTGAATCGTAGGAGAAAAGTGATACAAATATTCAGGAATATGCTCTTTGGATAGATACTCTAAAAAAATATGTTCGCCAGCAACTGATTTTGGTCCCATATCTTCCCCCTCTTTGTTTCTTATATTTTAGAAAAAAAGAGGTGAATAAAACAACCATTCAAGCCGGATAAAAGCGAAATTGTACGTTTCGATTAACCCCTCGATAGGTTCCTCGCAAAGCGATAGTTTTTTGCTTAATGCCATAGCTTTGTGAGCTCCACACTTCATCTAATTGTAAACAAAGATCAGGAGATTGCATAACAAGCAGTGGCTCATTCTTATATCTTAACAGCCAACAGCTATGGCCATGGGCCTCCACCAGTATCTCAGAAGAAAAAACCCAAGCCCAGCGCATTGCGGATGAAGATTCCCAGGAGTCAAAGATCAATAATGCTTTCTGCTGTAAAGCAATAGAGCGAGAGGCTTTAAACCCAAAAAATGAATGCGTTATATCGGTGCCCTGGCAAGAGCTCACGTGAGGCTCAATGCCCAAAGAGAAAAGGTCTTTATTGGCAATAGCATGCCATTCTTCTGGATAAAAGCAGCTATGTTGCTGGATCGATCGAAAATAATTACGCCACCAGCTTGAAGCAGTATACACATAGCTGCCCGGATCAATCAGAATCGGTATGCCACAAAAAGAAACCGTTACGCTTGCTACATCTTCATGAAAATGGGCTGCTGGCTGGCTGAGATGATAGGCATGATTACGCAAAGAAATGTGCCAGCTATCGTCATTAATAAAAGTAATCCCAAATTGCGGGTATGATTGGATCTTATTCGCCTTGGCTCTAGATTCACCTGTTAAATGCAAAAAAAGCTTATTGATATCGTATAGCGCCGGGTGCATAAACACGCCCCCATCTTCATCTCCAATAGATATGCTTTTTGAGCGCTCCGCAAAGATAACCATGCGACGAAGTTTTTCAATTATCTGCTGAGAAACCGGCTCACCAATTTGCTTTGCAATTAAAAAACCATGCAGAAAAAGCTCCGTTACCAAGCGATGATACTTTGTTGATCCTTCATATGAGCTGCCCTCATCAAAAATTTGCCAATTAAATTCACTGCCTAACTCACTAAAAATCTTTTTTAAGCGATCAAAATCATTAAATAGCCAACTTAGATACCCAAAGCCGACAAGATTGCAAAGATAATGATTATTAGTGCGTCCATCATACCATTCCCAATTGTTTTCAATAAACCTCATATGATCATATAAACTGCATACAAATCGCCGAAAAAATTCCTGATCTCCAGATAGCTGCTCACCAAGCAATTGATAGGCTATAATCCAATTAGCTGCACGAATAGCAACTTCCATCGGGTTAATCCAATGAATCCCAAAAAGATATGGGCATGCATCAATCCATGAATTAATCTGCGACTTTAAAGCTATCAAGTACTTTTCTTGCTTGATGTGAACATAAGCTTGAGCAAGAATAGGAGCCCATTGAAAACGGGCAAACTCCCAAGGTACTTTTATATCCTTGCCAAGAGACTTAGCATCATTCTGTATAATTGGAATGTCCGCATAAAATGATCTGCTATCAAAGCTAGAATCAGCTACTCCAGCGTGCTGTGCCAAGCGAACATCATAATACCAAGGCATCTGCAAATAGCTCTGCGCTCTAGATCCCAAAAAACTAAACGTGTTGGTGCAATATTGATCTGCTAGAAAAAGAATATCACTCTGATTGCTCACAAGAAATGAAAGCATTTTTGTTTGCAGTACAGCCTCTTTATAGCTTTTTGCAAATGTGTTCCACGTTGTTTCTGCCGCCCCTCGCATTGCCTGGGCTCTTATTGATCTTATAAATCGGCCTTTTTCATATCGAAATTTTACTCCTCTTAAAAAACGCTCGAAGCCAACTATCTGAACTTTGCCCACATAATGTTTAATTTTTTTTAACACTTACTAGCACTCCTTTTTCTAACAAACAGAATACTGTAAACTAAAATAAGAATGAGAATCTATAATCACATCTTAATGGAGTTACCAGTGAAAAAAATATTTTTTTTACTCAATGTACTTATAATTTTTAATATAGAAGCAATGGATATCAACTATAAAAAGAAACATTTGCATAATTCATATCCTCATACATCCTGCAGATATATACCTATACGGCACTTTTTGGACACTCCATTAGTCAGCATGTGCCAAAAAGCTGTTTTCGCCTATCGTCTTGGGCAGCCAGTATATAGTTGCAATAAGTACCAGGGATACTTCTGTGATAGTGATGGCAATGTATATCAAAAATACGCTGGTTTATTCTTTCCGATAAAATAAATTTATCTCAATCGCGTACCACTCGGCACCACGCCTTCAGGATTCACCGGATGAAGTTTACCATCTTCTCCTTCTGCAAAAAGCATCATGCCTTGTGATTCTTGGCCAAGCATTTTACGTGGCTTAAGGTTGATAACGAATATGCCCTGCTTACCAATTAAATCTTCTGGATGATACCATTTGCGCACACCAGCAAAAATTTGTTTCATACCATTATTACCAAAATCCACTTGAAGCTTAATAAGCTTTTCTGAATCAGGCACAGATTCTGCTGTGGTGATAGTTCCCACGCGAAGATCCACTTTGGCTACATCATCTATATGTATGTAATCACTGCTTTTTGCCTGTTCTGGTTGTTCAGTTTTAATTTCTTGCATATTTGATTCCTCAATTTTTTTAAACAGCGTTGGCATTTTTTTCAGTAAAAACGTTTGATGCCATATGCCTAGCTCTAATGATTCTATACTATCTTTCTCAAAGTTCAGTTTATGCCCAATACTTAAAAGTAATGTATCCATTTTTTTCGGCATCACGGGCCATAAAAGCAGTGCGATTATGCGCAAGCTGTGGCATGTTGCAGAAATAATTTGCTCAAACAGACGCATATCTTTTTTTGCAACTTTCCATGGCTCTTGGCCATGGAAATAAGCGTTCACTTGATTAATAAATTTCCAAAGACGAGCGAGCGCTAAATGAAATTCATATGAAGCCATATGCGCATGATAATCTTCGATTACGTTATAAGCTTCGTCTCTTAGATCAATAGCTTCTTTACTCCATACTTGCGATGGCGTAATCTCATGAATCCCCTGCCGATCAGCCAAGCTCACCATGCGATGTAATAAGTTTCCAAGATCATTTGCAAGATCGGACGTAATGCACTGCTCTAAGTCACCAGTACTAAAATCACCATCGCTATTAATCGGCAACTGGCGCAATAAATAGTAACGCACCTCATCAGCACCATAATGTTCTGCAAGATGCATTGGATCAACTACATTACCAAGAGACTTAGACATTTTTTGTTTATTAACCTGAATCCATCCATGCACTAATAATTGTTTGGGTAATGCGAGATCAGCAGCCATTAACATTGCTGGCCAATAGGCAGCATGAAAACGCACGATATCTTTGCCTAGAACATGCAGATTACATGGCCACCATTTTTCAAACTCTTTCGTTCCTGATAGATCTCCATAACCAATAGCAGTGATATAATTGCATAGTGCATCCACCCATACATACACCACATGCTCAGGATCATTCGGAAACGGTACACCCCAGCTAATCGTTGCCCGAGAAATACTTAAATCTTTTAATCCAGACTCTACAAAGCTGATTACTTCATTCGCCCGTTCACGCGGAATAATAAGATTAGGGTTCGCTTTGTACCATGCAAGTAGCTTATCTTGATACTTTGAAAGCTTAAAAAAGTATGATTTCTCTGACACTGCATTGGTTTGTCTACTACATGATGGGCATTCAGGAGATTCTTTATTCACATCGCCCGCTACGTACGTCTCACAAGGCGTACAATACCAGCCATCATAAGATCCTTTATAAATATCTCCCGAATCCATGAGCTTTTTTATAAGTCCCTGCACCCCTTTTATATGACGCGGATCAGTGGTGCGAATAAATTGCTGATAATCAATCTGATAAGCACACCAAGTCTTCTGATACGCATCTATAAAACTATCTACAAACTCTTTGGGGGTCTTGCCTGCTTTTTCTGCAGCTTCAGCTATTTTTTGGCCATGCTCATCAGTACCTGTTAAAAAATAAGTTTGCTTTGATAGAAGCCTTTGCCACCGAGAAATCACATCTGCCATTAGCGTTGAATACAACGAGCCAAGATGAGGCTTAGCTGTTCCATAATATATAGGGGTTGTTACATAAAAAGTATTATTTTGAGTGCCATTTAACATTTTATTGCTCATCAAATTTCCATAGATTAAAAAGAAAAGAATAACTGGTTTCAGAATACCCCAAAAGAGATTCTAACACAAAAAAGCCCCGCACTAGACGGGGCCTTTCATTTCAGTTTATGCGTTTATGGAACGTTACATCCTCTCAGCTCAAGCAGAATAGTTTTAAGAAGTTGAATCACATTGAGATTAAGATTATCAATGTCTTGAGGAATATCGATTTGGCTGTCTAAACAAGAACCTTCATCATCAAAGCCACCAATTTTAGAACAGATTAATATATCTTGGGCAGAAAACAATTCCTCAAGCTCAGAAGTAGTTGCTACAGATACCGTTATGTTGTCAATAGATGTTAAGATAAGAGCATCATTAAGTGAAACCTGATCTGAGAGCTCTTCAATCTTGGTACACAACGTTTCACTAACCAATGAAAGCTGAGTTGATAACTCTTCAATGCCCGAAACGGTAACTGGAGGCACCGTTATGTTATCAATCGCTGTTAGAATAAG
>CAYGJB010000005.1:33227-63844 GCA_964350195.1 uncultured Pseudomonadota bacterium
TTATCAATCGCTGTTAGAATAAGGGCATCATTAAATGATACTTGATCTGAGAGCTCTTCAATCTTGGTGCATAAAAGGTCACCAACCAAAGATATCTCATCTAGTACTGGTCCAAAATCTACGGTAATATCTGCAGCACTTACGCTTACCGTAATATTATCCAATTTAGAGCAAAGAATTTCGCCAAGAAGTGATACCTCTTCCGAAATATCTTCATTTTGAATAACAATAGCCTCGATAGTTTGAACATTTGATTTGATAGTTGATATGCAGCGCTGTAGCTCCTGAAGGCGATCTATTGTTTCTGCAGCCGGCAGCTTACAAAATAGTGGACGCATGAAACATAAAGAAACGATTACTAGTAAAATTCGTTTCATCCTACTCTCCCAATTGAACAAAAATCGAATAAAGTTATCTTTATGATTTACTATATGGAGAGGAAAAGTCAATACGTTTAAGATTTAAGAGTAATCCATAATTCTCGTAGCAAGCGCTCTGGTATCTTATAGGAAAAAAAGCTCAGTCGAGAAAAAAGCGATTTTGTCGGAGAAAATGAATAGTTATTCTTGCGAGAAGCAAGACCCTTTAAAGCAGGAAAAACATTATAACGCTCCGTATATTTCTCAAAAACTTCTGGCTGATAGAGATAATTAAGAAAATCGTATACTAAATCTTGTTTTTGCGTAGAAAGCGGCAAGACCAACGTATCAAGAATCACAAAACTTCCCTCTTCAGGAAGAATAAATTCAATATTTTTATACTTACTCTTAGCTTTATAAATATCTGAACTAATACCCATCACCACAGGCGCAGAATTGGAAACAAGCAAATAGTCTGTTCGTAGATCAGTATACATTACAACCCGTTCTTTTTGCTGAATCAGAAGTTCCTGTATCTTCTCAAGCTCAGAACTATTAATAGAGTACTTATTCTTTCCAAATAAATACAAAGAAACAACCGAAGCAATTTCCTTCGCATCATCAATCATTCCGATACGTGAAGCTATTTTTGGATCAAAAAGCAAACTCCAGCTTGCAACCGGCAACTTCCCTTTGAAATAATCCATATCAATCCCAATACCATATACCTCCCATGCAAATGGAATGCTATAGCGATTTTCCTTGTCATGATAAAGATTTAATAATGCTGGATATAGATCCTTAAAAAAAGGAAGTTTAGTTTTATCAAGCGGCTTAACAACCCCTTCTTTCAATAGAACACTTACTGCATAATCAGACGCCATAATTAAATCATAATCTCCTAATCCAGCTCGCAACTTTACTAAAAGTTCTTCATAATTTTCAAAGTAAGAAAGATATACACGAATACCTGTTTTTTTCTCAAAATCAGCAAAAAACTCCGCATCAATCCCATTTGACCAAGCCAAAAAATTAATACTTTTTTTGGTTGAATATCGATCAAGAACTGCGGGAATCCGCAAAAATCCATAAATAATCGTTACAATAGTAACAACAATAAGAATTCTAACTGTAACACGAACAATGTTCATTTAGTTTTTCCCCGACGCTGCAACGAGAGAAATAGTAATACAACAATGCTACTGAGAAGAAGAAGAAAAGTGGATAACGCACTCACCACAGGAGAAGCACCGGATCTAATTTTTGCAAAAATATACAGTGGTAACGTCACAGTAGATCCTCCCGAGCAGAAAAAGGAAAGAGAGAAATCTTCAAAAGATATAATAAAAACCAAAAGCGCGGAAGTAAGTAACGCTGGAAAAAGCAAAGGCAAAACGACACGGTAAAAGGTTTGCCATGAAGTTGCTCCCAGATCCATCGAAGCCTCTACATATCGCTTATCAAGCTCTATGTATCGATCATGAACAATCGGAACTACATACCCCAAACCCAATACAGTGTGAGCTGCAATAAGCGTAGTAAGACTCAAAGGCACAGAAAAAAAATAGAATAAACTAATTAAGCCAACTGCTAAAACAATTTCAGGAACCGACAAATTAATATAAAAAAGCGAAATTGTACGACGCACAAAGGATTTACTACCATAAAAAATAAAAAGCGTACTCATTGCCAAGCACAATACCACGGCAGAACATGCGACAATCAGAGAGTTTTGTAATGCATGCCATATTTCAGTATTGCCCCACAGCGACGCATACCATTTCGTGGTAAACCCGCCCCATTCATACTTAAGCAGATTATCATTAAATGAAAAAACAATCAAAATTATAAGAGGTGTATAAAAGAACAAATAAAAACTCCCCGCAAACAAGGGAAACAGATAGTCTCCCCATCCCCTATACTTATTCATTTTACCTCACTGCTTTTCGAAAAAACCAAAGGCGGCTTACTGCATACAATGTGAGCATTATAATCAATAGAGATAGCCCACTCAACACAGTAAATGCTGCTCCCGTAGAGTTGTTACGTGCTACTAAAAAAAGATAAGAAATAAGCGATCCTACAAGCATGTACTTGGAACCACCAAGCAATGAAGGAATCACAAACTCACCAAAAGATGGTATCAAAACCAATAAAAAACCTGTTTTAATACCGGAAAATGATAACGGCAATGTAATGCGACGAAACGTCTGCCAGGGAGTTGCTCCTAGATCTGCTGAGGCTGCAATAAGTCGCATATCAATTTGTTCTAACACGCTATAAAGGGGCATAATCATAAACGGCAAATAGCAATAGACCATGACTATAAAAATCGCAAACAGGCTGCTTGCAAGCTGAAGAGGTTCACTAATAATGCCCATTTTAAGAAGTGCCGTATTAATAAGACCGTTATGCTCTAATAGAAAATACCAAGAATAAATTTGAACCAAAAAATTTACCCAAAAAGGGAGAGTCAGAAAGAAAAGAAGAATATTTTTAAATCGCTTTACGCGAATAGCAAGAAAATAGGCCATAGGATATGCAAGAAGTAATGTTGTTATTGCGGTACCAAAAGAAAGAATAAGAGAGCGAAAAATAATCGCTAGATAGCTCGCTTTAAAAAGTCCCCAATAATGACTGAAAGTAAAAGTAAAACCCAACCCCATAATGCTGAAATAAAATATGATTGCCATAGGCGCAAGCATAAAAATGCTCTGCCACAAAATAGCAGGCATTGAACAAAAAAAGGAAATTTCTTGTGAAAAAAGGCCTGATAGTCGTTTCATTTTTCCAACAGTACTACGTTTTCTTTCTGCCAATAGAGATATACCTGATCATCATAATCGATTACTTCTCGTTCAAAATGTTCTTCATTTTGCTCAAAAACTTGAATCATTTGATCATTCTTTAAGCGAACATTAAATTGCGTTGAACGGCCATGATATACAATCGCTTCCACTACCCCAAGCCATTTATTTGAAAAACCTTCCATCAAAGATTTTCGTATCTCAATTTTTTCGGGACGTAAACTCATCAAAACACGCGCACCATCAGTAACCCACTTTTTATTTGCAGGTACGTATACTTCAAAGGTGCCCAAGTGTTCAATTTCTATTCGAGAGCTATGAGACGTCATCTGCATTATCCCTGCAAAAATATTCGTCGATCCTACAAATTTTGCTACAAATGAAGAAACAGGAAATTCATAAATTTCTTTTGGGGTACCAATCTGCTCAATCTGGCCATCTTCATTCATGATTGCCATATGATCTGCTACTGTAAGCGCTTCAAATTGATCATGCGTTACATACACAAACGTTGTTTTCAATTGGCTTTGCAAATCAATAAGCTCAATCAACATTCGCTCACGCAACTTCAAATCAAGTGCCGCCAATGGTTCATCTAAAAGCAATACTTCCGGCTCATTAATAATGGCCCTCGCCAACGCAACACGTTGTTGCTGCCCTCCTGATAATTGGCCTATCGATTTATAAATTTGCTTATCAAGATGAACTGCACGAAGTACGCGATGTACCTTTTGCTCAACAATATCATTTGCAACATTACGTATACGTAAGCTATAAGCCACATTTTCAAACACATTCATATGAGGAAATAACGCATACTGCTGAAACACTGTATTCACCCGGCGCTCATTGATCGCCTCATCTGTAATGTTTTCATCACCCAAGTAAATAGTTCCCTTATCCGGCTGCTCAAATCCGCCAATCAATCGTAAAATAGTTGTTTTGCCACTGCCACTCGGCCCAAGTAAAGCAAAAAATTGTCCTCCAGGAATCATGAGATTTATATTTTCTAGTACGAGCTCTCCGTGATAAGATTTGGTAACATTCCGTAAGGAAATTGTTCTCATTTTTTAGTACCTGCCCGTGCAAATAATAATGGAACCACTACATCAGAAAGAGTACATGGTACTACAACAGCAAAAATTAAATACACAAAAACCATACCGATAAATTCATGCCAATCAGTGCATCCATTAGCAACTAAATAAAAAATAGATGCAAGCGAGCTAATCAGAATATGAATAGCGTGAGAAGTGATTGCATAAAGCCACTGGCGATCTCCATTATGCTGGCTCATAACAAATCCATTTACTATGCCAACGAGCAAAAAAGGAATAACGTTTTGTAACTCTGTTACAAAACACAAATGGAAATGCATATGTACCCCCATCATCTTTCCGCCAAGATAAGGCAAAATAGAGTCAGAAAGCGTACAAAAAATGGCAGGAGACATAATACCCAAAATTATTGCTTTGAACTTATTATTTGAATAACGAAAGAATGTGATCAATGTACCGGTAGCAGCAAATACAATATGCATAAAATGAAAGCTGTGAAATAAAATATCTGATTTTTGGCATATAATATCTGTAGGAGATCCATAGGAAAAGTATGTCACAAAACTTAAAAGCGTAAGGCCAAATGCTACAGAAAAAATAGCATAGGGTAAATGGCAAATCAGTTCACCAACAACCGTGTGTTCATGATTATGCTCGTGGTTATGAGAATTCATAATAGTCTCTTTCATTTGAATGTACTTATCTATCGCTTTAATATAACAAATATCTTACAAATTGAAAGATTCTTAGAATGCTTGACCAAAGGTAAGCGCCCAATTAAATCCACGCTCCCCAAGCCGTTCTTTGCGCCATTTCCAACCAATATCAAATCGTAGTGGGCCAATGGGAGTATGATATCGCATACCAAAGCCAGTACCAGCCACTAATCGTCCTGCATTGAAATCGGCAAACGAATCTCCACAGAGCAATCCCAAATCCTGAAATAGCACTATTCCTACCTTTGAGGCAACAGGTATACGAAGCTCTACATTCACATTAAGCATTGTTTTCCCCCCTCTTGGAACCACATGTTTTTTACCGTCATCATCTATAAAGATGCTCGTTGGCGGAGCAAGATCAGTCTCATAACTTCTCACTGAATTGCTTCCTCCTAAATAGAAGCGCTCGCTTGGCATGATATCAGAAAATTGACGATGAAAAATATGGCCAAATCGAAATCGAAAGGCTGCTACAATTTGTTGAAGAGGTATGAACCACGAATGCTCAACAAGCATTTTGATAAAATAAGAATTGGAAAACTGTCTCTTAGTGGGAAACATACCTTTAAAGGATAGCAACGAAAACATACCTTTTGTGGGATATAAATTATTATCAAGAAAATCCACCATGATAGTGGGCTCAAAAAATAAGTATGGAACGTTGCGATCCAAAAGACGCACATCAAAATTGATGGCTTGCGCGAGCCTGATAGCAGCAGTCGTTGTTTGCAAATCATCATCAGAAAAAGTAGTTTTCATCACTTCAAATCCCACGTTTATTCCTGCATCTATGTACTTATTTTTGTGACGCACTCCCGTCAAAAAACCATGCTGATAGAAGGTGTATAGATTTCGCTTGCTACCTATGAATCCTGGCTGCTCATACTTAGTTGCATAGGCTTGCGTTACCCCATCAAGCGGAGTACCAAAGATCCATGGATACTCATATTTAAGTCTCACTTCACGATGAGATCGTGCCACGTCAGCATCAAAACGAAAATGATCCCCACTATTGGTAGGATTTTTTACCATGAATGTACCACCAACTTTGTACGCAACACCTGCAAACGTTTGGTATTGGCGAATATGTTGAAACTCAAAGCCACCACGAATACGCAGCTCGAATGGATCATCCTTATGCAGTTTCACCAAAATATTGCGTGTATAGCTTTCTAGATCAATTGGAAGCGGAGTAAACGAAATTGTGTCAAAAAGCTTCAAGTTTTTGAGCCGTATAAATGAGCGCTTTATTTTTTCATGATCCCATATATCGCCCGCTTTATAATGTAGCTCTCGCACCAGTTTTTCAAAAAGAAAATCGGTAGCGCCAGTAATAATCGTTTTTCCAAAAACTATTTTTTTACCAGGATCGATACTCCATACCAATACCGATCTGCCTTCTTTGAAAACAAGCTCATGTTTAATTATAGGAAACACAAACCCTTTTTTGCGAAAATGTTCTGCAAGCCAGCGCGTATGTTCTTGCACGATGGCATCATTATAGGCACACATATTTTTTGCTTTAGCAATATAAGATAAAGGGCCCTGAGTAGACAGCTCCATGTAATTAGAAACTTCAACCCCTTCAATTACTTTTCGCTCTCCCTCATGTAGAGTAATAATTAGTTGATGGCCACCTTTTGGTAATGAAATATATCTATGGCCCAAAATTTTCATATCCAAAAAACCGCGCTTTAAATAGTAATCGACAAGCAACTCAAAAGCATGATCAATACTCTTTTGATCAAACAACCCGTGCCGCTTAATCTTTGAAAAAAACTTTTTAATTAAAGATCTTTCAGTAAACGAACAGACTCCTTCTAAATGTACTTGTTTAATAAAAGCTCGCCTCCCTTCTTTGATGGTAAAAAAAGAGCGACTATCTTCATCTTTGGCATCAATCTGTACATCCCAAAATCCCTTTTTATGATATGCCTGTTGAACTTCTGAAGATAAAATAGATGAAGGAACTATCCAGGCAGAACGCCCAAACTGCAAAATTTGCTCCAATAGCTGTGCTGAGGAAAAAAAACGGTTCCCAAAAAAAACAAGCTCTCTCTTTTTACGAACATTTATGCGCCACGTTAATTGCACATTATGTCGTTCTCGAAAAAGAGCTTCTTGCAAATCAATCGAGACATGCAGGAAGCCCTTTTGCGCAAGATCTTGTTTCAATTGACGCGCCTGATACTCAATAGATTTTTTTGAATATTTTGTATGAGAAAGTGCGCGCGAAATCTTCTTTGACAGTTTTTTTTCAAGAAGCATTTTTTCAGCATGACTCACCTTTTTATCAACGTGAACAATCACCTCATTTTTTCTGATCATAAATCTTTTATCTCTATTTATTTCAGCATGAACCGTTACTCCCTTTGTTTTTCTATTATATGAAAAAAAACTTTCCGTACTCACATTAAAATAACCATCCTGCACACAGACCTGCTTTATTTTTGTCATCGAATGATAATGTTTTTCTCGATCAAATCGATCACCCGGTTGAAGTAAATAATGCTGTTTATACCATTCTTTACCCACCCATACACCACTCACTTTCATTTTTTCAAATCGCCATAACCCGTGCAGCTTAAAATGCACCCGCTTACCAGCAGGCTCATCCTGTAGAGAAAGCGTAATATCATCAAATAGATTTCTTTGAAAAAGATATCCTATTGCTCGCTCAAGATCATGCGCATCTATTTTATCTGCCACCTTCAACTCAGTGAGATACTCAAGTTCTTTCTTGGAAAATGAAACATCCGATTCATGAGAAAGATTTGATAACGTGAATGACTCAGGAATATCAATCAAGAGAGTCGCTGCATCTTTTGCAGCATAAAAACGCCACTCCGCACGGCAAGCAAAGTGAAACAAAACGAAAAAAAGGATAAATCGAGTACATAAGTTCATTAATCGTCATTCTGCTAAGCATAAAAAACCTCTACAGCTAGTTGCTGTTTAGTTTATAAGTGTAACAGAATGCTGATTTAGGTAAAAAGAACAGCCTTCCGCAGAAGTCCACTTTCATTAAGCTTTATACAGCCCTTTTACAATCAAACTATGCCCCTGGACAATGAGTAAGCTACTCGATTACCCGAAATACCTGGCGATAATCCTTATCCTTGAGAAAAGGCTCAATTTCCAAATTATGAAGATCAAATCCTTTAGCTCCTTTATACAGAACATCAAGAAAATCATCCAAGGCATCAGCCGAGCCGCAAATCGTTATCCTAATCTCTTTTGCGTTGGCAAGTTGAGCAGTTCCCTCAAGCCCAATTTTTTTTGCATGCTTTTGAATAAAATCGATAAGAAAATTTTTGGGAAAGTCAGCGGTTATCGTCATCCTAAGACATTTATTCATTACTACTCCTTTTTCGCTTCATAATGCGCATAAAAAGCCGGAAACTAGACTTGCCAAACGCATCGAGTACACTGTATACAGAACAGTTTCGGATTGCAATATATTATAGCCACATGCACTACAAAGGATCCTTGTGAGCACTCCATCTTTTCGCGTACGATTTGCCCCTTCGCCGACCGGTATTATGCACATTGGCAATAGCCGCGCAGCGCTTTTAAATTTCTTATTTGCCAAGCAAAAAAATGGAACATTTATTCTACGCATTGAAGATACTGATTCATCAAGAAATTTCGATCGAGGGGCCAAGATTATCCAAGAAGACCTTCATTGGCTAGGGTTGCCTTGGCAAGAAGGCCCAGAAATTGGTGGTCCATATGCACCTTATTTTCAATCTGAGCGACAAAATTTATATCAACAAGCTCTCCAAGAATTAATACAGAAGAATACAGTTTATCGTTGCTTTTGCACGCAAGAAGAACTTGATAAAAAGCGTAATCGCCAGCGAGCACTCAAGATGCCTCCGCGCTATGATCGTACCTGCATCAACCTTTCACAGAAAGATATTGAAAACTATCTTACGCAGAACCTACCATTCATTTGGCGATTCAAGCTTGATCACAATAAAAAAATTGAAATAACCGATCTTGCCCGCGGCACCATTACATTTGATTTAAAACATTTTTCCGATTTTCCACTCACTCGTGCCGATGGAAGCTTTACGTTTATGTTTGCCAACTTTGTGGACGATTTAAATATGAAAATTACGCACGTATTTCGTGGCGAGGATCATCAAAGCAATACAGCCGGCCAAGCCGCTATGTATTTAGCTCTCGATACATTTTTGCCAATATTTTGGCATATGCCGATGCTTTGCAACATCGATGGCAAAAAGCTTTCAAAACGGGATTTTGGCTTTTCTCTCCATGATCTTCGCGACGAAGGATATTTGCCACAAGCAATCAATAATTATCTCGCAATCATCGGTGGATCATTTAAAGATGAGATAATGGATCTTGATCAAATCTCTGAGGTTTTTGATTTCGATCATATTGGATCAACGAGCCAAATTAAATATGATGTTGAAAAACTTAGATGGGTGAATCATCAATGGATACAAAAGCTTGATAAGCTCGAGCTTGCCCAGATGGTACGCCCCTTTTTACAAAAAGATTATCCACAGGCTAAAGAACTAAGCGATAAACAGTTGGCCAACATCCTTCAAATCATTAAAACAGATCTGTATACCCTCAAAAATTCAGTTGACGCACTTGCCTTTTATTTCGCTGCTCCACAAGTTTCGCAAGCAGCTATTGCTGATTGCATTGATCAAAGCCATCAGCAAAAACTGAAAGAACTCATTTTGCAGCATATTAGTTCTCTTGAGTCTATGGATGATCTTAAAATAGCGTCAAAAAAAGCAGGCATTCCAATCAAACAACTTTTTTGGTTTTTGCGATTAGCTATGATAGGCAAAGTTCATGGCCCAAGCGTCCTTGATCTGATTGCAATGTTGGGAATTGAAGAAGGTAAAAAACGGGTACAACAGGCGCTGGCCCTTATATAGCCTCACCTGCCTCAAGTCGATTTGGCAGCTTTTTTAAATCTCTTACCACAGCTTTATTTGCAAAATATGCCATGAGACGTAGAAAAAATGGTTCCATGCTTTCTGGCACAAAAAATTCGAATATGTTTTTATTCTTATCAAAGCAGCGATCAAAGCAGACATTATCAAAACTTTTCAAGATACTCACTAAATGAATGATTTCTGATCTTTCAATTTCAGCTTGATAGTAAGCGCAGTAGCGATCCATGAAGTTCCTTGATTAGTAAAACACTGATAAATACTATACTATAGAAAAGCTAATATATATATAACCCCATAAACCAAAGGATTAATCATGGCGCAAGATAACGTGTCCAAGATTGGGGTAGCCACAGCAACAATAACTGGTATGAACGCAATGATCGGAGCAGGTATCTTTACCGCGCCGGCAGCAATCGGGATGTACGTAGGCCCAGCTGGCATCATTGCTTATCTTTTTGTTATAGTTGCCGTCTGGTTTATCGCGCAATCTTTAGCACGAGTCGCTGCCCGGTTTCCTGAGGAAGGGTCATTCTATATCTACGCAAAGCAGTGGGGAGGCCATTTTGCAGGATCTATCGCTGGCGGCGCTTATATGATTGGCTTACTCATAGCTATGGGTCTACTTGCACATGCTGCAGGAGATTATATGATGCCATTTTTTCCATCCTATTCTTCTCATAGCTTAGGGCTTTCAGCTCTGATTGGTTTAATAACCCTTAATATGTTTGGCGTTGTGCTCTCTGAACTGGGCCAACAAATTTTGATTGTAACCACTACATTTCCGCTCATTATTACGACAATCATGTGCTTCACCAAAGCACAGCTATCAAACCTTACGCCATTTGCACCATTTGGACTGCGAAATATTTTTAAAGCTGCACCAGCAGTGGTATTTGGATTTTTTGGCTTTGAATGCGCAAGCTCATTGTTTGCAGTAGTAAAAGATCCGCAAAAAAATGTACCGAAAGCCTTAACCCTTTCGATAAGCATCGTAGGAGTGATCTACTTGTTGTTTGTTACTTCAATTATTATGTCTACCCCTCTCTCATTGTTCACGCCGGGCATCTTGCTTCCGGATGTACTTAGAATAATATTTCCTACCAATACATGGATTATTACGGCGGTGCACGTTTCAATGCTGTCCGCAATTCTTGGAACAATTCATTCAATGATTTGGAGCTCAAGCGCTCTCATGGTATCGCTCTTTAAACAACTATGGGATACACAATTACCCCAACGCCTTGCAGTATTAATCGTTGGATTTTGTATATTTTTAAGCTTCACATTTCTAAAGAATGTGCAGCTTTTTTTCTCTCTGACGGCAATATTCATAGTATTAGCTTTTTCCCTTTCTATGATTACGCTACTCACAATCAAGGAAGAATGGAAAGGTGGCAAAAATCTAATCACTATTGGCGGCCTAATTATGGCTGGCATCATTTTCTATTTTGCCGCTGAAGGATTGGTACAATCATTAAATTAGTGACACAAAATTGATTTTAAAAGTCCTCGTTCTTTACAGCGAGGACTTTTCTATAGCTAAATCCCCTATTCTCCCCAGATCACATACCTTTGTCTTCAACAATTGACGAATAGACAACAACAATGGTATACGTTATTTCGTTATATATTGTTAGAAAGGAACGTAATGGTAATGGCACGCCCACTCAGTTTCAAGCTTCTTCTTTTTGGCTTTTTTTTATGTATACAACTGGCCGTTCAAGCTCTTTCATCACTTGCAAAGAATGATCCGTATCCGGTTTTTAGCTCTCTTGATCCACATACTTTTCTTTACACTCATGAAAAGCTAAAAATTAAAAATCCTGATTTTGCACAGCGCAAACGAGATAATGCAGGCATTTCTATTTCTCCTTTTGGTCAAAATGCTGAACGTGGACGTAACAATGATTGCCAAAAAGTGCCACTGGGAGATCTTAATGGACGTTGGGGCATGATCCCATTATTGTATGGGCCAATTCCAAATGGAAAAACGCTTGCACCTACCCTACAAACAGCTCTTACCAATCTTTTCCCCGGTGTTACACCCGGCAGCTTAAACGACGGAACAAAAATCGACCCAAATCAAGATTTCGGCTATTTTTCCGTACCGCTCAAATATAAAAAACGGGGCGTTCGCATGGAGATGGCTGCTGATATTTATGCTGGTTTTGGCATAAGCTTGCAAACAGGGCTCGTAAGCATGTCCCAAACCAACACAGGCTTTATTGATTTAACGGAGTGCACGGATCCAGTTTGTCCTTTCGACCCATCTCCATTAACTGGTAATAATGTCAGAAAATATCTCATGTCTGAGCTCAAAAATATTTCAAAAGAAATCGGTCTTAATATTTGCAACTATTGCGAGACTTCCGTAGAAGAAGTGCGTATTAATCTTTTTTGGCGACGTGGCTTTGAGCTCAATAAAAATGACGAAGACTGGCCACATTTTATGATTATCCCTTTCTTTAAAGTGAGTGGTACCGTTTCACCGGGTAACGAAAATAGGCTCGACGAAGCAGCATTCAATCGCGCTTTTTTTGTTCCCTTTGGCAATAATGATCATTCCGGAGTAGGATTCACGACCGGCTTAAATTTTGATTTTGTCGAATCCATCGAGATTGGTGCTGAAGTGGGTATGACCTATTTCTTTGAACGTAACTTTGAAAAATATCGAGTACCAACAAGCATCTTTCAAACAAGCATCTACCCTTTTACGACAGACGTGAGCATTCAGCCCGGGCATAACTGGCACTTTGGTGGTAAAATCGCCGCTTATCACTTTCTTGATAGGCTCTCTGGCTACTTTCAATACATACAGATGGAGCATAAAGAAGACGATATAACATTACGCGACTGCGACGATATTGATATGTTCTTGCCGATGCAGCTGGAAAAAACAACTGGTTTTAAAGCAAAGTTTATAGATATTGCACTCAACTACGACATCTCTCCAAATATTGGACTCGGTTTGTTTTGGCAGGCACCAATCTCCCAACGCAATAGCTATCGTAGCTCCACAGTTATGTTCTCTTTTAACGCCACATTTTAAGCCAATGCTTACTGGTTACTTTAGAATCTGCACCCTTTTCAAGCTCGCATCACCAATCAAATGTTCAAAATGCTGAAAACTCTGCCATGCTACTTTAAATTACAAAGAATGGCTCCTACTGGCAATATACACACTATTTACTGTGATAATAGAATAGACCATAATTCCCTAGAACTGGACATTCAATGGGGATTCTGATAGCATATCGATAGTGATAGCTAGTCTATAAATTTTATAACATGTTCATTGCGCAACAAAGTCCATGAAAGGTGGCGATTTTAATGTCTAAGAAGAAGTCCAATATTGAGGTTAATGTTATCGGTAATGTTGATAAAGCTCTACGTCAGCTCAAAAAAAAGATTGAGCGTGAAGGTGTAGTTCGCGATATGAAACGGACCGTATACTTCGAACCAGCGACTCAAAAACGTCGAAAACGTCTCGTTCGTGCAATCAAAATGAACATGATGAGAATCATCAACCAAGGTTTTTTTGATCCAAGTAAGTAATGACTAATCCACGAGTAGGTACTATTAAACACGCCCAAAAAGAGTCGATGCTCCTGCATACGATTGCCGGGCTTTTTATTCAGATAATGCAAGATGAACCCTCTCTTCAGGGATTCACCATTACACGCGTTAAGCTTTCTCCCGATAAAGGTAAGTGTACTGTGTTTTTTCATGCTCTTGGTGGCCTATCAGAGTATGAGGAAAAAAGAAAAACACTTGTGCTTTATAAGGCTTCATTACGCAAAGCCCTTTCTCAATCAATCAAGGGGCGCTATACGCCAAATCTTCATTTCACGTACGATGCAGAACTTGATAAACAACGTCGCGTAGAAGATCTGATTGATAAGCTAAAGGACGAAGGAAGGCTGTAATGGTTGATATCATTCTGCTTTCTCTTTTTTTTCTTGCTTGGGGATCTTTTCTTAATGTTGTAGGCCATCGTTTGATCAACGGAGGTCGCTCATTCAGATCACATTGTCCTGAATGCAAGCACACCCTTTTAGCTAAAGATATCATTCCTCTCATTTCATACGCAGTACTTGGAGGCAATTGTCGCCATTGCAATAAAAAAATTTCCTGGATTTATCCAATGATTGAGCTTTTTACCACTTTGAGTATGATTGCTGGTTATTATGCTATTGATGACTCATACCATCTCGCATTCTTTATATTCTTTTCGGCCTTGATCATCACTATTCGTTCTGATCTCGAGCATATGCTCATCTCCCAATGGGCCACTATTGCACTCATTCCCGTTGGCCTACTTTTAAGCTTTTTTGATCAGCTACCTATTCTTCCTTTAAATAGCATTTTTGGTGCAGCTGTAGGCTATTTTTTACCATGGCTTGTTGGCAAAATATTTTTCTTTGCAACGCAAAAAAAAGGTATTGGCGAAGGAGATTTTGATCTACTCGCCTTTATTGGTGCGTTCACTGGTCTTCTAGGAGTCTGGATATCTTTGCTTGTTGGATCAATTATTGGATCAATTATTGGTGGCATCTATCTTTACCGCACAGGACAAATTCGCCGCCACATACCATTGCCATTTGGCCCCTTTTTAGCTGCAGGAGCCATGATTTATGCTCTTTTCTATGACGTTATTAATGAGTTTTTGCTAGGAAACTGATCAACTCAGCGCATCCTGCACAATCGTTACTGTATTATTCTCATCAATCGTAAGAATATCTGGCTTACCATTTCCCATAATATCCCCTGCAGCTACAGCCTTAAAGCCGTTTGCTCCAGCAGAGGATTGGGCAAGATGTGAATTCGCTGTTTTTAATTTTCCGGTAAAAAAATTACGCCCCTCTGCGCCATTACCAAATCCGTACGTATAATAAAAATTTTCTTGTTGTCCGCCACCTCTATACCCTTCAGGTTGCCAACCAATACCACCATTACCATGCAATACATCAGAATATTTGCCATTTTCTGCCCAGTATGATTTTTCTGCTGCATAGATTGAGCTTAAATTCATGTAGGCTTCTGCCCGTTTTGCTTTTGCTAAAAAGCGGGTGAACGTAGGAACCGATACCATCGCAAGAAATGCAATGATAGCAACCACAATCATTAGCTCAATAAGCGTAAATCCAGTTCTTCTCATTGTCCCTACTCCTTATAGAGTTAAAAATCTAGATAGTTAAAAAAGGACTGTATTGATAGAGTCCCTTCTCTTATGACTTTAATCTTATCACCAGTACAATCAAGAATGGTAGAAGGCACCATTTCTGGCGCTTTTTTTTCTTCCACAATAGCATGTACTTTTTTCTTAATCTCAGAATCTATTTCATCAACTGTGTGCGGCACAGGCTTTCCCGAAATATTAGCACTTGTAGAAAAAAGACCGTTTACAGAAGATAAAAGTGCCTGCAATCCTTCATGACTCGGAACTCGAATTGCGATGCCACCGGTTGGCGATTTCATATATGCAGGAACATCCTCTTTTGCCTGCAAAATTAACGTAAGCGGCCCAGGCCAAAACTGTTTTACAAGCTGAGCAACATCCTCTCGATCAAAGGCATCGCTCAACTGCTGTGCTGTTTCAATTGAGCCAACTAAAACAAGATAGGGCATATTGGATCGCTGCTTAATTATATCAAGCGAATCGCGCCCTTGCTGGGAAAGCGACGCTAAAAGCCCAATAACTGTGTCAGAACTTCCAGCTACCACCATTTGATTTGCTAAGAGATGAGCTACT
Organism: uncultured Pseudomonadota bacterium; assembly: GCA_964350195.1. Taxonomy (GTDB): domain Bacteria; phylum Babelota; class Babeliae; order Babelales; family Vermiphilaceae; genus JAJCZB01. The sequence continues at coordinate 48,866 of CAYGJB010000005.1, forward strand.
TTCTCTACTGTTTTTTGATCGCTCCAGTCCAATTGCTGCATCATAGCTTTGCTCTTATTTGTAAATAAAGAGTTGAACTATATGCGATAATTTCTTCTTTGACATTTTTGCTTTTTATCCTATAGTAAGCAATAACATTTGAAATAGAAAATAGTGACTTCTTGTAAGTGTAATGCAATATGCACAAAAAATTCAAACCTTGGTATGCTCAAGCCATACAGATCTCACGCGAATCATTCATCTCATAATACACACAGATGAATAAGCAAGATAGGTTTTTAACCACGGGGAATAAGAATGAAACATCTCAGCTCACAAAAACAAACGCAACCCAAATCAGTAATTAATGCAAAGCAATACAGTTATAGTGAGGTTATTGAGTTCCTAGATACCCGCTGGAACAACTCTTTAAAAGATCCTTCGCTGACCACTATAAAAAAACTTGATAAATCATTCGACAATCTATCTCAAAAGTTGAATGTTGTTGCAATAAGTGGTACTAACGGTAAAAGTTTAACCGCTCATTTTGCTACCCGCCTTTTAAAAGAAGAAGGGCTCACGGTAGGGACATTTACTACTCCTCATATTCTCACTTATAATGAACGACTCTCATTTAATAACGAAACAATTGCCAATAAACTTTTCACCGATATCGCTAACGAAGTTCTCAGTGCAATAACCAGCTTAGATCTTAAGCCTCATGCCCTTGATATTCTTACCATGATGGCTTTTATTTATTTTTCTAAACAAAAAGCGGATGTAGTAGTCCTTGAAGTAGCGGAAACTATGACTAATCCAGTGATGATTTGCAAACCAAAGATTACTGCTATCACCCGTATCACCAATTTTGATCAAACAGAAAAAGGCACTGTTCTTTTAGACAAAGCTATTAAGGCTACGTTATCTGCCGTATCAAAAAATACGCACGTCGTATCAGCCGATCAAAGCAAAATGAGCTTACAAATCATGCAAAAATATGCCGAAGAAAAAGGTGGCATTTGGGCTATGCCTATTCGCAAGCTTGCACAGCTCCCCTATCCCTTTGAGCAATTACATGGTAGAAGTGCAGCTTTAGCAGAGCGGATTGCTCAGCTTTACGTAAATAGTTTTCTACCAAAAGACACTGTCGTTGTTTCAAATAGCTTGCTTGTACAACAAAAAGGACAACGTGGACGTCCAACATTAGAAGCTAAACGAAAAGCAGAATTAAATCCTCGACGCACAGTTGAACAGTTTTGGAAAGAAGCCGCAAGCTCTTTACCCGGTCGATTCCAACTTCTTGATAAAGAAAAACCAACAGTACTTCTGGATAATGCCGAAAATCTTGACTCATTTCAAAATCTATTGCTCGGCATCCGTCTTTTACATTATCACCGTCCATTAAAAGGTCTCACAATCGTAATCGGTAATAATAATCCACTGCTTAATATCTCAGAGTTTCTTAAACTCCTTCGCTATTTTTTCAAAAAAACCTCTGGCTCTATCGTAGTATGTCCTTCATCTTCTATTCCAGGACACACTGATACACCATCATGGGATTCAGAAAAAGTTTGCAACGATATTAAGAGCATGAAAATAAAAGCAAAATCTGCAAAGACATTTAAGGAAGCATTTGAAATCGCTCAAAAATCTGTTGATGAACGGTATGGCCTCGTAGTGGTTACCGGATCTTCAACCTTGGTTACAGAATATTGGCGTCTTAAAGGTATAAAGAAACTATAGCCATGAGCCTTATGCTTGAACACGTAGCTCCTATATTTATCGGCTTGATAAGTGGCTTAGCATATGGAAGCTCTTTTTTTCTGCAGCATAAAGGAATTTTTTCAGCTACTACTTCTCAAAATAAAGTAGGCCAAATAGGTTTTTTTTGTATCCGTATTGCAATTATTTTTCTTGCTGGTCAGTATGTGTTGCGATCAGCATTAATACCATCTATACTGGGTTCAATGGCGTTTTTCAGTATGTTTTGGATAGTAATACTAACAATAAAGGCGCAACTCTATGAGCGGATTTGATCTTGTAGAAACAGATCAATGGCTACTTGGTCCTCTTTTCGGATCAGATCATCCTTTTTGGCGGATTAATAAAGCAGTTGTTATTTATACATGGATCACTCTAGCAATAATTGCAGTGGTTCTTCTCATTGCCCGCTACTCATTACGCAACAAAAACGGACTCGGTAAATTTATTTCCCTTCAATTCACTTACTTCTTTGTTGATCTTATCAATCAAACACTTACTACATTTTCAATGGGCCATTTTGTTTTTATTACTACTACTTTTTGCTTTGTTCTTGCTTGTAATATTGTTTCTATCATTCCATGGATGGAAGAGCCCACTACCGACATTAATACTACTCTTTCTTTGGGACTTATTTCATTTCTTTACACGCAATGGGCTTCAATACGAGCAATCGGACTATGGTCATATTTTAAAGGATACTTTTCACCATTTTTTATTATGATGCCACTCAATGTTATTGGTAAGCTGGCAACAGTAATCTCCATATCATTTCGACTTTTTGGAAACATTTTTGGCGGATCAATCATCGGAAATATTTATTTTCAAGCAATACATGGAAAATTTATACTCGAAGTTATCGGATTAGCGACTGGCGTTAATCTCATAATTGTAGCCTTTTTTGGAATATTTGAAGGCTTTCTACAAGCGTTTGTGTTTGGCATGCTTTCACTCACCTATCTCTCACTATCATTGCAAGATGAAGGGCATTAGTAATGGGCGATTTTACAGAATTTTTTTATTTCGCAGCGATAGCGCTCACCACTGCAATAAATGCTATCGGTGTTGGCATTGGCCAAGGACTCACCAGTACTGCTGCAATTGAAGGAATAAATCAACAGCCATCTGCGCGCAGTGAAATTATTAAAACTGCTATTCTTGGCATGGCGCTGATTGAAACAGCTGCAGTGATGGGAACAGTCGTCTCTTTCTGGCTACTTATCCAAGTACTCAATACCGCCAACTCATATTACGCAAATCTTGCCGGGATTGGTGTTGCTTTTGCAATTTGCTGTTCTGGCTTTGTGCTGGGCCTCGTATCATCCATGCCAGCACGTGCAGCATGCTATTCCGTTGCGCGACAACCATTTTTTAGCCAACAAATTATTCGCTTTATGATGATTAGCTTGTCGTTACTTCAAACACCTATTATTTTCGGATTTATTATTGCTCTATTTATTCAGGCACAAGCAGTCTCAATAACAACCATGCGTGATAGCCTCCGATTAATTGCAAGCGGTATCTGCATGGGAATAGGATCAATAGGACCTGCTATTGGACTTGCCTTTTTTTCACAAAAAGCCTGCCAGGGTATTGGTATGAATCGGCGTGCGTATGGCCAAATATTCTCTTTTACTCTCATCAGCCAAGCTATCATCGAAACACCGATTATTTTTGCATTAATGATTTCAATCTCATTACTGTTTCTCACTCCATCAGTACAACAAGAAAACTTGATTGATGGTATTGCACTTTTTGCCGCAGGACTCTGTACCGGCCTTGGGACAATTGGGGCCGGCATAAGCTCAGGAAGAACTGCCACTGCAGCGTGTGCACAAATAATAAAAAATCCAGAAATGTATGGTTCTCTTTCACGCGTGAGCATGCTTGCTCAAGGACTTATTGAAACTGCCGCGCTCTATGCCGTATTAATCTCTTTTATACTGATTTTTTTTAGGTAATGAAAAATAAAAACATTCAGGTTATTTATATAGTTACTAAATTAGAACTGGGGGGGGCGCAAAAAGTATGCCTTTCTTTGTTTGATGGCCTAGAAAAGAGTGGGTGCAACGCCTTTCTTGTTTCCGGTAGCGAAGGAGTTCTTGCCGATCAAATAAAAAACAAAAAACAGGTTTTTTTATTATCAACGATGATAAGAGAGATATCGTTTTTCTCTCTTCGCTCAGAACTGACAAACTTTTTGACTCTTATAAAAGCTCTTAAAAAAATAAAAAAACAGGCCCCTCATGTAATTGTTCATACACATAGCACCAAAGCTGGACTCATTGGCCGATGGGCAGCCTGGTTTGCCGGCATAAAAAACCGGGTGCATACCATACATGGCTATGGATTTCATAAACATCAATCCTGGATTACATGGCTTCCCATCTATTTCCTTGAACTAATTTCAAGCTTCATCACTACTCATTTTGTCTGTGTTTGCGCATCGGATGCAAAAACAGGAAAACAGTTTTTTCCTGGCTTTACAAAAAAACATTCCATTATACGAGCGGGCGTTGAGAGTAAGCTATTCTATCAACCTGCTCCAAAAAACCCTCTCCCTTTTAAACACAATAATTTCATATTCGGCACTATCTCCTGCTTTAAGCCGCAAAAAAATTTGATTGATTTACTAAAAGCATTTGAACTCGCCTATCATGTGGATCAGCGAGCTCGATTGGAAATTATTGGTGATGGAGTACAGCGTAAAATGCTTGAAGCATGGATAACGAAACATAATCTTTCTACGGTAATCACCCTTCACGGATGGCAACATCAAATTGCTCCTATCACTAAATCATGGCATGCGTTTGCTCTTTCATCTCTTTGGGAAGGCTTGCCATGTGCAATCATTGAAGCTCGATTACAGCATTTGCCTGTAGTGAGTTATAAAACTGGCGGTATTCCTGAGGTAGTTATTGATCAACAAAATGGATTACTCTTTGATCAAGGAGATTGGCAGGGACTTGGATCAGGCATGATTCAACTCATGAAAGCCCAACACTTGTATAGATCTATGCAACAGCATCCTGATGATCTTTCGGATTTTGATACAAACTATATGATTACCGAACATGTTAAACTTTATAAGCAACTGCTTTCCTAAAAGAATCCTTGGCGGTATACAATCCAATCGCTCAATAGTAAGATCATTTTCATGTAATGAATCCTAAAAAGGAGATTTCTAATGAAAATCAACTTACCTCTACATCGTAACTCAATTATTTGGCTCACACTTGCAGGCATAAGCGTTGCCATTTCAGGATTTCTTGGCTTTCGGTATATCTCAATAAGAAATAACTTATTACATAAAGCAGAAGAGAATGCTCGCCACGAAACAGAAAAAGCGTCTCGCAAATTGAATGATTTTATTGATGTTCTTAAACCTATTGCTCAAAATCTCGCTGAAGAGATTGGATCTAAAAGTCTAACGCGCCAACAAATTGTTGAGCTCATTATAAAGAAAAAACCGATTGAAGTTTCAGGTCTTGGTGTAGCATTTCTACCAAATAAGTTTGGCCCAGAAACCAAACTGTTTGCTCCTTATTATTTTGAAGCAAATGGTAAAAACTCAATGCTGTTCTTGGAGGATATATATGATTACACCAAAGAAAGAACAACATGGTTTCAGCGCCCTATTAAAAAAGGAGCTGACTTCATCGAGCCTTATTACGGCAAAGCAAGCAAAACTATTCTCGCTGAATATAGCGTCCCCATCTATCGTACTAGCACCCATGGCAAAAAACAGATTATAGGTATCGTATATGCAAATCAATCAGTGGAGCACCTTAATCATATTCTTGCTACTCTCTTTTTAAATCAAACCGGCTATTGGAGCATTATAACCAAAAAAGGAAATTTTCTTGCCCATCCTCAAGAGCAACTCGTGCATAGACAAACCTCAATCTTCGATTTGGCAAAAAAGCTAGGCAATGCATCTCTTGCAGAAGCGGGCAATAAAATTATTAAAAAAGAACGAGTATTTCTTGAATACAATAATGAAATTACCGGCGCTCCTTCATGGCTTCTTTCTGAGCCAATTGAAGGAACCAATTGGTCGATAGTGGGTGTTTTTGACAAAAGCGAGCTTAATATTAGTTCAGATATACTTCGACACAATCTTATTTTTCCTTCGTTGAGCTTACTTCTTTTTATAATAATGCTAACCTTTTTTATATTTTCTCTTTTTACTATCAATCACCCTGCTAAATGGTGGATTGCAAGCGGAATAATTTCTGTTGCACTTATTATGCAAGTGATATGGGTATGGTATGCCACCTTCAATTATCCAAATTTTCAAAAAGAAACTTTCTATACCGTAAAGAATAAAGCTGAACTTCACGCTTACCTAAAAAAGGAAGCCGCCCTATTCAGATATGGTAAAAAAACTAATGAAAAAGGGGCGCTTGCCGAAACAACAGAAAAAGAACCAAAACAGAATACTTTATTGGCGCAAGCTAATGAGGCGCTTATTTATGGTTATCAAGATGCTCGGTATATCCCAACAGGTATTTTTGTTAATAATATTTCATTTGTGGCATCAAACCAAATTCAAATAAGTGCATACATTTGGCAACGATTCACCGATGGTATGCATGATACTGTTTCTCATGGTTTTCTTTTGCCACAATCAATGGATACAAAAATAACTAAAATATCCAGCATTAAAGAAGGAAACGTCGAGACTATTTTATGGGAAGTTCAAGCCAAATTGAATCAGCTTTTAACCTACAAAAGTTATCCTTTTGATGCAAAAAATTTGCGTATTCAAATTTGGCATCAATCCGGCAAAAAAAATATCATTCTTGTACCTGATTTAGACTCCTATCAACTCATTAATCCACGATCATTACCGGGTATAAACAGTGATACCTTTATTCCTGAATGGAATATTGTTGGAAGCAAATTTGGTTATAAAAAAATCAACTATAGTAGCAACTTTGGGTTTTATTCTGTTGGTCCCTTTGGCGTGTATAATTCCATTGATAAATCTGAAGTACCAGAAATGTTTTTCGAACTGCTCATTACCCGTAAGCTTATCGATACATTAGTATCTGATTTACTCCCAATCGCAGTTATAGCAGTTCTTCTATTTGTAATTTTGCTTACAAGCACAGCACAAACGCAATCTTCTGTTATTAGCTACTGTGCAAGCGTATTTGTTGCCACAGTATTTGCACAGATACGCTTTCGTTCAAAGATTCCTCAAGCACAAATCGTATACTTTGAAAGTTTCTACTTTTTGATGTACGCCATGATTCTTATGATGCTATTGATAACAATTTCTTACCAGTTTCAATTCAAAATTTCTTTTTTAAAACATCGAGACACCATAACCGCAAAGATTTTATATTGGCCCATACTATTTTCATGGCTCTCATTTATTACTCTTTGGTATTTATATTAGTTGATTTCTAGTCTATAATACGCCTTTATAAATATGATTAAGGAAAATTTTATGAGTTACTCATTGTTAGATGCTATTGGCAATACTCCTCTTGTTTCTATTGAAACTTCAAATAAGATATCGTTATTAGCAAAACTGGAATATTTAAATCCAGGTGGAAGCGTTAAAGATCGTTCTGCTATTTTTATGATCGAACATGCTGAAAAAAATGGTCTTTTAAAACCAGGAGGCACACTTATTGATGCCTCATCTGGTAATCAAGGAATCGCATCTGCAATGATAGGGGCTGCTAAGGGATACAAAGTGATTATCACCGTTTCCGAAAAAGTATCCCAGGAAAAACTACAAACGCTTAAAGCGTATGGAGCTGAAGTCGTGATGTGCCCCGCAACTGACTTTATTGATGATTACAATAGCTATCATGCCACGGCAGTACGTCTTCATCAGCAAACACCCAACTCTTTCATGCCTAACCAATATTTTAATCCGCTCAATGCGCAAGCACACTACACGCTCCTTGCGCCAGAAATATGGAATCAGACTGATGGGCGGATCACTCATTTTTTTGCAGGAGCAGGAACGGGCGGCACCATCACGGGCGTTGGCAAATATTTGAAAGAAAAAAATCCCGCAATAAAAATTATCGCTATCGATTCAGTACACTCTTTTCGTGCCACGAAAGGACATCCAAAACCATACCGAATTGAAGGAATGGGCATCGATTTTGAATCACCGGTAATCAATTATTCAGTGATTGATGAGATTTTAACCGTTAGCGATGAAGATGCTATAGCCACTTTACAAGACCTTGCCCACTCTGGCTATCTCGTAGGGCCAAGCAGCGGCGCTGTGGCTTGGGCTGCAAGCCAATATGCCAAATCAAGCATGAACAAAACCGATTGCGGAGTTATGATTTTTGGCGATTCAGGAAGAGCGTATTTGAGCAAAGGATTTTACACAACACAAGAATCAAACACTTTTTTTAGCCAGAAAGCTTTCAATGATAAAGAGCTACAATAAATATCTTTTTCTATTAACCACCGTTTGTATTATTTCGACAAATAGTAATGCTATGGAAGAAATCATAAATAACGATACGCAAAAAACACCCCAAAGAAGAAAGTGGAAAGACGTTACCGCGAATGAACGATTTACTCTATGGCTGTATTCAAAAGCTAAAAATACTGATCCTAAAAGTAACAAATTAAGTAATGAATCTTTGGCTCTACTCATGAATCATCCAGAAGCACGTAACATTTTACCTGCAATAGCGACCAAGCTTTACGATGACACTATTGATCCCATGTTTGTTCAAACGCTTTTGTGTATCAAAAAAAAGTCAAACGTGTTGGTAACACATAGTAAAGCACCGTACATACACCAGAACAACAAAGGTCAATTATCAATCAAATGTGATCACATCCCTCATTGCCAAAACGTTAAATCATATCCTATCCATACGGTTAAAGAATGGTATAGACATGAACAATCTATGCACACAAGCATTTATCACATTTGGAACTGGATAAATCACTGTAGCAAAACGCAGGAACTACCCCCACCTTTACATGTTGTAGTTATGCAATCAGGCGATTTTGTTTCATCACACGAAAATAAAAGCGTGTATTCTTGGCAAATAGGACAGAAAGCACAACAAGATAAAATATTATTTAGAGAAGAGCTCACGCTTGAGGAAGTCCTCATGCTCAAGCATATGCAAGCTACCTACACGCCTCTAGATTGTGAGAAAAAATTCCTTTCTAAACCCTATGCTCAAGAAGCCATAAAACGTAAAAAACAAGCCCAAGCAATGCCGAGTAAACTACGGCTTATTCGCAAAAATAGTACAACGCTAAATCAAACAAAGCCCTCTAGAGAGCTTTAATTGCATCGCTCCGAAATAATTGCTCAAGCGCATAGCCTATAACAATTTTTGCTTCCTGCTTGCATGTACAATGCTACAAAAATAATATATAATCTGTTTATCTAGCTTAACAAATCGTAGGAATAATGTGTCATTAGTAGCTCTGTTTGAGACGTTTAAAATAAGTTGTGAAGTTTGGTTTAAAAATCATTGGGCATATACTCTCTGCTTTGCTATAGGTGCATGGCCGGTATCTTATATATGTAATGTAGGTCCAAAGTTTTTATGGAATAGCTATGCATATGGATGCGCTGGCATGCTCTTAGTATACTCTATAAGCATCATGACCATTGGCATCATTAAGTTCATTACATTTAAACCATCTGGGATGAGCGGCAAAATGCTCCATAAGAAATGAAAAAAAACACCGCCTATTAATTTTGCTTTCTTTTTTTTGAAAGATTTAATATCTTCCAAAAAAACTACCTATTATCAAATGGATCAATAAAAATGCTGAACTACAGAGTAAATAGACTACCTATTATTTTTGTAGCATTATGTGCTGGGTTGTTAAGCATGAGGGTAGCTGTATCAGCTCTTGTTGAAGGTAAACTTTCACCGTGTAATGGTGCATGGAATTGCGCAATAACGCAACAAGTTTTAGGGCAAAAGCCTGATGTTGAAGCAATTTCTTATGAAGGTAGTCGCAAAGAAGCAATAATACGATTAAAAAAAATTATTCAAAGCCTTGAGCGGTCTCAGATAACAAACGAATCGAATGAATATATCAAAGCAAAAGTTGCGAGTAGACTCTTTGGCTTTGTTGACGATGTTGAATTTTATATGCCAAAAAACGAAAAAGTGATTCACATTCGTTCTGCAGCGCAAACCGGTATGTATGATTTTGGCGTAAATAAAAATAGAATACGCACAATAAGAGATCAATTTAATAGAGATTCTTCACCTTAGATCTTAATAGTATGAACTATTGATTATCTTTTTAAGTAAGCCCTTGTTCTTTATCCCTCCTCACCCCTAGACTCTGAAATAACATGAAAGGGCTTATATGAATAAAGTAATACGAGTTATTGTTGGCTTACTTGGCCTTAGCTTTGTGATTCTGATTCACGAGATGGGCCATTTCATGGCATGCAAACTATTTGGAATCGCCACACCTCTCTTTTCAATCGGCTTTGGCCCTCGCCTTATCGCCTATCGTATAGGAAGCACCTTATTTCAAATCGCGCTGATACCATTTGGCGGATACGTAGCAATAAATAATGCACAGCTTACCTTGCAGCCCTATTGGATAAAAGCAGTGATTCTTCTTGCGGGCATCGCCGTTAACTTTATTTTTGCCTATCTTGTTTTCTGGATCTTTAAAAAAAGGAAGCTCAACATCAAAGAAATGATTGAGCAAGCAACAAAAAACTCTTCTCAAGGGTTCATGGGCCCAATTGGCATTATCAATTTAGTAAGCTACAGCGCAAGCCTTGGGTTTAATCATTTTTTATTAATTTTGGGTGGACTAAGCATGAGTATTGGCATATTCAATTTATTGCCAATCCCATTTCTGGATGGTGGCCAGCTTGCAGCATATACTATCGAAGCCATTACCGGGCCACTTTCTGAACGATCCTACAACATCACATCGTTTATATTTTTGATTTTATTTTTACTCTTTATCTTCTTTATTTCTATCGGGGATATGAAAAAATTGCGACCAAAAGAATAATCTTAAAAAACTGTTCTGGTTCCCGCTTTGATCAAATGCACAGTTCCTCGAGCACGCTGCTTAATCTTATCTAGATAGCGCACAGGCTCATCAAATTGATCGTTACCAAACGGAAAGGTGCCCCAGTGCATAGGAATGAAATGGGTTGCTTGCAAATCTATAAAGGCTTGCAATGATCGGTCTGGATTCATGTGTGTGCGAGACATCCATTCTTTTGGTTCGCATGGGCCAATAGGCAAAAGAGCAATATATGATGGTCCACATTCCTGAGCAATCTGTGTAAAATGCTCTCCATAGGCAGTGTCACCAGCAAAGTAAATTTTCTTACTTCCTGCATTGATCATCCAGCTTCCCCAAAGCGAGCGATTCTTATCAAAAACCCCTCTACCTGACCAATGCACTGCAGGTAAAAAGTTAAAGCTGCATTTTTCTTTCTCTATTGTATCCCACCAATCATGTTCGCTCACTGAAAATGTTCGCTTTAAAAACCAATCTTTATCACCTTGAGGAACAAGTACATGCATATTCGGATTACGTTTTTTAAGAGCCTTAAGTGAAGAAGCATCCATATGATCCCAATGATTGTGAGAAATAAGTACATAATCGATTGTTGGCACCGCTTCAATATGAATACCTGGAGCAAGAATCCTTGGAAAAAAACTAGAAACCTCGCCAAACACAGGATCGGTAATAATATTAATACCATCAATCTGTATCAGAAAGCTTGCATGACCAATCCAGGTAATCGAAAGCTCTTTTGTACGAAATGGAATCTGCTGTGGGCTTAGCCATGAAGCTGAAGAAGGAACTTTGCGCCAGAATCGTGAAAAGAATGCTTTTGCAAGGGATGGAATAGTACCAAGCAAAAGAGATTCAGGTTCGTGAGATGAATCGGGATTACAAAAGCGATTACGCTTTTTTACTGAGTGCCATTTATTCATGTAATTATCAATAATAATCCCCTACCCAGACAGAACGTCACGGATAGGGGAAATGGAGGTTATCATATTAAAACTTACGAATTGTCTATAAGTAAGGTAGCGAAAAAAAATTGATAAATCAATCTAAATATTAATTTAATGCACAAAACTGCGCAACATATTATAAATAGTTTTTTTAATGCTTATCGCCTGTTTTTCAATAGAAATATTTGGTTGTATCTTCCTCGCTTATTTTTGCATAGATGAAACTCTATGAAATAATCTGCTATAGGCGCTAATCATGCGAATTGCATCATATTTTTCATGCACTGTATGTTGCGCAAAAATACCCATTTTTTTACCAACCTCTTTATAGCGAATACAACACCCTATTTTTGTTGCAAGATTCTGCACGCTACCTGCTTGTGCAACATAACCATTCTGCCCGTTAACTATAATTGGATGTTGCACAGAATGATAAGTTACCACTGGCGGAATACCAAAACTCATCGCTTCAAGCAATGCGATTGAAATTCCTTCTTTTTCTGATGACAATGTGAAACAATCAAAAAGAGGATAATAATTTTGGGCTGGCTGATCGATAATCCATCTTATATTAAAAGAAATAGCAAGCCTTTCGGCTTTTACGCGAAGAGCTTCCTCAAGAGCCCCTCCCCCAATCAAAACAAGCCGTGCCTGAGAAAACTGAGCATGAAGAATAGCAAAAGCCTCAAGCAAAAAATCATACCGTTTTATCGGATGAAAACGCCCAACAGAACCAATAACATAATGATTCGGTAATAGATTAAGTTCTTCTCGTGATTTTTTTTGCATGCGTACAGAATTATGTAAAAACTCAACATCAATGCCATTGTGAATAACTTCAACATTATTTGCTTTAGGAAATTGATTACAGAATGATTGCTTCACTTCATTAGAAACGGATATGATTACGTTTTTTTTGTATGGCACGCATCGGTCAAAAAGCATGCGCACAATACCATTTTGATCATAATTATTGTGAAGAGAGTTAATACAGGGAACCGATAGCAATCGGGCAGCTAATCGACCAAGCCAATTTGCCGCCCACAAAACTGTATGTATACAATCAGGCTTTATCTTGCGTAGCAACTTCACCAATCGCAAAAAGCTTATAGGATCAAACCGCGAGACTATTCCCGTGACTTGCTGTACAGCGATTTCTAAAGATTCAAAGCGCTTTTTATACGGTCCATCATGCATATAAAGTATCACTTGCTCATGCCCCATTTCTTGAAATTGAGACACGATAGTGAAAAGCACCGCTTGGGCGCCTCCCATTTCAAGCGAAGAAATTATATGCACGATTTTCATCAAATCCTAATTAGACATAATCCAATCTCTTTTTGATTCGCTTTATCCCATGAGCGGTACAGAGTACGGTAAAAACAGCGACCATACTAGCACACATCCAAAAGTTCAGGCTGCCCTGCTGGCCAAGCACTGCGGCACGCGTTCCTTCCATAATGTACGTCATTGGATTCAATAAGCTCGCGTAGGCCAAATAAATATTAAGCTTATAGAGCACTTCATAAGAATATTGAAATGCGCCAAATGTCCAAATTGGATAAATAAAACGCATCCAAACATTTCCAATACGATCAAGGTTGGGTACTTTGCTTACCATCCACAGCGTAAATCCTGCGAAAAAGAATGAGCTAAGCAGCAACATAATCACATATTGCGTTAGATTGATATGGCTTAGATCAAGATGCTGCCAAAAACAAAGCTTGCCAATTGGCAAAACAAATATCGATATAATCGCAGTATTAATCGTAAAGAAAAGCCCATAGCTTATAAATACCATCCACGATGGTATCGGTAGCGTAAGGTAAAATGAGGTAATGTTATCACCGTCAAAATCTCCTACCAATTTTACTACACTTGAAAATTGCTCAAATAAGCCAGCACTTGCTCCCATGCTCACAATCATAAAAGAGCCATACGCATGCTCAAGTCCAAACGATGGCAATAGATAAATAGTTATTGCGGCCATTGATATGACCCAAATAAAAAGGTCAATGAACTTATCATGGATCGTTTGAAAGAGAATGATGAAATCAGTTCTCAACAGAAAATACATTGTTCTTAAATATGATGATATCTGCATAGTTAATCCTTTTTGTGCATAAGCTGAAGAAACACCTTTTCAAGGTTATCTTCTTTGAACGCGCTCATCAGGTTTTGTGGCGTATCAATGATTTTAATTTCACCGCGATCAAGCACACAGACCCGATCTGCAAGCTCTTCCGCCTCATCAAGATAATGAGTAGTTAAGAGCACTGTCGTACCTTGGCTTTTAATATGCTTAATGTAATACCATAGCTTGTGACGAATGTCCGGATCCAGCCCCACAGTTGGCTCATCTAATATCACAAGCTCAGGCTTATGCATAAGCGTACGCGCAATCATAAAGCGCTGCTTCCATCCGCCAGAGAGCTCTGTGGATTTAAAGTTAAGATACTCACTAATACCAAGCCGTTGATCCAAATCATGCAAACGATCATCAATCTCTTTTTGGGATAGCCCAAAATAGTGACCTGCAAAAACAAGATTTTCTTTAAGCGTAAGCAACGGATTAAGGTTAGGCTTTTGTGCACAATATCCTACTCGCGCACGATAAGCAGATATATCTTTGTAAATTGATACCCCATTAAAAAGCACATCCCCTGAAGTTGGCGGATGCAATGTAGCAAGTATTGTTGATAGCGTTGTTTTACCTGCCCCATTTACCCCTAGCAGGCAAAATACTTCACCTTTATGTAGCTCAAGCGACACTCCTCTGAGCGCATGAGTATTGGTATATTGCTTTTTGAGATTCACCACTTGTAAAAGAGGATGACTCATAGAAGCCCTTTCATTAAGAAATGATTTAAAATAAAGAGAATACACGTCCTAAGACGCTAAAAATTGAATTTTAAAAAACGAGGCTCATCGAAGACTTAGTCTCGCGATTAGCTAAGAGATGTAGACAGTTGTTACCATGGTATATTCCTTACCATAAAATAAGATTAGAGCCTTAATTGTAACAGCAGAAGACGCAAAGTCAATAATTACATCATAAGCGCGCTGGAAGACTTTTTCTTTCTTTAAGCAGTAAAACAGACACAGCCTAACTGTTAGCTGATCAAAAAATTGATATCTTTCAGGACTTCCACAACTAGCTAAAAAAATCCATCTAATTCGGGCTTTTCAAAACGTGAATTAAAGTAATAAGTAGCAACTTTTAGGAACATAAAAAGGGGTTAACTGCTATACTTTTTAGCAAAAACCC
>CAYGJB010000006.1:0-52234 GCA_964350195.1 uncultured Pseudomonadota bacterium
TCTCCTTTTTTCTAGAGGCTTTTCAAATTATTCGAATTTTGGGATAGGTTCTAATTTAAAATAATTTTTTGATGAAAGGCCGGCTGCTGATGTCGCTTCCGTCTGCTGATTTAATAGTATCTAACTTAGTTAAGAATTTTTGTGTAAAAAAATCGTTTTTTGGGTATTGTAAAAAATCGGTTCCGGCAGTTGATGGAATTTCCTTTAGGGTACATAAGGGGGAAATTCTTGGGTTGCTGGGTACCAATGGGGCTGGCAAGACAACAACAACTCAGATGCTTTTAGGTCTTATGGATCCATCCAGTGGTTCCATAGAATATTTTTCCAAAGATTTTAAGACTAATCGGTCAGAGCTTTTGAACTATATTGGCTTTGCGAGCACTTATGTAAAGCTTGCGGATAGGCTTACTGTATATGAAAATTTGGACATATATGGTCGCCTTTATGGCTTATCAAAAGGTGATAGGCAAGAGCGAATCAAGGAGATGCTTACC
This sequence comes from uncultured Pseudomonadota bacterium, assembly GCA_964350195.1. GTDB lineage: Bacteria > Babelota > Babeliae > Babelales > Vermiphilaceae > JAJCZB01. Next base: position 495 of record CAYGJB010000006.1, read on the forward strand.
TTTTTTGAAATGTGGAATTTCAGGAATAGGGACGCCAAACTTCTTTCTGCTGGACAAATTACACGAGTTATGCTTGCAAAGGCTTTTTTAACTCGACCTAGAATAGTTTTGCTTGATGAGCCAACGGCTTCTTTAGATCCAGATGTGGCGGCTTCCGTTGTACAATTTATAAAAGAGCAACGAGAACAGCAAGGCATGTCTATTTTGTTTACTTCTCATAATATGGATGAAGTTGCGGAGGTATGTGACCGTATATTGGTTCTCGATAAGGGAAAGATTATTGCTGATAGTACCCCGCAGGGACTTACAAACACTATCAAAAATGTTCATATGACATTGTTGATAACTGAGGGAATGGAAAAGTTTGATTCTCTTTGCCTACAGATGGGTGTGACTTTTAAAAGCGATAATCAGTTTGTTTATCTTGATTTACTTGAAGATGTTGTTCCTCGCTTTTTGAATGAGCTTGTGCGTAAGGATGTTCACTATTCATATATTGCGATAGATAGACCAACGTTGAAAGATTATTTTTTAAATATTGCGATGTCATCACGCCAAAAAAAGTTAGGATCTTAACATGATTGCATTCTATCGCATTTGGGCAATTGTATTGAGGCATATTATGCTGTATGTTCGGGGCTTAGATAAAATTAATACGTTCATCTATTGGCCATTAATCAACATAGCTATTTTTGGCCTAACCGCTTATTCAGCAAGTAATGCAGATTATGAAGTTGTAGCTCATGTAATGGGATGTGTTGTTGGTTGGCAAGTGATGTTACGAATATCGATGGAAGCAGCAACAATAGTTTTACAAGAGATACAAGCCCAAAACATTGTTAATATTATGGCAACGCCTCTTACTTTTCTAGAGTGGGCATTAGCCGCTATGATTATGGGTTTTTTTACTATGATTATAGTCTGGGTAAATTGTACATTTTGGGTGTACATTCTATTTGGTGTAAATTTATGGCTTATTGGGTGGGCTTGGATTCTGTTTTTATCTCTTCTTATTCTTTCTGGTACAGCATTTAGCTACATTATTTCAGGATTTTTTATGTTAATGGGATACCGAGCAATTGATATAATGTTTTCCCTCGTGTGGATGTTTGTACCATTTTCTGGGGCATATGCTCCGCTCTCTACTCTTCCTGGATGGATTAATCGAATAGCGTTAATTATGCCGTTTTCATATGTTTTCAAGGCTCTCCGTGCTTATCAAGTGGAGGGAGTGATCTATTGGAATTTATTAGGTACGGCATTTGTTTTGAGTATACTTTTTCTTTTCATTACTCTTTTATTTTTTAAGTGGTGCTTTAATCGTAGTAAGGATCTTGGTATTGCTCGATTATCCTAAATCAATATTCAGCTTTTTATTAAGCCTAAGCATTTATTTCAACATTAATTATTCAAAAGTTACTATGCCAGTTTTAAGATCATGTAATGCGCTTACTATCTTAATTTTACCTTTTGAAATTAGTTTTTGAATTACGGTGCTTTCTTGTATAACGCGTGATTTCATGTTGCGTACATTCTGCATAGCAATATCGGTTATTATTTCAGTATTGCTACAGTCTAATGGACCATTATCCGCTTCTTTTCTAATCATTTTTTTTGCGGGATCAATAGCGTGAGCAAGGGATTTTAGGCTTCCTTTAAGACCTCCTTTGCACACCGCTTCTATTGCTCCGCATTGTGTATGCCCCATGACTACGATAAGTTTTGCGCCAGCATGCTTAGTAGCGTATTCAAAGCTTGCTAATATCTCATCATTTATTACATTTCCTGCTATGCGAAGAGTAAAAATATCTCCAATGGATTGATCAAAAATTATTTCAGGAACAGATCGAGAATCCATGCAGGCTAAAATAACCGCTTTAGGAAATTGTCCTTGCTTATATGCTTTTTGCGACAGAGCTAATAAAGAAGGACGATTTTTTTTATTACTGGAGTAAAAACGTTTATTACCACTCACAAGATCATTTAGGGCTTCATCCGGTGTGATTAAACTTTGTCTTTCTGTATTCAATAAACGATATCGTTTAGAGCAAAAGAAGCTAATCGAAACAGTGATAATAAGCAGTGCAAAAAGTGGTCTGAGTATTGTTTTGGAGTATGGTTTATTTTTTGGTTTTTTCATTTCATATCCTACAAAATTAATTTCTATACTATGTAACTTAAGTTGATAGTAGCTTTAGTATGGTTATTATTCCAAGAGTTGATTAGTTAATTTTCAGATTCGGCAATATTTTGCCTTGGGATAGAAAATGATATCGCGTTTTTATCACTTTTGCGCTTATCATAGCCTCTTTTTTATTTCTTATTTTTTTGGGTGAGATCATTGGGTGCGCTGATTTTAACCAAGACGACATGATGAGTTATATGAATTATGCTCAAGAGATTACACTAAGTTATTTAATTTACTTCTAGCTTATTTTAGTTTCCAAAATTTTAATGTTACCGCTGTTACTGGTGAGGCGAATATCAGCTTCGCCGGTGCCGATTACGCCATCCACTTGTCGCTCAAAATCGCGTCGTGTTTGGCGATTGAGCTTAGTAGTGAATGGTTTGATCGTAACGTAGTGATCAGACGTTAGGCGACCTTTCATTGTTTTGCCTTGCAACGTTGCATTTACTGATGTTGGAAGTGCTAGTGTGATGCCACCTTGAAATTCAGAATTCAGTACGATTTTGCTTGTTGACGGAACTTCATTGCATGCGGTAATGATGTTCCCTTTTTTTGCAGTAGCGAGAACGCTTTTAGCTGCATCAACGATTTTAATATCACCCTTATTTGTGGTGGCTTTAACATTTCCTTTAGCTGTATCGATTAGTATCGATCCAACCTCATCAGATTGGGCAATGATAGTATTTGTGACATTTTTTAAATCAATGTTGCCGTTAATAGTGCTTACGGTTACGGCACCGTTTACGTCTTGCACATGAATATTGCCCCGCTCAGTGTGAAGATTTAATGTCACATGGGCAGGAACAACAAGAGAATAGTTTATGGATCCTTTGGCTGTTTTGTTTGAGCAAGCGGTAGTGAGTGTAAGGTGATGTCCATCAAACTGATTCTCGCGATTTGTTTTGACCGAAAAAACTTCTAAATCGGCCTCTTTAGAGGCTTTTTTAATTGCTTTGAGTGCAACGGTGTCCCGTTTCCATTCAGTAGTGATATTGATATCGCCATCGATGTTGTTAATGGAGAGTGTTCCAGGTTTTTCTAGCTTGTACTCTTTTTCAATTACCGCCTCATTGGTATATTTGCCAAAAAAAGCATATACTCGCTGCATAGAAAATTTGGGCCACGCAGTTGCAAAAGAACTGGAGCAGATGATGGATATGATTAGACATGTTTCTATGGTTTTTTTCATAATCTTTCCTTTTTTTAGGGACCTTATCGCATGAAGTCTACAAAACTTGATACTCATATTCAAAGAGCTCTTATAGATATACAAAAACAATACCCAGTCGTGCAGGCTATTTTTGATGAGATAACCGCTTATGGTGGTCGCGTCTTAGTTGTTGGTGGCGTAGTGAGAGATTTATTGCTTGGCTTGCCGGTGAAAGATATTGATATAGAAGTTCACAATATGCCGTTTGAAGAGCTTGAAGCGCTACTTAAGCGTTTTGGCGAGGTAAACTTAATGGGTAAATCATTTGGTGTGCTTCGTTTTCCTGGACTTGATATTGATTGGGCGGTACCTAGGGAGGATTCACCAGGTAGAAAGCCAGAAGTGAAGCTTGATCCGCATATGGGTATAAAAAGTGCTTTTGCTCGCAGAGATCTCACTGTGAATGCGATGGGTATTGATGTGAAAACACATGAATTATTAGACCCTTTTGGTGGGCAAAAAGACCTTGATGAAAAAATAATGCGTGCACCAAATGTAGCATTCTTTAAAGAAGATCCCTTAAGGCTGTTTCGCGTTATGCAGTTTGTAAGTCGATTTGAGATGAGGCCTGATGATCAGCTTAACGAAATATGCAAATCGATGGATCTTAAGGAAACTTCTCGTGAGCGAATAGAAAAAGAGTTTGAGAAGATGTTTCTTAGATCAACGCGTCCATCATTAGGAATTCGTTGGTTGAAAGAAATTGGCAGGCTTACAGAAATTTTACCAGAGCTTGCGGCAACAATTGGGGTTAAGCAAGATGCTAGTTATCATCCTGAAGGGGATGTTTTTGAGCATACAATGCAAACGCTTGATGCAGCGGCACTGATGCAGTTTGAAAATGATCATATAAAGCTCATTGTTCTTTATGCAGCGCTTTGCCATGATCTTGGAAAAGTTGAAACGACTGAAATGCAAAAAGATGGTGTGATTACCAGCATTGGTCATAATCAAGAAGGCCATGATATTGCACGGAAAATGCTCAAGCGTATTATCGAGAATAAAGAGCTCATTGATGCTGTATGTAAACTTGTGAGATACCATATGGCTCCTTTACAATTCATTGATAATGATGCGAAAGCTGCCGCATATAAACGTCTTGCAAATAAGCTGGCGCCACATGCATCGCTTTCGCTTCTTGCAGATCTCTCACTTGCTGATAAACGGGGCCGGAACGCTGCATCTTCTGAACCGTTAAAAGAGCATTATGCTGAGCTTACCGAGTTTAGAAAAAGAGCAAAGCAGGCGCAAGTACTTGAAGCGGTTGAAAAACCGCTACTTCAAGGAAGAGATCTTGCTGATATAGTTGAACCGGGGCCAAAGATGGGAGAACTTTTAAAGCGTGCGTATGAGATGCAGATTGATGGGGGAATAACCGATAAAGAGCATTTAAAGCTTCGCTTGATGGAGGAAATAAAAAATGAATAGATTTACGGTGCATGCAAGATAAGTTATAGTTTTGTAATTAAATTTAAAAAAGGGTTTAGCGTGTTTGATTCAGTTGTGGGTAATTCTTTATGGCATCTTGTTAAAGATTCAGACTGGCTTTCCAAGGCAGTTTTTTTAATATTGTTTATCATGTCCGTTCTATGCTGGACGGTCTTTTTATGTAAATTTATTTTAATTCGTTTGCGTCGCCGAGATATTATGCGAGTGCATAATCAGCTGCAAGGAGTGCGATCTCTGCAAGATGTGAGTACTATTGCTACAAGCTTTGCTCATACTATGCCAGGTAGATTTTTGACGCAGGTATTGGTTGTCTATCGCACTCTTGAAGAGCTACAGCCGGATAAAACAAATAGCAATTGGGATATTATGCAATATCACATTGATCAAACAGCAGATCAGCTTATTGCTCTTGAAGAATCCTATCTTCCTGTTTTATCAACCAGTGCTGGTGTATCGACGCTTCTTGGGTTGTTTGGTACCGTTTGGGGATTAATTCATGCATTTATGAGCATTAGTGAAAAGCAATCAGCTGATATAACCGTCGTTGCGCCTGGTTTAGCTGCAGCACTTTTAACTACGCTTGCTGGTTTGATAGTGGCGATTCCGGCGCTTGTTATGTACAACTATTTGCTGAGCCGTGTTCGTAAAGTGGAGTACCAAATTATAAGCCTTGCAGATAAAGTGAGCTTTATCATGCAGCAAGCTATGATAGGGTAGCGATGATAAGACGTTTTCGTCGCCGCTCTGGGCGGAATAAATCGAATGAAATGATTGAGCTTTCAATGACGCCGCTTATTGATACAGCGCTTACATTGTTGGTTATTTTTATGATTACAACTCCTATGATTCAAAATGCAATTCGTGTGAGCCTTCCAAAAGGAAAAGCAAAAGAGGATCTTGGTTCTCAGCAAGAGCTTGTTATATATATCGATAAAGATAAAAAAATCTTTTTTAATGGTACTGAGTTTAGCGGCGAAAAAATTGTAGTACAGCTTAAAGAACTGGTGCAAGGTGATCAGCAGAAAATGGTATATGTGAAAGCAGATCAGGGAGTGTCTTATGGTACTGTGCTAGAGCTTGTTGATAGGATTAAGGTAGTTGGGGGTATTTCTCATGTGGTTTTGGCAACGCAAAAGTACGCGTAAAAGATTTCTTTTTTGGGTACAGCTAACGAGCATTTCTACCGCATGCCATTTTTTGTTTTTATTAATGTTTTTTGCCTTGTATCGGGATCCTTTCTGTCTGTTGTCTTTCACCGTAAGGCCAGATTGTGTTAAGCGGTCTATGCAATTTAGCATTAATATAGAAGAGCCTCCAATGCAAAAAAAGATAGAAAAAAAAGAAGAGAAAGCGGCTGTTCAAGCATTGCTCGCGCAAGCAAACCTACCAAAAAAAGTAAATGAAAAAAAAATAGAGCCAAAGATAAAGACAGAGAAGAAGAAGGTTGAACCAATTCCGGTTCGTATTACTGATTTATATAAAGAGATTTCTCAAAAATGGTCTCCTCCTCCGGGAGTGCCAAAAGAAACTGTCTGTGAGCTCTTATTACAGATTGATTGGCAGGGTGCAATTGTTGGCATTGCCGTAGCAAAATCTTCTGGGGTATTGCTGTTCGATTTAGCAGCGCAGGCTGCAGTTGATGAACTCAACTGTCCAAAATGGGCATGGGGAAAATCTATAGCGCTTACATTTAGTATGGAAATAACATGAAAAAAAAGATTGTAGCTTTAGCTTTATGGAGCTTCCTGGCTTTTGCGGGCTTAGTTGATTTGAAGATAACGACTAAAAAAACACAAGCCCAGCCGATCTTATTGTGGGGCGTTAAAGAAAAAGATGGGATGATGCCTCAGATCATGGATCATATGAAACGAGCGTTTACTTTCACTGGGCAATGCGCTGTTTCTGTGGGATATTTTGACACTATTCCGTCTAAAGAGGAACTTAAAAAACTGAAAAAAGACCGAGGCTTTCATATGGTTATTGCGCTTATACCTTATGAACAAGGTTATGAATGGCGTCTTTACGATACAATTACTCCTACGTTGCATGCAGCTCAGCGCTATGAAAAGCGAGGGCTAGAGCTTCGAGGATGGGCATATAATATTTGCGATGAAATATGGCCACTTTTAACGCAAGGTGAAGGTTTTTTTTCAACAAAAATTGCCTATGCACAAAAATATGAAAATAAGAATGTAAAGCATATTTATGTGGCAGATTTTGATGGAACCCATCCGGAACAATTGATTAATACTCCAACGATAAACGTAGCGCCTCGATGGCACTATGATAGAAAACACCCGATGCTTTTTTACTCTGACTTTACTCCAAAGAATATTCGATTGATGGTGGTTGGACTTGATAAGCAGGTAAAAGTGGCATCAAACTTTGATGGTATTAATATGATTCCGGCATTTTCAAATGATGGCAGCAAGATGGTGTACTGTAGTTCTCGGGGAAACGGTTATTGCCAACTTTATTACTGTGAAAAAGATAAGATCAAAAATATCACCAACAATACCGGCAATAATGTATCTCCTTCTTTAACCGCAGACGGCTTTAAGGTATTTTTTTGTTCGGATTTTCAAAAAGCTTATCCACAACTTTATTCCTATGACTTGGTGAAAGAAAAGCTTGAGAGACTCACTAATGGCGCTCATTGTGAGACGCCACGCTATAGTCCATCAGCTAATAAAGTAGCTTACTGCAGATCAATTAAAGGAACGATGCAGCTCTTCGTCTATGATATTGCAAAGAAAAGTCATGTACAAATCAGTTGTGGTGGCAAGAATAAGCAGGAATGCTGTTGGTCTTCCTGCGGTAATTGGCTTATGTATGCGGAAGGGGATATTGGTAAAGCGAGTAGAATTGCCTTGATAAATTTACACGATAAAAAGCAGCGTTTTTTAACCCCTGCGAATATAGATTGCAGCTTTCCAGACTGGTCTCCAACATATCGAAACTACCCTGTATTTTCTTAACGTAAATGGTCGACAAATGAGGGGTTTTGACTTACAATAGTAGTCAACATTGCGTTCAATATCCCATTACGATATAATATTCTAATAGAAAAGGTGCCCTTTGAGAGCGACTTTTTGCTCTTATCGGTTCTTATTTTTGTGGAATGTAATTTTAGAGGTACATAATAAATGAATGTAAAAAAGCCTAAAAAATCTTTTATGAGCGGCGGTCCACGGAACTTGCTGATTGGAACGCTTGTGCTTCTTGGATTTATTTTTATTTTACACACGTTAACTGATCGAAACCGTGCGATAAAGCCTGTTACGTATTCAACTTTCTTAAATCTCGTTGAACATGATGAAGTTAAGCGAGTGCATGCTGCAGGGCAGGATGTGCATGGATTGCTGAAGGATGGTACGCCATTTGAGACGACTATTGCTAACAAGAGTAGTGATTGGGAGCTCATGCGTAAACACAAGGTAGAAGTTTCTATTGATAGTCCTGGCGGAACCTTTAATTTCTGGTATTTGTTGCCGCTGATTTCTCTTTTGATTACTGCATGGGCAATTTGGTATGTGATACGTCAATCTCGTGGTGGTTCTGGAGGTGGAGGTGGAAATAATATTTTCACCATGGGCAAAAGTAGGGCAAAGCTTTTTATGCCGTCATCAATAAATGTTAAGTTTCCTGATGTGGCAGGAGTTTTAGAGGCAAAAGAGGAACTAATAGATGTTGTTGATTACCTTAAAAATCCTGAAAAGTATCAACGCTTAGGGGCTAAAATACCACGGGGCGTATTGCTTGTAGGGGCTCCAGGAAATGGCAAGACAATGCTTGCTCGCGCAGTTGCGGGTGAAGCAAATTGTCCATTCTTTAGTGTAAGTGGATCTGATTTTATTGAAGTATTTGTAGGTGTTGGCGCGGCACGAGTACGTGATCTTTTTCAACAAGCTCGTAAAAATGCGCCATGCATTATCTTTATAGATGAAATAGATGCTGTTGGTCGTCAACGAGGTTCTGGTCTTGGTGGCGGTAATGATGAGCGAGAACAAACGTTAAACCAGATGCTTGCAGAGATGGATGGATTTCAAACAGGTGGTAAGCCAGTAATTGTGATGGCCGCAACTAATCGTCCTGATGTACTTGATAGTGCCTTATTGCGTCCTGGTCGTTTTGATCGGCGCATAGAAGTGCCATATCCAGATCTTAAGAGTCGTGAGCAGATCTTAAAAGTTCACGGAAATAAGGTGAAAATTAATGAAGAAGTTGATCTTTATAAGATTGCACGAGGTACGCCAGGATTTTCTGGTGCCGATCTTGCGAATCTTATAAATGAAGCTGCGATTATTGCTTCAAAGACTGATCAAGACACGGTTAAAATTTCAGATTTTGAAGAGGCCCGAGACAAAATTCTTTTGGGTAAAGAAATCAAAAGCATCGTTCTCACTGATGAAGATCGCAAAGTTACCTCGTATCACGAATCAGGACACGCTTTAGTGAGGCTTTTAATGCCGGCTGACAGCGATCCCCTTCACAAAGTAACAATTATTCCTCGTGGTCGCGCTTTGGGTGTAACTCATGCGATGCCTGAGCGAGAAAAGTATACAAGTACCAAAGAAGAAATGATTGCAAATATTATGTCGGCGCTTGGTGGTAGAGCTGCTGAGGAGCTTGTTTTTAATAAAGCAACTACGGGTGCTTACAGTGATTTTAAAGCAGCATCTGAAATAGCCCGTAATATGGTTTGTAATTATGGTATGGGCAGGGATCTTGGTCAGGTGATATATGCTCAAGGCCAGGGTGATTTTGTCTACTCTCAAAAAACTGCAGAGCGTATTGATAATGAAGTGCAACAAATGATGGATGAGTGTTATAAGCGCACGATGCAATTGCTTAAAGAGAATAGAGATAAGCTTAATTTATTAGCTGAAACATTGTTGGAACAAGAAACAATGTATGCAGAGGAAATTTACGAGCTTCTTGGCATTGAGCCTCGAACCCAACATCGCTTTTCATAAGGAATGGATATGGAAGAAAGCGAAATTAAATTATCTCTTGAAAAAATAATGAAGGAAGCAGGTAAACTGCTTCTTTCATTTTGGCGCTCTGGAGTGGGAGAAATTAAAAAAAACTGTGGCTATTATACGCAGGCAGATATCGAATCGGAAGAATTTCTCAAAAAAGAGCTGTATGCCCTTAAGCGGGCCGATTTTTGTGCAGAAGAATCGGGAATCAGCGGGAATGAAGGCAATGGCTTTCAGTGGGTAATAGATCCACTGGATGGTACTACCAATTTTGCCCATCACATTCCCTATTTCTGCATCTCAGTAGCACTCGCTGAAAATGGAATTCCTGTGCTAGGTGCAATCTACAATCCTCTTTTGGACGAGCTTTTTTATGCAGAAAAGGGAAAAGGCGCTATGCTCAACGGGAAAAAAATCACCGTTTCAGACCCCAAAAGTTTTTCAGACGCTATTATTGCTATCGGTCTTTCTTATAAGCATATTCATAGGGCGAGTATAGTCCACTTGGCTGAACGTGTATCTCGCGAGGCTCGTACTGTACGACATTTTGGTGCAGTGGCTCTTGATCTTGCGAATGTAGCTTGTGGTCGTATAGATGGGGTAGCTTTTTCTCACCTGGCATGGTGGGATGTGGCTGCTGGAGCTATTTTAGTTGCAGAATCTGGAGGCAAAATAACTGAATTTGATGAATTGCCATTAACGATAGGGTTTAAAAGCTGTATGGCTGGGGGCCCTTTGGTATATGACAATCTGAAAGGATTGACCAAAAAGAGCTCTGATAGTTGAAAAATGCGAGCATTCAAGTACAATAGATATAAGCACGATTCGTGCACTTCTTGATTGATACCATATTGATACTATCCAGGTGCTGTTTAAAGGTACCTTCCTAAAGGAAAGATACATGGCAAGAATATGTGGAGTCTGTGGCAAACGACCACAGGTGGCAAATTTAGTAAGTAACGCAAACAACCGTGTTAAGCGCTGGGTGTATCCTAACGTGAAGACGATGCGCTATACCGAACCAAAAAATGCGAGTAATAAAGTAACGCGTGGTAAGGTTTGCACGCGGTGTGTTAAGGCTGGTAAAGTTTCAAAGGTTATGTAAAGGGTGATAGATGCCAAATATTAAATCGTCCAAAAAACGAGCAAAGCAGTCTGAAAAACGTAGAATGCGTAACTACGCTCGCAAGAGTGATGTTAAGACGGCTGTGAAAAAAGTTTTAGATGCAGTAGAAAGTAAAGATGCTGAATCAGCAAAAAATCTTCTTAGCATAGCTCAGGCAAAACTTGCTAGAGCTAAAGGCAAAGGACTTTTTCATCGCAATACTGTTGCGCGTAAAATGAGTCGTTTGGCTAAAAAAGTTAAATCACTCGAAGCATAAATATACTTTGAGATATATATTTTTGGGGGTCCTTTATAAGGATCCTTTTTTTTGTTCTTGTTTTAGGGAAAACATGAAAAAAAGTGTTCAGTGTAGCCTGTGCTCTGAATGTTATTTGTGTATTCTGTTTATTTGCTTTATCAATAGTTGGATAAAATGTATGAAAAATAGTTTAGGTGTATTTGCTTTTAGCTTGTTATTTGTATCGTTAGCTTGTGCCATGGAGAAGGATGATGTTGAAGTATTATCTATTGAGCAGGTAAAGAGCTACTCAATCAATCAACGTAATAAGCCATCTGTGCTTAAAGACATTAAGCAAGAAGATTGGGAAAAATTTGGTCAGCAAGAGCGAAGCGTGATGCTTGATCGTCTTAAAGAGAAAGCATGGAAGAATCGAACGTGGACTGATGAGTGCAGTGATGCTGATTGTCAGTGCGTGGGAGCATTATGCCTTATGTGGGCAGCACATATGCATCTCGTCTATGAGCTATACAACTGGTGTCAAGAATAAAGGGGCTCGATAATGATAAAGTATTTTTTACCACTTGCCTTTATGTGCTCTATGGTAATTGGCATGGAACAAGAAGAGAAACCTAAAGAAGAAACTAAGCTTTATAAAGCCTGTTCTTCGCTCTACTTGAAGGGCAAGCATGTGCTGAGCTTTGATTGGGCAGAAAAAGGAATGCTTGATGGGGTGGAGTTAGCTCAATTTGAGTATGATAATCGATACGTTACTAATGGTTGCAAAAAAAAATTTGGCAAACAATGCCCTAAGATATCGTGCGCTATGTGCGGAGTAGGTGCGGTGTGCTGTTGTGTGTATGGATATGTGACCTGTCCTGAATATACGGTACCTGCTATGATCTGCACATTGCTCTGTTGTCGTAAGGTAAAAGAAGAATGGAATAAGAAAAGAGGGATAGGGAGCGATGAGGGTCCGAAGCTAAAAGTAATGAAGCGTGAATAAGTATATTATGTGCTGTGGTAATTTTTGAAAGCAACTAAGAGCTGCTTGGCTATTTGAGAAGCCACTTGTGAGCTTCCTGCGTTTTCAACCAGGATAAGAAACACCAGTGGCTTATATTCTTTGTACTGAAAATAAGCTACAAACCAAGCATGTTCAAGAAAATCAGTGCTCAATTTGCGTTTTGAAAAATCGGTGATTTGAGCGGTACTTGTTTTAGCATAAATTTCAATATCTTTTACCGTGTTTACTTGTTTTCCTGTTCCACTGGTTACAACGAAGTGCATAGATCGTTTAAGAAAATCGATGGTGCTTGGTTGCAATACAAGTGGTTCTTTTTCGATAGACTCATCAGATATGATGCGGGGTTTTACTAAGTAGCCAGTAAAGATTGAGCTAATCATGCGAGCCACTTGTAGTGGAGTACTTAATAAAAAGCTCTGGCCAATTGAAACTGATAATGTTTCTCCAGGCCACCATCGTTCTCCTTTTATGTTCTTTTTCCATTCTCTGCTCGGGATTATTCCTTGTCCTTCTGGAAAGAGAAAGCCGGTGGGCTCTCCCAAGCCAAATCGTTTTGCATATTCGGCAAGCAAATCAATGTCAATCTTTTTACCAAGCTCATAAAAAAGCACGTTGCAGGAATGTGCCATAGCTTGCGTGGTAGTTATCTCTCCGTGGCCCCATCTGCGATTGCACCAGTATTTTCGGCCTGTAAACTCAACAAATCCTTTGCAATCCCATATATGATTTTCATGCATAAGTCCTTGCTCAAGAGCAGCACTAATAGTTATCAGCTTAAAGATTGATCCGGGAGGGTAGGGATTAAGGACTCGGTTGAGGAAAGGCTTTTTGTGTTGCAGTTCAGACCAATTTTCATGCGAAATTGGTTTTAAAAAAAGTGACGGATTGAATGTAGGGCGAGAAACTAATGCTCGTATGGCTCCATTTTCTGGATCCATGATTAAAAGGCAACCAGTAAATTGTTCGGGATAGATTCGTTCTGCAATGCTTTGTAAATTAATATCCAATGTGGTGTGTATATTATTTCCCGCAAGCGAATCATGCTGTGTTAGTTGAGTAATATTACGGCCTGTTGAATTGATTGTCTTAACGATTGTTCCTTCTTGCCCTTTCAAAATATTGTTATATATTTTCTCAAGCCCCATTTGTCCTTGAGAGGTACTATCAATATGCCTGCTTAAATAGCCCACGACATGAGAGGCATATGATCCATACGGATAGAATCGTTCGAAATTGGTGGTAATGCTAACATTGGGATGATTTGGGTATCGCTCTGTTATTTTACTTAATTGCTTATGAGTGAGATCTTTAGCCATCATGCATGGCTTGTAATATCGTTCTGCATGCGTGATCGCTTGTAGTGAAATGAGGCTGCTTTGTGTGATGTTTGATAAATGGGAAAGTAGCTCTTGCTGTTCAACTGAAAGAGTATGATTTCCAGTGGCTTGCCAAACGAGCTGTGTAACCGGACGATTGGTGGCAAGTATGGTGCCATTGCAATCGAGAATATTTCCTCGCCGAGAAGGGATACTTTCGGTACGTAAGAAATTTTTTTGTCCGCGATTGATATAATGATCTGCCCAACTTATTTGTAAATAAAAAAGTCGAGCAGCTATCACGAACAATGCACATATCATCAAAAAAGTGATTGAGCCTATTCGGTTATCAAGCTTGGTAAGCTGATACATACGTCCTACTTTTTCAGCATACGTTTAATGGGGTGAACAGTATTCACCATACGAGAGAGATCATCTAGTGAAACGTGAGTATATTTTTCGGTGCTTGCCACTGTTTTGTGTCCTAGTAGTTCTTGAACTACGCGTAAATCAGTTCCCTGATTTAAAAGATGGGTAGCGAAAGAGTGTCTCAGCTTGTGCGGAGTAAGATGCTTGTCTATCTTCAAAAATTTACGAAACATTTCCACAATTCGTTGTATAGATCGAGTGGTAAGGCCATTGTTGCGGTTGTTTACAAACAACGGGTTACTGTGCTCTTCTGGTTGCTGGCGTTCTTTGAGAAGGTATTCTTGAATTTTCTTTTTAGCTTTTTCACCAAAAAGAGCTATGCGCTCTTTGTTGCCTTTACCTTGGATGCGAATCGTTTTTTGGGTCATATTTATATCCTGAAAGCGAATGCCTACAAGTTCTGAGCAACGAATACCTGTAGCGTATAAAAGTTCCAAAATTGCTTTGTCTCGGATAGGAGAGCGAGTAGGAAGTTGGTCTTCCTTAACTGAATCAAGTAAATAAAAAATTTCATCAACGCTTAAAAAGATCGGCAGCTTTTTGTTGATTCGTGGTCGCTTGAGATCTAGTTCAATGGTGATGCCGAATGTTTTTAAATATTTGGTGAAAGAGGTGAATGTAGAATATTTGCGAGCTATTGAACGCTTGTCTATCTTTCGATAATAAAGATTTACTAAATAACGCTCAATGATTTGACGTAGAGTACATTTGCTTTGCTCTTCAGCAGTAAGCTTTGTTTTCCAGAAATCAATAAAAGCTCGAAGGTCGCCGTCATAGGCTCGAATAGTGTGCTGTGATAAGTTTCGTTCAACCTCAAGAAAAATCAAAAAAGCTTCTTTTTTTTCGAGAAACTGCTGTAATTTCATGCAATCCCTTCAGAGTTGTCACCTATATCAAATGATTTAAATCTTCTATTTACTGATGATCGATTTACTCCTAGAAAGAGCGCGATCTTATTCTGGCTTTTAAATTTTTTCCATAGCATTGCAAGAATATGCTCATCTTTTAACGCTTGTTTTCCAAGGCGTGCAGCATACACCAAATTGGGGTCTTCGAAATAGTTTATCAAATTAAGATCTGTTTCCATGCCACTTGTATCAGCTTTTTTGAGCAAAACATGTTCGATTTTTAATCTGAGTTCAGTGAGACTTGCGGGTTGGTATTCAATAATTTTTTGCTTCTCTTTCTCGGTAAGAGCAAAGAGTGATTTCGCGGTATAAGAATGTATTAATTGCTCTGCGAGTCCAACAATCAAGCTTTCTTTTTCTTCGGGGGGAAGGGTAACAAGCGATGGTATGCTAATTGTATGCTTTTTAAGGAGGCTATACAGTTCTCTGGAAAATTTTCCTTGCTCAATAAGATTGGAAAGCTGTTGGTGTGTAGAGCAAATAATGCGTGCATTGCTTTCCACTGTTTCATTCGACTCATACAGGTGATACCAGCCATAAGTGATGTATTCAATCAAAAGGGGTTGAATGGCGATATCGAGATAATGAATATTCTTTATGTAGATGCTACCATTTTTACCCTTTTGTAAAAGGGGAATATAAGGGTCCGCGTGAGATGTACCAAATAGCAAGGCAGCGCTTTCTTGTGGGCTCATAGGAAAAGTAAGGTTAAGGGTGTGTAAAGTTTCACGCATACTGATTTCGTGAACCAGTTTTACCGTTGGCATGAGATCATCTTCTGGCACATTCAAAAGCAATGTTCTTTTGCTAAGAGCCGCTTTGAGAAGTGCGATCTTAGCATTCAGAAGAACTTCTCCTTCCCCCGGGATAAATGTATTGATTAAATTGCCCGCCTTAGTGGACGAAAGATACAATAAGTAATCCCAATCATTTGGATCATGAAGTAAATGTATTTGTTCCATGATAACATCGGAAATGTCAGGATGACTTACGGTGATAATGGTTTGTTGATTTTTTATGTGAGGCACGCCGGATAAAAGAAGAAGATGGCCATAGCCATCTTTTACATATTTAGTGTAGGGAGTATTAAATGTCTCTACGTATTGCGCCACTTGTTTTAGTGCTTTTGAGAGTGGGTGGCCTTCTTGAATATTTGGATCAATAGAAATCAGGGTTCCTGCTTCTTTATTTGCACGGGAGAAATGACCATTCTTATGAAAAAGAATACCCAATGTTTTCTGTTTTGCTTGGCGCAAAAATGTATGAACACTTTCTTTGTAATGGTTGATTTCTTGATGCTTAGTATAGAGTGAGTCTTTCAGTTTTTTTTCTTTATAAAGTAATACATTTGCATTGCGATGATGAAGAAGGTTTATTACGTTGCCAAGATAAGTAGCGTAGGCGATCATTGCGTCTTGCTCACTATTGTTATAGTGATATTCATTACGCGCTTTCTGATCAATCGTGATATAGCCCAATAAGATTTTATTGCTATAAATAGGTAAGAGAATATCAATAGTAAGTGATCTTAGTAGATCTAAGCAGGCGTCTCCTATTGGGGAGCTTTCATAAAAATTATTAAGTGCTATCTCATCAAATACCATAATCGAAACTGGAGGAACTGTTTTTGAGTAAAAAAGAGAGTTATTTTTTCCGATGAAATCTTCGATGTAATCATCCTTGCTAGATTGAGATTTCTGTTCTTGAAAGTATTGATCTCTGATGGTGAGTCGAATGGTAGAAGTTGGTATATAAAATGCGTCTTTAAAAAAAGCCTGAGTTATGTGGATAAGCTCTTGCGTATTTTGTGTATCACTGAGTTCTTTTAGAACTGTTTTAAAGTTGTCAATTACATGCGCTTTTTGAATGCCATGTACGCGAGATGAAGTATTTAAAAAGCGAATTTTCATGACATTATGCAAGCAATAGTAGATTGCCGAAGTAAGCATAAGCATCGAAATGCTTACCATAAAGTGCATTTCGTTTATAAGGGTAAAGCACGTAGCAAGAATAAACTCGATACATAAATAGGGAATAATGAAAAAACAGCAGAAGAGCTTAATTTGCCGGCGAAGTAGTTTGGGTATGTTGAGATGTTGCATATTTTTCAAAGCAATGAAAAGCCCTAAAAAGGCAAGGGTATAAATTAATACCGGTATGAAATATTTCATAATAATAAATTCTAAATCTATCATTTCAACAGTAGCAGTATCACGCTCTATTATCGTAGATAGTGTAAATGGTCTAAAAAAAGCAAGGATTAAGAAGTAGCTTGAAAAGCCTCCGGTGATAAGGGTAGCAATAGTGTGCGTTTTGCCAAATTGAAAAAGAGGCTTGGTAAGTGCTTGCAAAAAAAGAGAAAGAGAGAGGTACTGAATCACGAGAAACGCCCAAGCGATTCGAATAAAAAATACCACCACAAAGTATGGCATTGGAATGAACATTGCTTGTATGAGCTTTATTAGCCAGGTAAAATCACATATCAAAGAGCTTATGATTGAAACTAACAAGAATAATAGTGGTTTTATAACCACATTTTTTTTCCAAATTTTTGAAAAAAAACGGGCAACATAGAAAATTTTAGTGGTTATCGAAACTGCTAAAGCGGCCAACAGAAAGTATGGACTCATGATTATGTTGTTAAGAAATGTAATGAGAATTACCATAACTTATTGATTCCAGCTCTTTCAATGTTTATACTACTACTCAATATCTTAATCTTAGTTATTATACGCGATGCAATTAAAGGGGTTACATGAGTGCATATTTAATTTTAACTATAGTATACCATGTCGTAGAATTTTTAAATGGCTTTTTCTTTATTCTGCGATATCCCCCTCATTAAAACTAATTAGGGGTTTTGTAGGGCGCTAGAACGAAGTATAAAGCTATCGCATATGTGGTAGCTTTTCTTTTTCTTGAAGGAAGTGAAGAGTTTTTATTCGTCGAGATTATATTGCTTGCAGCGACGATTCACTGATGAGCGATTAACGCCAAGAAATGAAGCAATCTTATTCTGATTTTTGAACTTATTCCATAACAACGACATTGTTTTTTGATCTTTAAGTGCTTTTTTGCCTAATCGTGCAGCTTGCACAAGCTCGGGATCTGATACCTCATAAGCGGGATCAAATTGTGCCTCGTCGTAAATATCATTCTGTTTTGATTTATGAATAAGAATCTGTTGAACTCTGTTTTTAAGTCCAAGCAAGCTTGTTGGCCTTTGTTGAGCAAGTTTATATTTATCTTTTTCTGATAGAGAAAGCAGATTCTTATACGTTTGGTTAGCGATAGCTTGTTCTGAAAAACCGTCAGCCAATGTATTAAGTTCTTCTTCTGGCAGGGTCATGAGCGATGGCATTTCAAGACTGGTTTCTTTGAGCTCATTGAAAAGCTCTTGAGAAAACTTATTTTTTTGGACAAGCTCATTTAAGTTCTGAGTGGATGAGCATATTATGCGGACATTGCTTGGAATTTTATGCTCACTTCTAAACACTCTGAAAAAGCCATATCGAATAAATTCTGCCAAATATTTTTGCGTTTCAATATCAAGAAAATGGATGTTTCTTATGAAAATGGTTCCGATATTATCTAGTTTTTCAAGTAATGGTGAACTACTATTTTTGGTAACCCCAAAGATAGAGTTGATGCCAAACAACTTTATTGCCATATCAAAATTTTTTATTGGCTCAGAAAGATTGATAGTGTGTAATGTTTCTCTAAAGCTTACGTGATGAAGGAGCTCCACTGTCTGTTCAAGATCATCTTCTGGCATATTCAGGAGCGTAGCCTTCTTACTTAAAGCTGTTTTGAGTAAGGATATTTTAAAGTTTAAAAGCGTCTCACCTGAACTTGGAATAAGTAGGTTTATAAGTTTGCCTGGTTTAGTTGTTTCTAAATACAATAAATAATCCCACTCTGAAGGATCTCTGAGTGCATCAATTTGTTTTTTGATAACGTCTGTTACTTCAGGATAATACACGCTTATGATCACATTATTATGCTCTAAGCTGGGTACTGCAGAAAGTATAATTTTTGTGCCTTGTGTGTCTTTGATATGGATTGTTTGGGCTGATTTATATTCTTCCACTTCATGAGCGATTTTACGTAATGATTTAGAGATGGGGTGCCCTTCTTGGAGATTGGGATTCACGTTAATAAGCTCTTTTGCTGCTTGGTTACCAAACGTGAATCGACGATTTTTATAAAAAATGATGCCGATATCTTTGTGTTTTTGGTTGCGTAAAAAAGAGCGGATGCTCTCTTTATACTGATTAATTTCTTGATGTTTTGAATAGAGCTCTTCTTGAAGATCTTTTTCTTGCTTCATCAGCATATCAATATTTTTATTCTGTATGAGATTGATAATATTGCCTAGATATTGCACATAGATAAGCATTTCATCGTATTCAGTGTTGGTATAAAAAGTATCAAGTCGCGCATAGCGATCCACTATGATAAAAGCTATTAAAGATTTTTTTTCATAGATAGGGACAAAAATATCCGCTTGTACCGCATTAAGAAAGGCGAGTGCTCCTGTGCTTTCTGCAGAGGACTCATAAAAATCAGTGAATGCAAGTTCGTCATACACAAGTATTTGATGTTCTTTGATAAATTTGCAGGTGGTTTTTGAGTGTGTTGTTAAAAATGTTTCAGCCACTGATATTGTGCTGCCATCTTCTAATTGCTGTTTTTGGTCTTGCCATGCTAACGAGCGAATATGTAGGTGTACCCGATTGCTTGGGATATCAAATGCCTCCTTGAAAAAGCCCTGCGTGATATGGGTGAGCTCTTGTATATTCGTGACGTGACTAAACTGAACAAGCATGGTTTTAAAATTTTCCATAAAATTGATATTCATGGTGGATTGTACTTGGCTGTTAAAGTTAAGAAAGCGAAGATCAATCATTTTGCGCGCGCATAAGTACGTTGCAAAACTAAGAAGAATTGTTGATAAGCTTGCAAAGCCATAGCTAGTATTAAGCCAAGCAATTCTTATTGAAAATACAAATGGTGCCATTTGTATTACATCGCATATCCACATAGGTACAATAACAATAGATAAAAGCAATTTAAGCTGTTTTTTAATAATACGTGGTATGAAAGGCTTATTTTGTCTTTTGATAGCAATCAATACAGATGTGAGAAATAATGGAAAACAAGGATAAATGCTGGCCAATTTTTGCATTATGTTTTCAATTAGGTATTTGTCAGCAGAGCTTGCACAATTTATGTGAAAAATTGAAATGATAAGAAAAAATAAAATCAAAAAACCACTTATACCTAATGATATTTTATGTCGTAGGTTAAGTTTAAAATTTTTTTGAGAAAGACTTTCAATGAAAAACGCAAGACATGTGTATTCAGCTGGAAGTGCAGCCCAGGACATTCTTCGCAGAAAAACAAAATATACTGAGGAGATATCACCTATAAACAGTTCTTTTATGAGTCCTACAGAAAAATCAAATTCTTGAATTATTGCACTTATTAATATTCCAAGAAGCAATGTTGAGTTTAATTTGGATGATGTAGTTTCCCCGCGACGAGAAATGAGGTTGATGAACACATATGATTTTACTATGAGCGAAAGTATTAATACCACTAATAGAAAATGGGGTGCTGACAGAATATTATTGCAAGAATTAAGTAGCTGTTCTAACATCATGGCAAATATTGCTTTTAGGGTTAACGAAAGGTATAATATCCCTTATTTTAAACATTTTTTCAAAGGATAGTCATGCATAGCTTTAGGCAGTTTTTTTACTTTTTCACTTCTTCCGCGATTTTTAACTTAATGCTAACTATATTGCAAGATAGTTATCCAGGTGGAAGTTAACTTCTACTTCTCAAGCTACCACAATTAAGCCCGTAGAACAAACGATTTACAGGCGATTATAGGGGCTTTTCCAAATGAAACAATCCCATAGCGCTGTACGACAAAAAGTAATAAAGATAATTAGGTTGTTGCGGGGAGCAACAAAGGGGATGCCAAAACCGGCCTCGTCGTTGATTATTGAGCGTTATGGGAAAGATCCCTATCTTATTCTTATCAGCTGCTTATTGAGTCTTCGAACTAAAGACACCACATCATTTCCTGCATCTTGTAGGCTTTTTGCGAGAGCTAAGACACCAAAAAGTATGCTTAAACTATCTCTTTCGGCCATTGAAAAGCTTATTTATCCGGTGGGCTTTTATCGAAAAAAGGCCAGAACAATTATTGCTATAAGTAGTGATTTGATCAGTTGCTTTGATGGAAAGGTTCCAGATAGTGAAGAAAAACTTCTCTCGCTTAATGGAGTGGGCATCAAAACGGCCAATCTAGTTCTTGGAGAAGCATTTGATGTTCCTGCCATTTGCGTTGATACGCACGTCCATAAAATTTCAAATAGACTTGGTCTTGTTAAAACAAATACCCCTGAAGAGACTGAAGTTGCCCTTAAAAAGCTCCTACCGAGGCGCTATTGGATTGAATTTGGAAGGTTGCTGGTAGTTTGGGGGCAGAATATTTGTGTTCCGGTGAGTCCACTCTGTTCGAACTGTACTATTGCTGATCTTTGCCCGCAAATTGGTGTATCTAAATCTCGCTAATTATTTTTTTTCAAAAACTTTTCGAGCTTCATTAATTGTTTTTACAATTTTTCCATCAAATATTTGATAGCTTTGGCGTGGTGTCTGCGTTAATATTTTGTGCAATGGGTGATACGAATCGTCTATAAAATAGCATAATCTATCACGGCCAATAAGAGAGGGAAAGTTAGGACATGTTTTAATGTTTTTTCGATGGGCAGTATCTCGAGGAGAGCAAACAACGGATGCTTTGGGAAAAGCAAAAAAGCAACGGTATGATGATACTTCACCTTTTGTTTCAACCGTATCGTAAGCAATCTTAGCATCCCATTTTAATGAAGCGTCAGCATTTACTTTTTTTGCAATTTCAGGAGTGAAGCATGCTACGGGCACCAGCTTAGGCTTAATGAGATGAGGTGCTCTTAGGTTGTGAATGATTACAATAGAGAAAATAAGCACTGATACTATCGTAATAAAGCGGTTTAGATGCTCCATGTCTCTCCCTACAACTACAATTACATTGTCCCTAAAAGTCTTTTGATCCCGCATAAGGATTTACTTTTAGTATATGAGAGCGAGAGAGCCTATTGCAACAGTTTGGCTTTATTTTTGGGCAGTTTCGGCCTTTTTAAGGAGTTCCTCTAGCGAGAGGCCAAATTCTTGTTTTCCATCACGATAGCGCAATGTAATAGTTTTGTTTTCTGCCTCTTTTGCTCCTAAGACCAGCATCCAAGGAACCTGCTCGAGCTGAGCCACTTTAATTTTGCCAGATATTGGATCTGAGCTTTCATCCATGATAATGCGATAGCCGCATTCTTTTAGTTTACCTAGGAGATTTTGAGCATACTCTTTTTGTTCATCTGTGATTGTGAGGAGCTTCATCTGAACAGGCGCAATAAAGAAAGGTAACCTTCCTTTGTAATGCTCAAGCAAGATGCCAAAAAAGCGCTCAAGAGATCCATATATTGCGCGATGAATCACCACGGGACGTTTTTTTGTACCATCAGAGGCCATGTACGCAAGGTCAAAATTTTCTGCTTGGAAAAAATCAACTTGAATAGTACCACATTGCCAAAATCGGCCCATCGAGTCTTTGATGCGAAATTCAATCTTAGGGCCATAAAAAGCCCCTTCGCCTTCGTAGATCTCAAATGGCACGTTCGCTTTTTCTAGCGCCTGTTTTAAGGCGTCAGTGGCTTGCTGCCAAAGCTTATCATCACCCATTGCGTTCTCTGGTTTGGTTGAGATACCAACGGTGATATCTTCAAAGCCAAATTTTTTAAATACGGTGTACGTCATATCCACCATCTCTTTGATCTGTTTTTCCAATTGATCTGGCATGCAAAAAACATGTGCATCATCAATAGTGAAAGCTCGTGCGCGAAAAAGACCGTGAAGCACCCCCGATAGCTCATAGCGATGTACCAAACCAAATTCTGCAAGTTTAACGGGAAGATCTCGATAAGAGCGTGGGCGTTCTTTATACACTAATATTGCACCAGGACAATTCATCGGCTTGATTGCAAATGATCTTTCATCGATTTCGCTGAAATACATATTGTCGCGATAGTGATCATAATGTCCTGATTTTTTCCATAGTTCATCGCTGAGCATCATAGGAGTAGCAATCTCTTGGTAGCCAGCCGTATCAAGTAGCTTTTTAAGGCTGGAAATCAGCAAGTTAATTACTGTTTTTCCCTTAGGGTGAAAAAAGGGAAATCCGGGGCCGGCATCATTAAAAGAAAAGAGATCCAACTCTTTGCCTAATTTGCGATGATCATATTTAAGGGCTTCTTCACGATTTTTATCAAACATACGTAGTTCTTTGGGGGTGAAGAATGCGGTACCTGAAATACGTTGCAATGGCTGCCCATTGCGATCTGCTTTCCAATAAGCGCCGGATATAGTAAGCAATTTTATATTTTTCAATAGGCCCGTGTGTTCGACGTGGCCTCCTTTACATAAATCATGAAAATTGCCCTGAGTGGCGATGCCCACAGTATCACCCTCGATGCCATTGATGAGTTCAAGTTTAAATGGATTATCTTTATACAGCTCACGAGCTTCGCTTTTAGCAACTTCTTTATGTTCAATAGCCAATTTACGATCTGCGATTTCCTGCATTTTTGTAGCGATTTTCGGCAGATCTTCTTCCTTGAAATTCGTGGCAGGCAAGAAGTCATAAAAAAATCCCTCTTGAGTGGCTGGCCCGATTGTGAGCTGAGTGTCTGGATATAATTCCGAGACAGCGTGGGCGAGCAAATGTGCTGCAGAGTGACGAAGCTTATTCAAATCTTGCTCCTGTTTCATGAAAGAATCCTTACGGCAATTTGATGAACGAGAGAGAGAACTGTTGTGTTTCAGTGTAGTCAAAAGAGGGTGATTTGGCTAGCTAGAACAACTTGTATGGCTACATACTCTAAAATCATATTAGAGCTTGCGAATAGCATTTTTTTTGAGTAACTCTTTGCGTGTCTAAAACCCCTATGTTAGCCTGTTCAATCGAGGTTAAGCAGTAAAGTAAAAAGATGTAGAACCCTTACACAAAAAAGAGAGTACATGGTCGAGCAAAACAACGAAAAAAAGATCTACGTTCTTGATACAAATGTTATCGTTCATGACCCATATGCTTTTAAAAATTTTGAGGGAGTTCATGTTGGGATTCCGGCAGTAGTACTAGAGGAGCTTGATACGTTTAAACGGGAAGGTACCGATCGGGGGCGTAATGCGCGAGAATTTATTCGTCAGCTTGATGCACTTCGACAAACAGGTTCTTTGCGATACGGCGTAACGATGGAAAATGGATCGGTGCTACGTATTCTTTTTGTGCCAGAAGGTATCAAAGATCTCCCTTTTCGCATGGATGAAGAAGATAATAAAATTTTGCTTGCAGCTATGTGTCTTAAAGATGAAGGCTATGATGTAAAATTTATTTCTAAAGATCTAAATGCTCGGGTAAAAGCGGATGCTCTTGGCATTTTCGCAGAGGATTACTTAAAAGAATATGTAACGGAAGATGAGTTTTATAAGGGCTGCATTATAGTGGACGTGCCTGCTTTTGAGCTAAAAAGCGAGCACCCTGGAATATTACAAAATTTTGCCAAAGAAGCTAACCTTACGGTAAATGAATTTGTGCTAATGCGTAGTCAACACAACCCGTATAATCATCGTATTTTTCGTTATGTAGGAGCAAACAAATTTATACCGGTTTACGCACCTCGTTTCAAGTGGCCTCTTGAATCACGTAATCCGCAACAAACAATGGCGCTCAATTTGCTTATGGATGAATCTATATCTTTTGTAACCCTTTTAGGGCCAGCGGGGACAGGTAAAACTTTTTTAGCACTTTTAGCTGGACTAGATATGGTGCTTATGAAAGATGATTATCGCAAGATGCTTGTATCACGACCGGTGGTGCCGTTAGGCAGAGATGTTGGTTATTTGCCAGGAACGCTAGAAGAAAAATTACATAGTTGGATGCTTCCAATTTATGACAATATGGAGTTTATCATGCATTCCATTAGGCCGATAAAGCATGAAGAAGCACTTAATGATGGCCATCACCCGCAAAGAAAAAAGGGAAAACGCCATCATCATACTAATGGTAATGGCAATGGTCGCAAAAAAGATAAAATCGGTATTGCACCAGTTGATGAGTTGGTTCATAGCGGTAAGCTGAGCCTTGAAGCGATTACTTATATGCGAGGGCGTTCTATCCCATATCAATTTATTCTTATCGATGAAGCACAAAACTTAACACCGCATGAAGTTAAAACAATCGTTACGCGTGTGGGCGAAGGAAGTAAGGTGGTACTTGTAGGGGATCCTTATCAAATAGATTCCCCTTATTTGGATTTCAGTAGTAATGGGCTTGTTACTGCGAGCGAAAAGTTTAAAGGTCAAAAAATTTTTGGTTCTGTATATCTCTCTACTAGCGAGCGTAGTGAATTGAGTAAGGTGGCAGGAGAAATATTATAACATAAAGAGATTGTCGAAAGCGGATTTCTTTGAAAAAGACGGTTTGCATATTAGTGCGATTTTCGATTCTGAGAGAGAGTACTAGAGAAGTTACCTTGGCTTTTTTTATAATCTTCTTTTTTAAATGATGGTTTATACAAGGGATTGCAGAGTAGTACTCTTTTTATAATTCTTAATAATGCAGTGATAAGAGGCTGATCTTTCAATTGCAATAAAGCATAATGAGTACAGCTCAAGGGATACCGGCAATGGGTGTTGCCTAGTAATGGACGAGTGCCTCGTAATACAAACATAAAAATTTTGTTTAAAAATCTTATTTTGCTTTTTGAGGAGTTTTGAGTAAGAGATTCTGTATTTCCTGAAACGTCAGCTTTGTCGCAGCTGGCTTTACGATGATGATCCAATCTGTGTCTCCTTCATACAACTTATTTTCATAAAAGAGATGCCGAATTTGTCTACGAATTTTATTTCGTGCGGGCGCGCTGCCCACTCTTCGAGGAATTACCATCAAGATCCGTGCGA
The DNA here is from genome assembly GCA_964350195.1 of uncultured Pseudomonadota bacterium. GTDB lineage: Bacteria > Babelota > Babeliae > Babelales > Vermiphilaceae > JAJCZB01. The sequence continues at coordinate 26,414 of CAYGJB010000006.1, forward strand.
TCTCGCTTAATGATTTGGGAGCTTGTAAAAGATGAAGCCCATCGTGCCTTACAACACGACGGGCTTTTTTCCATAAATTATCAATCTCTTTTTTAGAGAATTGTGTAATTTTTCGTATTAATGCTGCCATTGGCTTCGATTAATAATCGCGAACAGCTATACGTTTACGTCCTTTTGCGCGGCGACGATTTAAAATTTTACGCCCTTGCTTAGTACTCATACGCGCACGAAAGCCATGTTTACGGCGACGCTTTTTCAGACTTTTCTTAGCTACGGTAATTGACATGATCTACCCTTTATATGCTGACAATCTATTACCTAAGTGTACGTAAAATGAAGAGTTTTTCAACTCTTATGCGCAAGTTGGGCTAAATAGCGCTCCGCATCAAGGGCGGCCATACAGCCACTGCCCGCGGCTGTAATGGCTTGTTTATAGCGATAATCTTCGGCATCGCCAGCTCCAAATACCCCTTCCACAGAGGTTTTTGTGTTCTCTGTGACTTTTAAATATCCCCATTTAGTGAGCTCGATATGGCCCACAAATGGCTTGGTACTTGGGCTCATGCCAATAGCTATGAATACGCCATCTATTGCCATTTTTGACGTTACACCCGTTTTTTGATTGGTGATGGTGATTTCTTTAACTTGTTGGCCGTCTCCCTCAAACGCGGTAACGGTGCTGTTGTAAAGTACCGTGATATCCGGATCTTTAAGGATGCGTTGTTGCATTGCATGCGAGGCAGACAATGTATCGAGAATCTGAATCACGGTGATGTTTTTGGTGAATTTTTTTAAAAAGGAGGCATCTTCCATGGCAGTATCGCCGCCACCTATTACCACCACTTTTTTATCTTTATAAAATGCTCCATCGCATACAGCGCATGTGGTAACCCCTTTGCCCCAGTACTCATTTTCTCCCTTCACTTCCAGACGATTAGGTCTTGATCCTGTCGCAATAATAACAGCTTCAGCTTGAATCGTCTTATTTCGATCAGTGGTGACAGTGAAAGGTTTTTTCTTGAAGTCAACGGAAATTACTGATTCAGATAAAAATTCAGTGCCAAAGGTTTTTGCGTGTTCTTTCATCTCCATCATGAGTTTTGGGCCTAAGATGCTTTTGGTGCCTGGCCAATTCTCCACAATACTGGTTCCCATGAGTTGTCCGCCTGGCTGTGTACCTTCAATAACGAGAGGTTTTAGGTTGGCGCGAGCAGCATAAATTGCAGCTGTTAATCCGGCGGGCCCCGAACCAATGATGATAAGTTGGCGTGTTTCTATGCTCATGAGTAGCTTTCGTTATTTTTTGGTGAGATGATAAATTACGTAATTAATAGCTTTTTCTCGTAAACAAACTCGTTTTAGTTCTTCAGTGGGAATGGGTACTTCTTGGCCTTGTACTTTAAATGAGGGAATATCAAAGTAGATAAACTCTTTCATCCGATGGCGATTAGTGAGATTGAGATACCCTTTTATGTCATCATCTGAAATAAAAAGGTTTTCGTGATAGGCAAGTTTGTCTAAAAAGATACTTTCAGTAACAAGCTTTTCTGCCAAATTGCGAACATGAATGTGAAAATCCTTTTCTGCGCGATAGACATGGTAATCGGGATTGTGGCTAATACGCTCAAGAAGATCGTTCTGCTGTCGTAGAATGAGATGATTGGGTACGGTATATTTGTGTTTTGAAAGCAATGCTTTCAGAGATTCTTCCACCATTGCATGTCGTTGGGAGATATCTTGGCGATATGAGAATACCTCGATCAACTTTTTGTGCATGTCTTTATTTGTTTTAATGCGAAAATAACGTTTAAAAAGATCGAAACAGAAATACCGATGAGAGTGTGTGTTGGTAATCTCTATGTGAAATAGATATTTTGCATCAAGCTGATCACTAAAATAGCTTTGAAGGACTTCATGATTATCGAAGAACCTTTCTTTGTCTTTTCTTCCAAGAAAGAGCTGCCGTAAAGAGCTTTCCGTTTCATCTGAGCCCAGTTTGAACCAAAAATGTTGGCTAAAAGAATCAAGAAGAGTGTTTTTTTCTTGATCTGCAATTGAGACATTAAAGCCAACCCAATCGCCGATAGAGAGCTTTTCGTTATCAAAATCTTGTAGCCGTTCTCTTTCTTCTTCGATGAATGAGTCCACTTGCCGATCAAGATCTTTGTAGTTTTTTCTTTTTGGTGCTTTAAAAGGGAAATATTTCCACTCATAAATACTGAGCTCAGGAAACATGCTCATTTCAAAAGTGAAGGAGCCTTTTTCTCCCGGTTGCAGTTTGATGTCGGAAAGGCGCGGATCGCCAACCACCACCAACTTCTGTACGCGGATTTGTTCGTATAAGTAATTGATGACGCAATACTTGAACAGGAGTTCTTTGACGTGCTCCATTAAATTTTCAGTGAAATTTTGTTTTATGTAATCGAGTGGAACGGCACCATGATGAAATCCATGAGTTTGAGCGGAATGTTGCTGCGATTTTGCAGCTTCGTGATACAGCGCATCCACCATTACGGTAGGAATTATTATTGTGCCGTAGCAAAAATCGGGTCGTGTATATTCAAGCTCGAATGAAAGTTGGTAATTACTTGGTGTTATTTCAGAAGAAATGTCCGACGATTCAATTTCTGAAATCGTTTGATCGGCCGTAATCGTTGCTTCATTTTGGGCCATGATCTATCTCCTTTATTAGAACAAATATAAATTCTAAATTTGCTATTAAAGGCCATTCCGTCGATGGCTATGCCATACGAAGCTGCGATACGGAGCGAATTATGGTGCAGGAGAAGGGACTTGAACCCCCACTCCTTCTCAGGAACTGGATCCTAAATCCAGCGCGTCTACCAATTCCGCCACTCCTGCACAATTTCTTCTTAAATAATTTCAATGTAAAAAGCCCAAGGGGCTTGTAGGTTGTAGCCTGCCATACAAAACTTTATACGAAGTATGGTGGGCTGCATAGGAATCGAACCTATAACCTACAGATTAAGAGTCTGTTGCTCTGCCAGTTGAGCTAGCAGCCCTTCAAGCTACGTATAGTGTAGCAAAAGCCTCTAAAAAAGGAAGCATATGTAATTATAAATTCTAGAGGCTCTCGATTGGATGAAAAAGTGACATAAATTTGTAGGGTGATTGCATGAATTATCCCCAATTTAAAAGGTTTGTGGTTAGATAGTTTGGATTGCGATTTACTATTTGTCGTACAGTTGAAATACTTCGTCCTGGACGTTCTATTTGATTTTGAAGCACTGCAATGGCCACAATACGTAAAAATGAGAAATTGGGCTTGTACTTTATTGATGGGCATTGATCACGAGCTCTCCTTGAGTTTGTGGTAGTTAAACATGCCCACGTTTTTACTTCAAAAACTCATTTTTGAGTATCCTACCTTCATAGTCTTTCTATTTGTAAAAAACATTTTAAACCCAGTGTGTCGATTCAATAGGTTTTTTGCATGCAATTGCCCTGATAAATATGCTAAAACCCTTTATTTTAGGGATTAAAGTTTGCTAGTCTGTATTCAGTAGGAAGGTATTAGTATTAATAAACAAAAAAAGGAGTTTTTGATGAAGAAGCAAATTTTACTAGGTTTTTTAGCTGTTTCCATTTTGGCATTTGTTCCATTAAGTGCGATGTCTGGCTTTAGACAGCAAATGCAGCAAAAAGCTGCGGCCCTAAAGGGGTGGACTTCTCAAAAAGCTCGAGTTCTAGGGTGTGCTATACCGCAGTTACAGTCAAGGCTGAAATGTTCACAAAACGATATAAGTATAGGCCGGAAATGGCTTGTTGGGATAAGTGCATCCTTGGCAGTGGTGATCTTAGCTGCTATGGGTGCTACTGCTAAGATGGTGTACGATGCTAAGAAGAACAGCGTTAACGAGAATACTGTTCCCGCCGCTTCTTCTGTACCAGTAAGAATTGTTGCTCCGATAGAGGTTTACTCTGGAGTAATAAAGAACGAAGTATCTTCGAAGAAAAATTTGAATGAAGCAGCTAAAGAAAGCGTAATACCAAATAAAACTGTTAAGCGATTTGCAGATGTTAGAAAAGAACTATTGTCTAACGTAAAAGAGGATATGCTTACGCCAGCTCAGAAAATGGCTATTAAAGAACAAAAAAAGATTGATGAACGTAATGCCTTTGAGCAAGCAAAGGAATCAGTTTTACTTGGTGTACTGGCTAATCAGCTTTGGATGGTGCAAAGTGCGCTTGGACGTGGCGCTCGAGCTGATACAATGTTTGATTCTGGTCCAAATCAGGGAAGATCAATATTAGAAATAGCAGCTCAAAATGGGAATAAAGAAATGGTAGAGCTAATTTTAAGTTATGGGGCATTGCCTGAGATCTCTTCTGAGATTGAAGCATCTGATGATATTAAAAGTCTTATAAAGAATGCTAAGCAGGGTAGACCTAGTTTTCCAAGAAGAACTACTGCAACGCGGTAAAACGAGTGCTTTAAAAGATAACCTTAATTAGAAAGAAAGGAATAAGTATGAATAAGCGTACTGTTTTGGTGGGAGTAGTTTTATTTTTGTCCGTTGCATCTATGCGAGTTACTAATTGCTGGTCTCTTTTTTCTAGAAAGAGCAGTAACAGCTCAGCTGCGGGAGTTTCTCCTCAGGCAACAATGTATACTGAGGTGATTAAGAAAGGTTATAGCGATTATAAAAGCGCTAATGCTAAAGATAAAAAGAAGCTTGAGCTTAATGTGGATCGTATACAAAACGGATTTGATAATTTAGTGAGCAGAGCTTTTAATGGTAACAAAGCGGCTGCGTGGAGTCATTTAAGAAATAATGTAGGTGGAAATTTTTCAGCAATTGAAATAATAATTAAAACCGGTGGATATAGATAAAGCTTTAGAGATATAAAAGAAGGGGCCTTTGCGGCCCCTTCTTTTATATCGTAGTGATATCTTTTTTCTTCTTGTCAGCAAGCTCATCAGCTTTTTTTACAAACTGATCAGTCACTTTCTGCATCACATCTTCAAGGCGATCATGGAAGTTTTCTGAAATGCTTTTATTTTTTTTGCCATCACGAATAATATTATGAAAGTCTTTTCGAATACTTCGAAGAGCAACTTTGGTTTCTTCTAGCTTTTTTCCGAGTATTTTCACTAATTCATCACGGCGATCAGAACTCATTTCTGGCAATTGCAAGAAGATTACTTTGCCATCATTTCGTGGCGTGATACCAATCCCTGCCGCTACAATTGCTTTTTCAATATCAGGCACAATGCTTACATCCCATGGTTGAATAGTAATTAGACGGGCTTCTGGAGCCGCTAATACTGCTAATGCTTTAAGTGGCATTGGTGCTTGGCCATACGCAGATATCTCAATTCCTTCTACCAATGAAGTGTGAGCGCGGTTGGTCCTGATCTTAACAAGCTCTCCTTCAAGATGCTTGATTGCTTTATTCATTTCAGCTTCAATCGGTTTTTGAAAACCGTTTATGTCATTTTCAATGAGCTGTAATTCAATAGCCATGAGGTTATTCCTTTTATGAGATGGTTGAACCGAACTGTGGATTTTGAGCGGCATCAATGAGTGCATTTGGTGCAAAAATATCAAATACACGCACTGTCATTTCATGTTGCTCCGCCATTGCTAACGCCGTTAGATCCATAATTTTAAGACGTTGATCGATTGCTTGTTGGAATGATATTTTTTTCAGTTTTTTTGCATTTAGGTCTTGTCTTGGGTCAGACGAGTATACTCCATCAACAGATGTTCCTTTCCAGACCACATCAGCTTGAATTTGTAACGCTCGTAATACGGCTGTGGTATCGGTGGTGAAAAAAGGATTACCCGTACCTCCGGTAAAAATAAGCAATTTCCCAGCAAGTAAGGATGTATTAATCGTTTGCTGCGAAATAGGCTTACCAATTTCTGGGCTTGGCATAGCACAAAGGAGTTCTGCAGAAACATTGTTCTGCTCCAAAAGATCTTTGAGCATAATACCATTCATCATGGTAGCGAGCATTCCGATTTGATGACCTACAGAAGAACGAATGCCCAATCGTTGGCCATGTTGGCTGCCGCGAAAAAAGTTACCGCCGCCAATTACGATGCCAATATCAAACGAGTTCTTAAGCGTATGTACTTGTTTTATGAGTGCACGAGTAAAATCTGCGCTGAGTCGTCCATCTTTTGCTAAAAATATTTCACCCGTGAGCTTGAGCAGAATACGTTTCTTCTTACTCATATTAATACTTTCGATTATGCTCCGATTTCAAAACGAGAGAAACGCTTAATTTTGATGTTTTCGCCTGTTTTGCCAATTATCTCTTCAAGAGCTTGGGCTACGGTATTTTGATCATTTTTAACAAATGGCTGCTCAAGAAGGCAGAGCTCAGAGTAAAGTTTTTTGAGTTTTCCTTGCATGATTTGCTCAACAATATTTTCAGGCTTTCCTGAGCCAGCAAGCTGTTCTCTGAGAATAGATTTTTCATGCTCAAGAAACTTAGGGTCAACGTCTTCTGGAGCGAGATAGAGTGGCTTTATAGCCGCTATATGAAGAGCAACATCTTTCACAAAGTTTCTCACGTCTTCAGTATTTGCTACAAAATCAGTTTCACAATTAAGTTCAACAAGTACCCCTACCCGGCTGCCAGGATGAATATATGCGTGAATCACTCCTTCAGCAGTCTCTTTATCAGAGCGTTTAGCTGCTACAGCAGCACCTTTTTTACGTAAAACATCAACAGCTTTTTCAATGTCGCCGTCTGTTTCTTCAAGAGCTTTTCGGCAGTCCATCATGCCAAGACCAGTAATTTCTCGTAACTTTTGAATCATTTTTTTATCAATAATTGCCATAGATCGTTCTCCTGCACGGTAGTATGTGCCTTTAATTGCATCGAATATGTATCAACTGAATTATATAGATTTTCTATCATTCAGTCTGCCACAAATCATGATTTTATCAACTTCGTTTGGCTAAATGCCTACTAGTTTTGGTATATTTTGACACGAATGGCCCCCTTTCGGCATAATAATGCTATAAACTAAATATTCTGTATCTGTGGGGGTTTTATGAAACATTACTTAGCTATTGCGCTACTTTTTTTTAGTGTCGCTCTTTTTTCAATGGAAGATAAAGAAGAAGATGTTTATAGTCTTTGCGTTTTCCAAAGTAAAAAAAATTTAAAAAGTCGTTGCTTTCAAACAACTAAACCATCCCAAGATATGTATGGTCGAGATAGGTGCTACTATAGGATTATAAAGGGAGAGCCGGAACTGTTGGTATCGATGAAAGAAAACAGCCAATTTTCAAGCGGTAGCGCTCCTGTTGTATATAAAAAAGGGAGATGTATATATGAAGGACATTTGCTTTGTTATGGAAGAATAAGTCCTTCTGGGCAAAAAAAAGAGGCGTTTATCGCCTTGTTTGAAGGCAATGTTAAGAAATGTGCTATAAAGGGTAAGACTGTTGCTTCAGTGAAACAGCTTTTTAGTGTGAAAGAAAAGTCAAAAAAGTAAACTATCTACATACGTTCAGGCTTACTCAGTCCTAAAAGATCAAGGCATACCGCGAGCGTATTTCTTATGATTTGAATCAGTGCTAATCGCGCTCTACTTTGATCGATTTTTTCTAAATCGATTACGCGATTTTTGCTGTAGTAACGATTAAAAAATTGAGCAAGCTCATGCGTATAATAAGCAAGTAGGTGAGTTTGATGGGTATTTTGAATTACTTCTAGAATATCGTTAAGCGAGGCTACTTTTTTTATTAAAAACGTATCAGCATCAGAAATATTTTTTAGATCAGCCTGCGTAATTTTTTTGAATTTTAATTCTTTTTCTGCGTTTGCAAGAATGCTACCAGTTCGCACATACGCATATTGAATGTAATATACGGGATTTTCATCGCTATGGGTAAGTGCTAGCGCGAGATCGAATTCTAGCTGTGCATCGGATTTACGTTGCAGATAAAAGAACCGAGCAATGTCTTTGCCAACTGTATCAATAACATCTTGAAGTGTTACAATTTTGCCGGCTCTTTTGGACATTCTAACTTGCTCGCCGTCTTCGTTTATTTTTACTAGCTGATATAGAAGCACGTCTAGTGGATGCTTATCAAGACCAAGAGCAAGCTGAATGCTTTTAAGCCGTTGAGCGTAGCTGTGATGATCGTGGCCGAGGATATATATAAGTTTTTTGGCTCCTCGATCTATTTTATCTAGCATGTAGGCGATGTCGGCAGCTGCATACGTGAGTAATCCGTCTTGTTTTTTAATAACACGATCTTTATCATCGCCAAATTTTGTAGAGCGAAACCAGGTAGCGCCAGCCTCTTCATACAGAAGATCATTCTTTTTTAATATGCTGATTGCTTTTTCTATTGCGCTGCTTTCATGCAATTTTTTTTCGGAAAACCATACATCAAACTGTATACCATAGTCATGTAGTGTTGCCTTGATTTGCTCAAGCATTTTTGTTTTAGCATAAGAAGAAAAAAAGAGATCAGGCTGGTTAAGCAAGCGGTTGCCATGTTCTGTATGAAGCTCATTTGCAAGATTTAGAAGATATAATCCGTGATAGGCATCTTCAGGCAGAGTGGTGTCCATACCCGCCACTTGTTGGCAGCGCACTTTTAGAGATCGTCCAAGTTTTTCTATTTGAGCGCCCGCATCATTGATATAAAACTCTTTGATAACTTTATTACCTCGAAACCGTAAAACATTGCCAAGTACGTCTCCAATGATACCGCCACGTCCGTGGCCAAAATGAAGAGGTCCGGTAGGGTTAGCGCTTACAAACTCTATATTAATGCTGCTCGTTGATGAATTCTTGGGCTGAAAGAAGAACGTTTTTTCTTGTAGAATCTCTTGGGCAATAGCATCCCGCGTTTGCGGGGCAAACGTAAAGTTAAGAAAGCCGGGTCCGGCTATTTCAATGCTGGTTATTCCATCATCTTTAAATGATTCAGCAATTTTTTGTGCGATGAATCGAGGGTTTTGCTTAAGTTTTCGTGCTAGGCCCATAGCAGCATTGCTGGTGAGGTCCCCAAATTGTTGTTTTTGTTCATCAACATTGAGTTCGAGGCTGTGGTTTTCAGCTTTTGAAAGATTGATTGAGAATGTATCTGAAAGAAATAGGGAGAATTTTTGCTTGAGCTTTTGAATAGTATTCATAATAAGCCTATTTGAACGATAATCATAATGTCAAAGAATTAGTTTACTGCAGGATTGGTCAAAATCAAAGGGAAATATGTTCTTTAACCTCAACTAAGGGGCTGCCAAAAAGGGCAAAATGTGGTACCTTAAAATTATGATAAATCCAAATGGGGCCGCATATGAAGATTGCTGTATTGGTATCAGGTGGCGTAGATAGCTCAGTTGCTTTGAAAATACTCAAAGATCAGGGACACGATGTTACCGCATTCTATCTTAAAATTTGGCTTGAGGATGAGCTTTCTTACTTGGGCGATTGTCCGTGGGAGATTGATCTTTCATACGTTAAAAAAGTATGCGATCAGCTCGAGGTTCCTCTTGAATTGGTTTCTTTGCAAAAGGAGTATCATGACGAAGTGGTGCGTTATACGATAAATGAAGTAAGGCGAGGTCATACGCCAAACCCTGATATTTTATGCAATAGCCGTATTAAATTTGGTATGTTTTTAAAGGTGCTTGATGAGCAATATGAAAAAATTGCAACCGGGCATTATGCGCAAACTAAAGAAATTGATGGTCGGTTTGTGATTGTGCCAGCGCCGGATAACATTAAAGACCAGTCGTATTTTCTTTCCCATTTAAATCAAGAGCAGCTATCAAGAGCTTTATTTCCGATCGGTCATTTGCAAAAGGAGCAAGTGCGTGAGCTTGCACAAAAATTTAATTTGCCGACAAAAGATCGTAAAGATAGCCAAGGGATTTGTTTTCTTGGAAAATTAAAATTTCGTGATTTTGTTAAGCATTATCTTGGTGAAAAGCAGGGTCGCCTGATTGAATCAGAAACAGGCATAGATAGGGGAGAGCACCAGGGATTTTGGTTTTATACGATTGGCCAGCGTCAAGGATTAGGCTTAGCGGGCGGGCCATGGTATGTGGTAGCAAAAGATACGATCCAAAACATTGTTTATATCTCTAGAAATTATTATACAGATGATAAATTGCGCGATGCATTTGAGATTGAAAACTGTAATTGGTTTGCAAAAGCGCCTACAGAAAATGATCAACTCAAAGTTAAACTGCGTCATGGTCCCTATTTGCACTCGGCAACGATTACGTCAACCTCAAATGGCGTTATGTTGGTGAAGCTCACAGAGCGAGACCAGGGGATTTCTCCAGGCCAGTTTGCCGTTTTTTATGACGAAAAAAAATGCTTGGGTGGTGGCATAATTAGTAGGGCTATTTCTGGCTAATTATTTTGTAGTTTCCCAGAATGTGGTACCTTTATTGAAATATGCTAATCTCTAAATTGAACATGAAATGAAGATGATCAAACTGAACTTTACATTTTTCAAGCAGCTTCCTGCTTCAGAGAAACGATTCACCATTTCTACGCTATTTACTCTGCTGCGTATCGCGTTGTCCCCTTTTATTGTTAGTGCTATGGCGATGCATTTTTGGGGTATCGCATTTATTTTATTCATTATTGCGGCGGTTTCAGATGTGGTAGATGGCTATCTTGCACGTTCGCTTTCAGAGCAAACATTTTTGGGAGCGTGTTTGGATCCAATTGCGGATAAATTTTTGATATTGTCTTGTTTTTTTGCTCTTGCTTTCATTAAATCACCACTTTTTATTATTCCATTATGGTTTGTGATTCTTATTCTTATTAAAGAGCTAATATTGGTTGGTGGAGTCATAATTATTTTTTTTTGGAAAGGTCATATAGCAGTGCGTCCACGCTTATTGGGCAAGGCAACCACTGCTGTACAAATGGCTTTTATTGCATGGCTCTTTTCCTGCTACTTTTTTAAATGGGTCCCTATCAAAACATACTATAGCATGCTAGGTCTTCTTTTACTGATGGTTTTTGCTTCGCTTGTGGAGTATACTCGTATCGGCATTCGCGCGATTAAATAACGTTTACATACAACTATATTCAAGTGAGGTGAGTAGCATGCAAACTAAACTCTTTAGTTTTCTCTCTCTTTTTATGGTTTCACTTTTTTTTACCTTGATTGTTTCTGAGCAAGATTCGCAATCGTTTACTTCAAAACGTGCAAAGCGAGGTCCTTCAATGGGGACTCTTAAAGAGTCTTGCTGTGAGCTCTTCCGTGATTATCTGTCTGAATCAGCGTTACTGCTTTCATCTGTAAGTAATTTACAGAGTAAATCTCTATTGGCGATTGAAGGTTATTTTAAAAGCGATAAGTCTTCATGGTGTGAGGTTGCTTCGCGAGAGAAGCTTACACTATGCAAAAACAAGCTATCAGAGGTGAATGATAAATTGGCCGAATTGCGTGAAGCATGCGATGAAGCTGTGAAAGCAATGTAAGTTAAGCAAGAGTAGTGAGTTCTGTTTACCCTTATATTGTGCTATAATTGCTATATTTAGAGACAATTTAAGATGGAGGTACTAAAAATGAATAAAAACATTTTTGTACAAATAGCGCTTTTATGGGTAGCTTCTTTTTTTATCCAGTCTATTGCGGTTCCTGTGCAGCCAGTGAGCCATGAAACGAATATAAAGACGTATTATGATCGTCAAAAGCCCTTTCCTGGTAGTTATACTAAAAAAACTCAAGAGTATATGGATGGATTAATATCCTTGATTGAAGGCATCGATCATGCGATTCCTGTAGTGGGTCCGATATCCACAATGAGTAGCACTGCTTCGTTAAAAATAGTAAAAAAACTACATAACAACTTAGAGCATCTTACCCTTGAAGGGGTTGGAGAGGCTGTGGATACTATTCGTCTTGCAAGTCTTTATAAATTAGCTTCACCTCTTATAAAGATGATGAACGACTTGTTGCTTGATCATCTATCAAACATTGATGAACTACTTTCTTTTTGGACGCATGCAGATGAAATGGGTTGGTATCATTTTTTTCATAAAAACCCCCTTAAATGGCTTAAGTGGAGACAAGTTCAAGAAGTGAAAGATAAAATAACAAATCTTAAGAGGCTAAAGAGCCTTTATAATTTCCATCTTGGGCGCTTGATAATGCAAGTAAACTCATATGATACGAGTAAGGACGTTAAAGATCAATACGCCTGGTTTCAGGAGTTTTATACTATTCTTATTGCAGTTGTTCCGAATCAAAAAATATTAGATGCAAAACCGAATTTTGAAGCATTGTCTGTTTTGTCTAGTAGAGCAATTAGTTCTGTAGAAAAATTTTCTAGTCATTGCGACAGAGAGCTTAAACCATTTGCGTTGCCTTCAAAGCTTGAGCAGCATTGGATGGCAATGAGCGCGGGCATAGCAGCATTGTGTGTTGGTGGGCCTGTGGTTGCAAAGCATAGCGATAAGGTGGGTGCTTCAGCACAATCTGTTAGTGATTCTGTAAAAATGTTTGGCAATGGCATGGCAGATGCGTTGTGGGGCAATGATCAAAAATGGGAAACATCATTAAAGGGTAAAGAAGATGCTGCAATGAAAAATTATGAAAGCGTTCTTTTGAGGGTGTTGCCTTTTTTTACAAAAGATGAAGACCAGAGATTAGACATCGTAAAAGATCTTGTGTCGTGCAAGCTACATGATGATGCATATAAAACGAAACTTGAAGCTGAACAGAAGGAAGGTAATCAAGATTTAGTTTTGATCATGAATGAAGTGAGAGAAAAAGAAGCATTTGATTTGAATGCGCTTACAGCGCTTGAGAAGCTCAAAGGGAAAACGGAAAAATCGGTACTAAAAGAGCTCTATTGTGGAATGTTTGGTGGAGATGCATTGCCAGAAGTAAAAAAATGTATTGATTCTCTTGAAGTTACTGCCTTGAATAATTTTACGAGAGACAAAATTAAGAGAGCTGCCTACGGTGATAGTAACGGTAAGGATGCGCTTAGCATTAATTATCTTACAAGAACATTCTTACCTCTTATAAGTCAGACGATAGATCAAGAGGGAGTAAAATTAGCTGATGCAACAAAAGAGGCATTAAAAACATTGATTGATACTGAAATGGGTCAAGGGCAAAATGTAGGAAAAATTTTGCATTATCTTATGCCAAAAGTAATTGGAGAGCCTAAAACCAATAAAAAGCACAAGGAAATTACTCAGGGAATACAGGCAGCGATGGGAAATTTTACAGATAGCTCCAATATTGTAGATACAGTAGCGGGTATTTTGAGAGAGGTTGCTATGGGTTTTGATGTGGGTTTGGTTAAAACAGAAAGAAAAATATTGAATACATGGAAAGCTGCAAAGGTTCCTATGTTTATTGTAGCATCTTATTTAATATACAAAGCATTTAAAGATGAGGTTGCATTTGGCTGGCGTATGATGAATCATTTAATGCCTAAGAAAGCATATGATGAGCTTTTGCAAGCGCTTCAAGAGCTCACACTTTTGTTAAATATTTATGGTAAAAAATCGATTTCTCAAATGGAGCCACATGATGTTGGGCTTATGCATTATCTGATTGATAAGCTTGAGCAACAAGAAGAAACAATCCCTCAAAAATATCGTGAATCGTTTATGAACAATGTGCATTTGCTTCAATGTTCTGATTTATCCGCAAGGCAAAAATATAATATTGTGACGGATGCGATATTTAATCGATATTCTTTTCTACGAGAAGCCCATAAATCCGCTTAAAACAAATTGTTCACGGCCGTAACTTTGTGCTATGATATTTGAGGTACCTCATGTCGCGAGGTGCCTCTTTTTTAATAACGTCTAATCTTTTTAGCCTTCAAAGGACTTTGTATGGCCGGATATAATAGAGTGGTGATGGTTGGCAACCTAACCCGCGACCCAGAATATAAACAGCTCAGTTCAGGTCAAGCGGTATGCCGTCTTGGGCTTGCAACTAATCGCCAATTTAAAAATCGCCAAACAGGGCAAATGGTACAAGAAGTGTGCTATGTGGATATTGATGTGTGGGGAGCACAAGCAGAAAGCTGTAATCAATATTTGCAAAAAGGGCGTCCGGTTTTAATTGAAGGCCGATTAAAGTTTGATACCTGGGAAGATCCATCAGGGCAATCACGAAGTAAGCATTCAATCGTTGCCGATCGCGTTGTATTTCTTTCTGCTGCAGCAGACAATGATGCTGCCAATGCTACAAATACGAATGAAACTGCAGGGGCATTTGGTGAATCAGATCGTGGTATAAAGACAACAAAATTTGATACTAAATTAGGAATGCCTGAGCCAACATCTCAAGCTGAAAGAGAACTTTTTAATCAGATAGATGCGATCAAGCAAAAGAACCAAAAGAAAGCGGCTAAAGCTGCTCCTGAAGCAATGAACGCTTCTTCAAGATCGGGTGAAGTAGAGTTCAAAGATCAGCCACCATTTGAAGATGAGCTACCATTTTAGGCCTTATTTTATTGACTTTTCTGCCCTTTTTCTGCCATTCTAAATGGTGAAGAAGGGCAGAAAAGTCTTTGTCTTTTGAGCCAATTTGCAAGGAGAAAGGTATGAAGCGAGATCGCAAAGAAAAGGCGTTTAGCTGGGGTTTGGGCTTATCGATTTTGCTTACGTGCGTGTTTCATGCACTATGTAGTAAGGACCAACATTTTACGTTTGATTCACTATTTCCAAAAAATAGTTTTGCAAAAGCTACGGAGCATTGCGTAAGCGTGTGGGGAGCATTAGATCAAATGATTAAATCAGGTATTCCTTCTGTGCAATTTATTCGTAATCTTGACCGATCTATTGGGCAGCTTGTTCTTGCTCAACGCCAATTGCAAAAAAGCGTACAAGAAACAAAATTAGAGCCGGATCAATGCCATTATTTAGCACGCGTGGTGGGTACGATTTCTGACCGCTATCAAAAATTACCGCATATAGATTTTGATCGAGCTGAATGCTTAAAGCATCAAATCGATGGAGTTAAGGAGTTTGTTGAGCAGCAACTTACTTTGATCAAAAAGTAATTTATTGTAATCCAACTACTCCATTCTCTGTACCGGCTAGTAAAATTCCTGTAGGGCCGATTAAACGTACCCAATAAAAACGACGCTCATTGGCAAGCGTGGGATCGGTAAGAATTGTTGGTTGAACTATGTTCCAATCGTTTACTCTAAATGGTAATATGCCGAGCTTAGTTACGTCTGCAGGATCATTGGTACGATTATATACAAAAAATCTTCTCCCTCCATCGGAGAAAAAATAAATGATTGAGTCTAACGTTTTGAATGCGGATGCAGTTGAACTGGCATTAAACGTATTTGGATTAAAAAACGTTGCGTAATCAATAGATGTGCCACCGCTATCTCCTACCCCGCTATATTGATGAATCGCTCCTTGATCAAATGTCTTGAATCCTTTTTTATCTTGCACGCTGAATGGCCATGTTGTGTGGCGGATTGGGGCATCCATCCCGCCCACTCCATTGAGCATAGTTGTTTGAGTGGTTCTCGCACTATCTTCATGAAGAACTGTCCACGCAGCATCGCTTTGATTTTGAGCATCTCCAATGCCATTCATTCCGCTTGATTGATCAGCATTTGATTTAAAAAGACCTTGATTTGTTACTAAAATAATTTGCTCTTTCGCTTCAGGTGTTGCGGTGGCGGGGTCATCTGTGGCGATAAGTTGTATACCATAAAATTGTAAAACATTTGCAAAGGCCCCCACACCTGTTTGGGCGATTGTATGTATATTGTTTTCAGCAAACATATTATTAATAGTTGAATCAACTGTAATGCTAAATAATGTGCTTGAAAGCGGTATTGCTGCAGTGGATTGAGAAACCACTACGTACAATGTTTCTCCGGTACCGGTGGTGAGTACGTCTACTGCAGAAGAGGCTTTAATATCAACGACCGATCCTACAATATGCGGTGCTTTTTGCCATGAGGATTCTAGGAATGGATCTGTATTCAAAGAGCCAAGATTAATGGGGTTGAATCCTTCTCCGTTAATGGCGTTAGCAAACACAAATAGTCCAGTTTCAGTGCCAGCAAAAAAATATCCGAAGTTTGTACGCGAAGGATCGTTATCTGCTGTGGTACTGGTGCGTATATATTCGAGTACCTGGCAGCAGCCTGCGCCATTAGGTAATGGCGTTGATAGTAAATTTTCGTTAGAGCTAAAGTCGGTAATCGCTATTTCTGGGCTTGCAGGATCATCGATATCCCGTGCTATGCTAGTACGAGCAAATACCACTTTTTCTACGCCGCCAAATAATGCATACCGATTATTCGTGGTGCCTGCAAAACCACGCGTGGTTTGATTGAGATCAAGAACGGCATATGAGCTAGCAGAAAGTGCTGATCTTAGATTGGTTATAAGATCGGTGGATTGTGTGCCAGTAGTCCATGCATTTATGCCAACAGTTTTTTCTGTGTCTGCTTCTACATACCAAATGTGTCCATTTGCTGCATCTACTTCAAATAATTTTATTGAACCAGAATGAGTCGAACCCCCTGGTAAGGTGATGCCGGGAAATGCATTGAGTGGAATTACTCGCTTTGCTGTCCATGGAGTCCAGCGCTGAATTTTTCCGGTATCATCAAACATTGCTTGTGATACCCAAATACCGCTGTCATTAAGCTCATTTGGTGAGCGAGAGATAGAAATGTATACTGCATCGCCAACTACCACTAAATCTGAAATAGCGGTTTGGGTATCGATTGGTAAATCTCCTGCGCCCACTAGGGCTGCGGGATCAGTAATAGGATCATTGATTGGAAGCTCGCCAGCAGCATTAGCTGGATCAGTAAACTTTTTAGTTGTTGTATCAAGTGCACTTGATTTATTTGCGATTGTTCCGTTGGTAGAGCTTGTTGGGGTCGTTGTATCATTAACTAATGGAAGGGCATACACTCGATTGCATGTAGCGCTGAGGACGCAATCGGTGCAGATAACTGTTGGAGAGCAATCAACGATAAGATAATCAGGACCGGTGCTCGCATGCATAATGCTTAAATGATTTGGACTTAAAGAAATATCAGCGCCACGGGCGACTACGATTTCGTCTATGCCTCCGCCACTAATAGCAGCATCTGGCGCAATAGCTTGAAATGTTAGAACTCCACTCACAAGCTGAGCAACAACGACAGCTTTTGCGATATCGCCTCCACCACTTTGTGTCTGTATATTTAGGCCTATAAAGAGGCGATCGAGATCTGTGTCATAATGCATAGCCGCTGCAGTGGTGGTAAAAAGGACATCAGACCCACCACTGGTTCCTTTTAAAACAAGAGAGCTTTTATCGAGTGCTGCGGCTCGATTTCCAGTATTGCCTGTTGTGGCATCTTTTATATCTAAGGAAATAGTGCTTCCGCTAGGTCCTACGCCAATAAGCGCAATACCAGTATCAGTATCACCGAAAAAGCTTGCGTTAGGTTTAACTGCGGCAAATATATGATTGCTGCTTGCTTTAATGTTCACAATGCCACTTGTGGCGCTTGCGCCTGCGGCATCATTTAAACTTGCTGTTGTTACGCCTGCATCTGGCTTGCCATCCGTAAAGATGGAGGTAACGGTTGTTCCGACAAACGCATTAGTACCGTTATTAGTGGGATCCTTCTCAATAGCAGTAAGAATTGAAAGGCCAGTTGATTGGGGGGAAAGGGTTAATAGTTCAATTGTGCCCATAAGTAAGGGGTTTCCCGTTTTTAAAATGCCAGTAAAGGCGGGAGAGGAAGAAAAGTTGGGACGGGTTGCCTTGGAAATACCAAAAGGATTATCAGCGCTTGTTGTTTCAAGACCAACAAAAAAAGTGCCTGTTTTTTTATCAAACTCTTTAGTCGTTATCTTTGAAGTAAAAGCTTTTGGAGTTCCTGTCGTATCATTACCGGAAACAACAATGCCAGCAAAAAGATAGTGCCCAGATAAGAACGCTATCAATAAGAGTACAACTCGTTTCATTACTATCCTTTTAGAACGTCAGATGTGCTTAAATATCCCACGCAACTTCAATGCCCAAATTACCTCCACCAATGCCGGTCGTAAAAATACGTTTTCCGCCAGCTACAAAGTTGTAGAATGCTGCTATGCGAGGGCCAACTATTTTATCTTCCCGGGCAAAATCGTACTCAATAATAAAGTTGAGGGTATGCATTTTCCAATTAAATAAAGAGGAGTCGCTGTTTGCTACGCTCACATTAAATGTATCAACATCACATGGAGTAACTTCGTCACGATTTTTGTTTACGAAGCTATAGCCTAGAAGGAATGAGAGGCCATGAATGAAATGATCGAATTTTATATAGCCTCCAGCTTCCCATAACGATCCTCGCTCAATCTTTGTCTCTCCTTTTGCAAGCTTAATAACTCCACTTTGAAATTGTCCGGTTTTCAATCGAATACATTTTGTTTTGCTTGCGAATACTAAAGCATCAAAATGCATTCCCAAAGTAAGCCAATCAAATGCACCAAAGGCTAGATCACCTGATATGATCGCGCCTATATGCCCGTTGTAGCCGAATGGAATAGAGAAAATTTGATCTTCGCATTTTTCTTTTCCCGATGGAATAAGCATGCCCAATTTGAACGTAGTGTCGACAAAATCAAGTACTTCAGTTTTTTGAAATGAATATGTCCATCCGAGTAATAATGATATATCTCCGATATTTGTCTTGTTGTAGCAATCTTGCTTCAAGCAATAACGAGCTAAAATGTCGTCAAAATTAGTTTTAAATGCTTGCCAAATTGGGGTATTGATGTTAGGGCAGGTATCATCTGTAGGAGAAATGTCACAAAACCGAATGTCATCAACTTTAATTTGCCGGATTGGAAAATAAAGGTTTATAAAGAACCCCCGTTTTATGTTTTGCGAAATTGAAAGAATAGCTTCTAGTGTGCTGAAATTGGCATTGATGGAAAAATTGGCAAACTTTGAAATTTTTTTGCAGGCATCGGCTGATGTTGCGCAGCGAGAAGGCAGAAGCTCAAGTTGCTGCAGGATCAAATCAAGAGGATTTGAAAGATTTTTTCCGGGGACACCAGCTCCCAATTCATGCATATCGTTGGTGCCATAAATATCAAAGAGAGGAACCATTGTATGATCTTTGTTGCGTGCTTTTGAGGTTGAGCCCCCTTGTACAAAAAAATCAAATGTTGATAAATAATCTCGATCTAAACGTGGCTCAGAAAAAAAATCAGTTGCGCGATAATAGTGGGCATGGCCATACCCCATAAGCTGATATGTTCCCAAGCATAATGCGAGTAATAAATAGTGGCGGAAATATTGGTTCATTAATGGTTCCTTTTTTGCAAGATCAGCATTGGATGCTCGAATTTTAGTTATAAATAAATTATACCAAAAAGAAAAGGAGAGGCAGATATATTTGGACTAATTGCTTTTTTATTGGGACAAAGTACTCTTATAGATGAAAATGAACTTATTAAGCGCTGGCGTTGGCTGGCGCTTTTACATAGGAATGTATTATGGAAAAAGATATCGAAAATTCAATAAATGAATCTCAGAAAAAAGACTCAAAGCCGGAGATTGAAGGGGAATCATTCTCAGAAGATAGCGCTCTCTCTCAATGCCAAACAGCGCTTGCAGAATGGCAAGATAAGTATACCCGTCTTACGGCAGATTTGGATAATTTCAAAAAGCGTACGATAAAAGAACGTGCTGACTGGGCTCAAGCATCTCAAGTTAAACTACTTATTTCTCTTCTTGAAATTGTTGATAACTTTGATCGCGCAATGTCTATTGAGCAGGAAGTTCCTGAAGGGATGCAATCTTGGGTGGATGGTGTTTCTATGATTCATAGTTCATTTAAAGAGTTTTTAGCTTCTGCAGGGGTAAAAGAAACATCGTATGATACATTTAATCCCGAATTTCATGAAGCTCTTATGCAAGTGCAATCCGATGATAAGCAATCGGGGGAGATTGTAGAGGTTATGGAGAAAGGATATATGCAGGGAGATCGCGTTTTAAGGCCAGCTAGAGTGAGCGTAGCAAAATAATAGAAGGATAAGCATGAGAGCGCTAGCGAGTTGTGTAGTTTTATTATTTACTAATGCTGCTTTCTCCGTACCGGTTAGTTTAACTGTTGAGATAGAAGATCCCTCTGGTGGTTTTCAGATTGCTTATGTGGAAAAAAAGATGAGGAAGAAGCAAGAAATAAAAAAGGGTTATTTGAATACGATGAGGTACTATAAGAAGAAATTTAAAGCTAATAATACTACGGATGATCTAGCGGCTTATTTTTTAGCATATAATTCGCTAGGATCGAGATCATTTAAAAATCTTGCAACGGTAAAGCGAATTAAGAAAATTAATGATAAGCTTCTTGGATTGGTTAAAAAAAGGGCGATCGAGATTCCAATGCAAGCTAATGATACAACGACTGCACTTGTAACGACGATAACGTCATTCTCTATTGATTCCAAAAGCTGTGGTCAGCTATTACCAGGGCATGAATATCATATCGAAGATAATAAGGGCGTTAAGCTTTAATGTAATGCAATATACCTATTACAAGCTCAATAAAAATCAATATAACAATAAGTACCTCAAGAATGTTTTCTCGAATTACATCCGTTTTATGCTGATACACAAGAAGTACATCTTTTATGATTTCAAGCTTTCTTTCGATTGATGCTTGCCAGTTTTTTATATCCAGCTTTTTCATGAGCTGCTCATGAAATTCTGAATAGTAAGGATCGCCAGCTACTTTGATACTGCCCTCCAATTGCTCAGTAATCACTG
Organism: uncultured Pseudomonadota bacterium; assembly: GCA_964350195.1. Taxonomy (GTDB): domain Bacteria; phylum Babelota; class Babeliae; order Babelales; family Vermiphilaceae; genus JAJCZB01. The sequence goes on from CAYGJB010000006.1 coordinate 47,153, forward strand.
AAATATCAACTTTTAGTTTTCCCAGAATAGCTATGGGATCGCTCGCGAGTGTATCAAGAAGAGGAAGGTAGGCTGATAATGGAATGGGCTCTGAGCCTCCACCTTCATAAATTTTGTTTAATTTTTGATCAAGAAGCCGATCAAAATATTGCAACTCTAAGTGTTGCAGATTTGCAAATTCAATGAAAGAAAGAAGGTCGTAATAATCATCATCGTAAATGAAAGTAGTATCGGTATCTACGACAACGAGGTTTCCTCGATAATAGCCAATAGCAGAATCGAGAATTTCATTTTTTTGATACTCAGACAAAACCTCTGTTTCGAATCTGATAGTGGAAGCGATAAGGGCGCCAAACTGTTTTTGTAGTTGCGCGAGATCTATTTTTTTTGGTTGCGGGTTTACCTGGATAATATTATAGGAAGAGCGTGTCTGAAAAAATTTAGGCTGTGTAATGAACGGCTCTATTTTATTGAAAATTAACTTGAGGTCAGTAACGCTTTGTTCTTGGTATTGATAATAAATATCGTAAAACTCTTTTCGGAGTGTCTCAAGATTTTCAGTAAATGGGATTTTATAAGTTAAAGAGACAGCTCCAAATGAATGGAGCTTAACGCTTACGCATCGGGCGCTCTCATTTGGATGCGGAAGCTCTATGGCCAATGGAGCATTATAATTTTTGAAATACTTGGGGAGCGAGAGCGGGACGGTTTTGATCGCTCTGAGCTGTTCTACTTTTTCAAGATTAATGTCATCTCCCACGTCAAAAGCATGGTAAATATAAATATGTCCCGAAAACTCATGCTCGGGGCTTAATGACTTGTCTTGAATTTGGTCTTGCATATAATCTCAACTCCTTAAAAGTTATTTGCTTATCTTAACCATACCATAAGATGATTTTGACTCAACTTATTTGAGCTATTGATGTAGAAAATATACATTAGGCATAGTTTACGTTTATTTGTAATTAAGGAAATCGTATGAAACTTAAGTTGGGTTTTATGTTTGCTTTATTAATTGCTATTGAGTGCTATGCCACTAAAAAGCAATTAGTTTCAAAGGGAGATCTGCAGAAAGCGAATATTTTTTTTCTGTGTAAGATAAAAAATATTAAAGATAAAGAGCTAGAAACGTATTCAAGGTTGCGAAAGAAGATTTTTCAACCAGATAGGTATGGTTACTCTAAAAATGTATACTATTCAACAAGGCAATCGAGGATTGCTTCTATAAAAAATGAAATTCGGGCTATTCAATACGAGATAGAAGAAGAGTTATTGTAACGATAAGATTTAAAAATAACGTTGAATTTAGTTGCGCCAACGGATTGTAGGCCGTCGGCGCTTTCCTGTTGGATTTGAATCTAAGTTTTCTTTAAGATGCTTAAAAATGCTTCTTGAGGTACTTCTATATTCCCTACTTGCTTCATTTTCTTTTTACCTTCCTTCTGCTTCTCCAAAAGTTTTCGTTTACGACTAATATCACCGCCATAGCATTTTGCGGTTACATCTTTTCGTAGTGGTGCCACTCTTTCGCGAGCAATTATTTTTGCCCCAACAGCAGCTTGGATTATCACTTCATAAAGCTGACGAGGGATTGCTTGCTTAAGGCGTTGTGTAAGATCGCGACCAATATAATAGGCATTATCTCTGTGTACAATCACTGATAACGCATCTACTGGTTTTCCGTTCAGCAGCACATCCATTTTTACTAAATCCGATGGCTCATATCCTGCTTCATCATAATCAAAACTGGCATATCCAGAGCTTATTGATTTGAGTTGGTCATAAAAGTCAGTAGCTACTTCATTGAGTGGAAGCTTGTATTTTAGAATGACACGCTCTTCATTCAAGTAACTCATATTTTGTTGAACACCACGCTTTTCTTCACAAAGCTTGATCATATTTCCCAAATATGTTTTGGGTACAATAATGGTTGCATTGATGATTGGTTCATAAATTGTTTCAATTGTGCCTGGATCAGGAAAGTCTGAAGGACTCTCAACAGCGAACGATTCACCAGTGTATTTTAGCTTAACCTTATAGAGTACGCTTGGAGCTGTGGGGATCACCGATAGATTATATTCTTGTTCTAAGCGCTGTTTGAACACATCCATGTGAAGCAAACCAAGAAACCCACAACGGAATCCGAGTCCTAGAGCGGTAGAAGATTTTTTTTCGAAGGTTACGCTTGCATCATTTAACGTAAGTTTCTCGATTGCTTCTTGAAACGGCTCGAACTCTTCACTATCAACGGGATAGAGCCCGGCAAATACCATTGGCTTTGCTGGTTTAAAACCAGGTAACGGTTTAACTGGTTTTTTTGCGCGGTAGATTGTGTCTCCAACGCGAGCTTCTTTTACGCTTTTCATACCAGTTATTAAATATCCTACTTGGCCCGGGTATAGTGCTTTCATGGGAATAGGTTCAGGATACATTAAGCCAAGCTCAAGAACTTCATAGGTGCTTTCTGATTGAGCAAGTGTAACCATATCTCCTTTTTTTATTTCACCGTCATGTAATGTAATCAAGCAGATTACGCCACGATATTCATCAAACCACGAATCAAAAAGAAGAGCTTTTAGTGGTTGCTCAACTGATCCATGTGGCTTGGGAACTCGTGATATAATGTTGTTCAAGATATCTTTGGTACCTATGCCAGATTTTGCAGAGGCAGCAATAATTTCTTTTGGCTTAAAATCAAATAATGTATCAAGCTCGTTAGTAACACGTTCAATGTCCGCGGTGGGTAGGTCTATTTTATTTATTACCGGAATGATAGTGAGGTCTTGATCAAATGCTAAATAAAAGTTGGCCATAGTTTGTGCCTGTACTCCTTGAGCTGCATCTACCAAAAGCAGAGCTCCTTGGCATGCATAGAGAGATCGGGATACTTCATAGCTGAAGTCAACGTGTCCAGGAGTATCAATTAAATTGAGCAGGTACATAGTTCCTTCATGCTCATAAAACATAGATGCTGTTTGAGCTTTTACGGTGATGCCTCGCTCTCTCTCCACTTGAAGCTTATCCATGAATTGATCTTTTTTGGTACGATCAGAAAGAGTTCCTGTATATTCCAGTAGGCGATCAGAAAGGGTTGATTTTCCATGATCAATATGGGCAATAATAGAAAAATTTCGAATACGATCCGGAGTGAAATCTTCAAGCTTTATTTTTTTAATGTCCATAGCGCTTTATCGTTGAGGTGTTATAATATTTTCTAGTGTAGATATCAGGCTAGATTTGTAAACAAAGAAAAGGTGGCGTACCTATGAAAAAACATCTTTTAGTATTTGCTTTAGTTTTGGTATTTGGAGCAAATATACGTGGTGCTAATCGAAGAGTTGCGGTATTTTGTAGTGCAGATGATAAAGTGTCCCAGGAGTATAAACAACTTGCACATGAACTGGGTGCTCGATTGGGGGCTCATACAACTGGGCTAGTAACCGGAGGATCTAAAACTGGCCTTATGAAGGAGGTAGTTGATGGCTACCTTGAGACAGGGGAACCGCAAGAGATATTTGGCGTATTGCCCCAATCTTTGAAAAGATATGATGTGCATCATGCATCAATTCCATTGCTTAACCTCATATGGGTAAATTCGATTCATGTGCGACTTGCTCGCTTTCATGAACTTGCTAATGTGGTGATCGCGCTTCCTGGCGGCTTTGGCACATTGCATGAACTTTTGGATTTTATGGTTCACAAGCAATTTGGCTTGATTCAAATGCCAATTATTTTGATCAATCACGATGGTTTTTGGGATAGCCTGATGATACAATTTAATCATATGAAAGATCAGGAACTTCTTTCGCAAAAAGCGCTTGATGGATTACGAGTAGTGGGAACAGTACAAGAATGCATCGACATTATTGCTCGGTTAGATTGTGGCGAAAAACAGGGACTGCAAGATCGATACTGGGAACGGTAAGCGCGATTGGTGAAACGAAAATCTTTTGAGTCTGTCTTCATGACAAAATAAAAAAAGGATAGAATATCTTCTTCGATAAGGAGATGATATGAGATATCCAAGCGATTTAAAAGATAAGCAATGGGATAGGATTAAACACTATTTTAACAATGGAAATCGATCCAAATACGACAAGCGAATATTGATAAACGGCGTTTTGTACGTAGTTCGTTCTGGGTGCCAATGGCGATTACTACCTCGAGATTTTCCAAACTGGAAAACCGTATATAGTTTCTATCGTCGCATATGTATGGGGAATATTTGGGAAAAAATTCTGACTGAGCTTGTTATTCGAACAAGAGCTCAGTCAGGAAGAGATTGGATGCCAACATTTTGTATCATCGATAGCCAAAGTATTAAAACAACTGGCGCTGCAGAGAAAAGAGGAATTGATGGCGGAAAAAATCAAAGATCACAGAAGGCACATCGTAACAAATACACAAGGCAATCTGCTTCATGTAAAAGTTCATGCTACTAATATCCATGATTCTATGGCAGAAGTTTCAGTTTTAGAGACCGCATTTGAAAAATATTCTTCTATCTTGGGTGTATCCGCAAATGCAGGTTATCGGGGGACTACAGAATCATTCATAAAATCTATTGGAAAATTTTGTTCGAATTGCGCATATTTATACTCTTATTCAATGATTGACCTACTCATGAAGACAGGCTCTAAAAGATGCCAAGGTTCCTGAAGGTTTTGTGAGAATGTCTCGCGAGATGTTTAAAGGCAATAGTCATCAAGTAGTGGTAGAAGGCGGTGGCAAGATTTTCCTTCCTGATACTGAATCGCAAATGCTGAAGATGAACTTTGATCAAAAGCATTCAGGAACAGAAAGAGGATTTGTAACAAAAATAACAACAAAAGAAGCAACAAAGATGGCTGAGAAGCTTGGCTTTAATGGTACAAACTACACTTCTAACGGACAAAAGGTCTTTCAAAAAGGCAATATTTATCACTATTGATGTAGATTCTCATAATGGTGGAGTATGGAAAATGGCTAATTCAGTTAAAAACCTAGCCCGCAAAAAAACTAAAATGGGAACATATGATCAATTTTTAAATAAGAACCTATCCCAAAATTCATAAGTACCTCAAAGTGTAGAATGTAGCGGCA
>CAYGJB010000007.1:0-49763 GCA_964350195.1 uncultured Pseudomonadota bacterium
ATGCCCATTCATCCCCGGCCTTAAAAGGCCACGGTTTTCTGGTCATATGAATAAAAGAAAAAAGATTAATCAATCTAAGCTTGAGCTTGAATAAACTCGATCTGACATTGCATAGTAAATTTATTTTGATCAGCTCGCTGCAAAGCAAGCTGTTTGCATTGTATTAAATGAGAATCTTTAGAAAGCTGCGTTAAAAATCTATTTATCTGATCAAATGTGCCATTTGCTTGCAATAATTTGTATCGCTTGCTACGCCAATCTTTTTGCTTTTCTTTTGCTTGAGCAAACGATTGAATCGAAATCCCCACTTTTTCTGCTATATCAAAAAGAAAGAGAGTCTGCTCTTGCTCCCTATATTTCTCCAAAACTATAGTATTTTGTTTTTTGAGATCACCCAATTTGCTTGTAAACTGATTTATTGCCCGATCAGCTAAAATCGCTTCAACAGACTGCTGCTCATATCGATTGAACATAACTCGTTTCATTTCAACTGCCGCTGCAAGCCTGGGTTGCAGTAAAAAATAGTACCCGCTAAAAATTAAAGATGCGGCACAACAACTAAAAAGATAACGATATGCTGGATTAGTATGTACCGCCCATCGATAAAATTTTCCTTTTTGTGGCACAAAATACATACCGCCTCCCTTGTGTATCAATCAGAATATGAGCTTAGTCCATTGCATCGGATCAATTGCTATATTATTCACTCTCATTTCCCAATGCAAATGATAACCATTGGCATAACCAGTTTTGCCAATCGTTCCCACAGGATTACCTTTTTTCACCGCTTGCCCTTCTTTAATCTCAGTAAAACTATCCAAATGGCATAGCATGGTAATCACCCCTAAACCATGATCTATGATTACGGTATTTCCAGTATCTACAAATCGATCTTTCAATACTACAATACCATCTTGAGGTGCCCACACCACCGATTTTGGCAGATTGATTACATCAAGTGCTTTGTGAGCATACATGCCTTTGTACTGCGTTGTGCGAATTTTACCAAACTCAGTACTTACTCGTTGCACTTCAATTGGTGTATGAAAGACACCCTTCCAAAACTTTTCGCGAGGAGATTTATCTGCAATCTTAATTAGGATATCCTCAAGCTCTTTGTTTGATTTACCGAGCTCTTTCTCTTCATCCATTTTCTCGCTATCCACGTGCATAGTTGATCTTTTAAATGGAAATGTAACAATCTGAAATTTATTATCTAAGCGCATTGAAGTGCCAACTTTATCTTTTACATCAACAGAAAAAAGGTATTCATTTGGATTTTCTTCGCATGGCACTGGAATAAATGCTTCATAAATGGATGAATTTTTCGATTCTGGAAAGCACTCATATGTTTGAGAGAGTGCTGTAATTGTTGCATTCTGAATAGGCTTATTAACCTGAAATTGAACATGCAATGTTCTACCTTGGAACACCTTGTATTCTTCGTCAGCTTTAATCAGAGCTGCCTGCAGCGGGATATTATCAACTATGAATGGCTGTTCAATTGCAGCCTTATTTCCGTTATAAGTGCTATCGATAATCTCTGCTTTAATAACATGCTTACCATTAGCTATTGTTTTGGTGGGAATTAAAAAAGCATGGCCCTGATCACCAGAAGCTATCGAAAATTCATTAACAAGAGGCTGATCATCAAGATAAATTGATATGCTTCCTTTTTTTGAACTTGCAATCGCACATTGCATATCTCCCGCATACGCTCCCTCAGATTGCACACCGCGCAATATCAACTGAGGCGAACTCGTATCAAAAAAATAGTTATAAGTACGAGATCCGATAAACCAAAAAAGCGCTAATGATAAAAAATAACCCCAAAAACGTACTCTCAAAAACATTTTATTACCTTCAATTTTTAGCAAACTATGGAACTGCAACACAAAATGCCAGTATACTTCCTTTTAGGATGAAGGTAAATTTGGGGGCAAATGGGGTAAATAATGGAACAATACAAAAAAGTTGGGGCCTCACTTACGATTTTTTTTACATTTGCACTTTTTGCTCAACCATTCATACAAGAACTCAAAAAAATAAATGCTCTTACCGTCCGCAAAATCGATTCCTTGCCTCGCGGCTACCGCATAAGCTCGATCAGTGAACTTGTGCATGCCATTTATACGTATAACAGTGTGCCCTATCGCTCTATCATTACTGCACATACTCATTATTTTATGGTCCATCGTGGTATTACAATAGTTCCTCAAGATGACATTGTTTTTATCTTTTCGCGCGGCTATGCTAAAACAACCAAGCCCGGCACAAATGATAACTTCATTCAGTGTGGTGCTGGGGCCAAAGCAGCACATATTCAATTTGATGATCAAATAATTCCTGCAGAATATCCATTAGTAAGCTTTGATTTTGATGACAGTAGAATAGGATTTTCCTTTGGACAAGAAGGTGAAATAAATACCTTAAAAACCGTATATAACGCCATTTTATATTGTAATCCCAATGCTCATATTGTTTTAGTTGGCGATTGCCGTGGCGCAAAAGTGACTCTCGAGTTTGCCACTCAACGCCCAAAAAATATTATCGCTATGATCCTAATGACACCTTTTATTTCAGGGAAAGAGCTTACCGATAATATCGCCCGATCAAATCTTTCGTTTCCTTTGAGCCGTACCATTCTTCATAACTTTTTTAGAATTTATTTTAAAAATTACCATCCAAAACAGGACACTCTTTTTCAGCGCCTTCGCATGATTGATCCGCAAATCCCTATCTTTATTGGCTATAGGCGCAATGACCAACTCGTTTCGATGAGCACTATTAATCAATTAACTAAATGCCTCAAACAAACTGGCAATAAGAATGTGCAGGTAGTAATCTCCAATGATACCCAAGAGACCCATAGTAAGCTCACCAAAATCCCAGAAATACAACAAGGAATAGCTCGATTCATCGACCAGTACGTAATTTATCGCCATATCGAAAATTGACAATTTGTCACAATTTGATATGCTGTTTCTTAATTATAACTTTCCAAAAAGAGAATAGTTTCATGGAAAAAACAATTACTAAAATTATTCCAACACTTCCTGGCGTCTATCTTTTTAAAAACGCCCTGGGAGAAGTTGTATATATTGGCAAGGCAAAATCATTGCGTCCAAGAGTGCATTCCTATTTTCAAAAAACTAATACAGATTGGAAGGTGGAAGAAATCCGCTCTGAATATGCTGATATTGATTTTATAATCACCCATTCAGAAACAGAAGCAATGCTTTTAGAGGCAGACCTTATTCAGCGCTATCAACCGCGCTTTAATACGATATTTAAAACAGGTCAACCTTTTTTGTATATTCAATTCACTTCTCCACGAAATGAAATTCCATCAATAGAAATTACGCGAAATAAAAAAAAGAAAGGCACCCATTTCGGCCCTTTTCTTCATAAGCGGCAAGCGCGAAGTATGCATCAATTTCTAATGCGCACATTTCAACTCAATGCCTGCAACAAAAAAATTGAAAACGGCTGTCTTGACTATCATCTTGGTAACTGTTCCGGCACTTGTAAATCCGATTTTGATAAAATGGAATATCTCTTTCGTCTTGATCTTGCCAAAGAGGTTCTTCGCAAACGAAATAAACAATTCATCGCAATGATCAAAGAAAAAATGCTGCAATATAATGCTGAGCTCGCATTTGAAAAATCAAAACGTCTTGCAGAGTATATTGAGAACGTTGAGACTATTTTTGAAACAATTAAAGCAAAATACTCTGCGGATAAATTTGCCACCGACATTTTCATAGCAACTACACCGGCGGCTGGTGTAGAGCAAATACACAATCAAGCTGGCAAGGAGCTAGCTGAGCTTCTTGGGCTATCATCAACCATTCGGAGTATTGACTGTTTTGACATTTCTCATTTTCAAAGCCGATTCATTGTTGGCTCATGTATTCGATTTGTGGATGGTAAACCGGATAAGAATAAATTTCGCCGATTTAAAATTCAATCGCTTGATGAACAAAACGATTATGCCGCCTTGCAAGAGATTGTGAGTCGAAGATATAAAGATATAAACGAGCTTCCTGATCTCATGCTTATCGATGGAGGAAAAGGCCAGCTAAGCTCTGTTCAAACGATATTTCCCAAAGCGCACATCGTAAGCTTAGCTAAAAAAGAAGAAACGTTGTTCTCAACAAATATAAAAAACGGTATTAGGCTGGACGTTAAAACAAACATCGGTAAACTTCTCATTTCATTACGAGACTATGCACATCACTTTGCAATCACATATCATCGATTAAAACGCTCAAAAGAGCTCTCATAAACCACCCCTGCTTAATCAGTTAGCTCAGATTATCCCTGCTTTAAGTTTAATGTATCAAAGCCTTTCACCCACTTACTTGCCAATATGCTTCGCTCTTTTTACACTATCCTCATCAAAATGAAATTAAATAAAAAGGACTATTCATGGCAAATGGTATCATGGAATCTCTCACCCAGGCCACGCAAGAGCTCATAAATCAAGCAGCAGCCATAGCTCAAAATTTTAGAAACCCCCTCTTAGTTCCATTGCACATCTTTGCGGCATGCTTGCAAAATGAATTTTGTAGCTCGCTTTTATACACGCTTAATATTCCAGCAGATCAACTTAAAATTCTTGCCGAACAAGAACTTGAACATCTTCCAAAAGCCACTGGCATGCAGCTATCAATTGATCAACAGATGCAAGAATTTTTAAAGGAAGCGCACAAAGAGGCACAACAACTTGGTGATCAATACATCAGCCTCGAACACATTATGCTTGCGCTTGCACAAACCCCCTATCTTCCGGAGTCATTACGTACCGTTCTTTCTCAATCGGCTTTTAATAAAGAAGCAATTCTTTCTTATATGAAGCATCTGCGCAAAGGCCGCTCCGCTGATTCCAAAACAGCTGAGGGCAAATATCAATCACTTGAAAAATATTGCATAAATGTAAATTCACAAGCTCGAGAAGGAAAACTTGATCCAGTGATTGGACGACATGAAGAAATTCGCCGAGTGATGCAGATTCTTTCTCGCAGAACAAAAAACAATCCGGTCCTAATCGGTGAGCCGGGCGTGGGTAAAACTGCCATTGTTGAAGGAATTGCACAGCGTATTATCGATAATGATGTACCCGAAAGTCTTCAAGGTAAACAAATCTATGCGCTTGATCTCGGTCTTTTGATCGCGGGAGCAAAGTACCAAGGAGAATTTGAAGATCGTTTAAAATCTATTCTTAAAGAAATCGAACAAAGCGGAGGCAACATTATCTTATTCATTGATGAGCTTCATATGCTCATTGGCGCTGGCCAATCAGGCCAAGGAGGTATGGATGCCTCAAATCTTTTAAAGCCAGCACTTGCGCGCGGTCAACTTCATTGTATCGGGGCTACCACGCTTGCTGAATATAAAAAGTATATCGAAAAAGATGCTGCGTTAGAACGACGTTTTCAAAAGGTGCTCGTACCAGAGCCCACCACAGAAGATGCTGTTTCTATCTTGCGCGGACTCAAGGAACGACTTGAGTTGCATCATGGTATTCGGATAAAAGATCAGGCACTTATTGACGCTGTTTTACTTTCCGAAAAAAATATCGCTGATCGCTTTCTGCCAGATAAAGCAATTGATTTAGTTGATGAAGCTGCTGCTATGGTGAAAATGGCCATCGATTCCCAGCCAGAAGCCTTGGACAAATTAAATCGTAAAATAAGACAACTTGAAATCGAAAAAGTTGCTCTTTCTAAAGAAAAAGATGAGAAAGCTAAAAAACGACTAGATGAGCTACAAAAAGAACTTGCTGATCTTAAAGAAAAACAAAGCGAGCTTCTTGCAAAATGGAAATCAGAGAAAGAACCATTAGAGCACATAAAAAAAATAAAAGAGTCCATTGATCAAGCAAATGCACAATATCAACAAGCAGAACGAGATGGTGATTATGCAAAGGCTTCTGAAATCAAATATGAAAAAATTGCTAGCCTTACAAAAGATTTAGAAAAAGCACAAAAAAAGATTGCTAAGCTCGCTCCAGAGCTCATCAAACAAGAAGTGGATGAGCATGACATCGCAAAAGTAGTCTCTCGATGGACTGGCATACCTGCAGAAAAGCTTGCTCAAAGCGAGCAACAGAAACTTCTTGATATGGGAACAATTTTAAAAAAGCGCGTAGTTGGGCAAGAGGAAGCTATCAACGAAGTGGCGCATGCAATTCAACTTCATCGCACTGGTCTGTCAGAACCTAATAAGCCAATCGGATCATTTTTATTTCTCGGTCCAACAGGCGTAGGCAAAACAGAGGTTGCCAAAACAATTGCAGAGTTTTTATTCAATGATGAAAATCGGTTGATTCGCGTTGATATGTCCGAGTACATGGAAAAACACGCTGTTGCTCGTTTAATTGGCGCTCCCCCCGGATACGTGGGATACGAAGAAGGAGGCCAACTCACTGAAAAAGTGCGACGCCATCCCTATTCTGTAATTTTGTTTGATGAAATTGAAAAAGCTCATCCAGATGTATTCAATATTTTTTTACAAATATTGGATGAAGGCCAACTAACTGATGGACAAGGACGTACAGTATCATTTCGTAATGCAATTATTATTATGACAAGCAATTTGGGGTCAGAAATCATCCTCAAAGCGAAAGAGATCACGGCTAAAGTGAAAGAAGAAGTTGATACAATTATTAATCGCACATTTCGGCCAGAATTTATCAACCGCATAGATGCAATATGCTTTTTTAAACGACTTTCACAAAAAGACGTAGAAGAAATTGCAGAAATTCATATATCACGCCTTGAAAGGCGCCTGAAAGATCAAGGAGTTGTTCTCAGCATAACAAGCGATGCTATGAAAAGAATTGCAGAGATCGGCTATTCTCCTGAGTTTGGCGCTCGCCCATTAAAGCGCGCAATCCAACAGCACATTGCCGTCCCCATATCTCAGCATCTTTTAAAACACCCTGATGAAAAAAAGCTGAAAGTGGAAATTAAAGATGGCAAAATTTTAATTTCTTAATCCTTCTTGCGCTTTAGAATAGAACAAGAATTCTCAATATGCTCCTCTAGCACATTCGGGAACTCTTGTTCTATTTTTTTTGCGCTAAAAGCAAGAACACAAAAATGAAACAACTCACAAAAAACATGCCGCTACACACGAATCATTGCATTTAAAAAGATGAGCAGCGTAAAATATGGGCCAACTAATTCAACCCTTTCTCTGGAGAATTCTATGAGAACTAATCGATTTTACTATTTTCTACTGTTTTTCATCAATGTCTCTGCTTTTGCCGAAGAAGCAAAAAAAAAATATGTGCCTATAGTGCTTGTTCATGGCATTATGTCAGATGATTATGGTATGGCTCCAACAGAGCATTACATTAGAAAGCATATGGGGAAAGATGTATACATCAAGAATATAGAACTTGGACTAGGGGAACTCACTTCGCTCACCAACGTGTATCACCAAGCAGAGTATTTGCGCGCTGCTATTCAATCAGATCCAAAATTAAAAGATGGTTTTAATTTCATAGCACACTCTCAAGGGGGCCTTGTATCTCGCTACTATCTGCAAAAGTATAACAATCCAAGAGTACTCACTTATATTTCTTGGGGGTCTCCTCAACAGGGAATTTTCGGGTTGCCAGGTACAATAGATGAAAGATTTAAATGGCTCGATTACATGGAAGAATATGCATATCACGTTCTTTATTCCAAAGCGATACAAAAACTTGTTGGATTTGCTGGCTACTGGCACGATACTCTTCACTATGAAAAGTACATTAGAAAAGCCTGTTTTCTACCGTACATAAATAATGAAATTCCTCACGATGATGATGCGCTATTTAAAAAAAATATCTGCAGCTTGAAAAATATGGTGCTTGTCATGTCTGCCAATGAAGAAGTTATTGAACCAAAAGTTTCATGTCATTTTGGATTCTATAAACAAAATAGCAAAGAGGAAATTGAAGATTTGATAGATAGCGAGCTATACAAACAGGACAAGCTTGGACTAAAAACATTACATGAAAGTGGCCGGTTACAATTGCGCTTAGCCGATTGCACTCACTCTAATTTCCAAGAGGATGAAAAGAATTTTATAGAGAATGGTCTTGAATACTTGAAAGTTTAGTTTCATTCGATATCTTAAATAACAGAAACAGTTTAAGTGTAAACTGTTTCTGTTATATTCATAAACTTTTCTAAATGTAGAGGTTATTCAATGCACAAGAAGATGGCATTCATCATGCTCGTTTCAACAACTCTTATTTCACATGGAATGGAGAACACAAATCCAAATATTATCTTCAATCCTACAAAAACTCCAATACGATCAATACCTAAGATCGTTAAAACCATAAATACAACAGGAGAACTCCCTGTAGATGTCTGGCATACTTTTTTTGAAGCAAAAAAAAATAAATCGGATGCGCAACTTCTTAACAAAGCGCTTACAGAGGCAAAAGAAGAATTCAATAGAAAGCATAATAAAATTGCTGCTCAACGAAAGCTGGACGCAAATCGTTTATCATCGCTTAAAGAACTTATTAAAATGTATAATAGTATAAAGTCTTAATAATATACGTAGAATACAAGAGGGGCCATGCTATTTGTTGCCAATTGGAAGCTAAATAAATCTTTTGCCCAAAGTTTGGCGTTTTGCAAAACATACAAAGCTGATCTCAAAAAGCTCAGTTTTCAAGCTGGCATTGAGCTTGTCGTGTGCCCCTCATTTCCCGCTCTTTTTTCAATGAGCGAACTTCTTAAAGATACAAAGATCCGCTTAGGCGGCCAAACCTGCAGCGCCTACAATTCAGGTGCATACACCGGCCAAGTATCTGCTCAATCCCTCAAAGAAACCGGGTGCGATTATTGCATTATCGGCCATAGCGAACAACGCCAATACGCAGACATTACCAACAAGAATGTAGCGCAGGCAGCAAAAAATCTTTGTGCTTTGAAAATAGAACCAATCATTTGCATTGGCGAAACAAAAGAACAGTTTCAACAAAGACAAACAATGAAAGCTCTTGAAAATCAACTTCATCTCGTACTGGATGCAGTAAAAGATACGCAACAACAAATCACTATCGCTTATGAACCAGTTTGGGCCATCGGAACAAACACTGTACCGAAAGCTAACTATTTAAAAACAATAGTGGAACACGTGAGCACTGTTCTGTCAAAGAAGCACTCTGGGCCTTGGCGAATTATATATGGAGGCAGTGTATCGGAAAAAACAATAAACAACTTTCGCGAGATTCCCTCTCTATCCGGTTACTTGATTGGAAGCGGCAGCCTAGACTTTCAAAAATTTGAAAAAATAGTATCATTGGGAAAGTAAAGGCAATTAAAAACATTCGATTTTAGCCGGAGATTCAAATTATGCTTTATGGCGTTCTTCTTTCAGTCTACATAGTTATTTGCTTATTTCTTATTCTTATTGTTTTGATTCAAAAAGGTAAAAGTAGTATGGGCCTTGGCGGGCTTGGTGGTGGTTCACAGGCACTTTTTGGTGGCTCAGGCGGACAGGATATTTTCCAAAAAGTAACGTGGGTCCTAGTCGGCATATTTTTATTTGGTTCGCTGGTCCTTTCAATACTAAAAACATCTAATCGCAACACATTTAAATACGCACAACAAAAGCCTGCTGCACCAAAACCACTTACAGATACCACACCCTCACCAGACTTAAAGAAAAAAGTAACGATTCCTTCACCTGCAAAGTCTAACTAAAGGCGAACGCGTATGAGAGTAGGGGTGATTGAGCGGCTGGTAAATGGCATAGGACGCGCTACAATTAATTTGTGCGACCTTATTGGCAACTTCTCAATGTTCATCATAAGAGCAGCTCGAAGTCTTTTTACTACACGCCCCCAAATTCATAAGTTTTTTTTTCAATCAAATCGTATTGGCGTAGAATCATCACTCATTGTAATACTTACCGGCTTGTTTACTGGCATGGTGTTTGCAGTGCAAAGCTATATAGGATTTCAGCGAGTTGGCGGCGAGCAATTTATTGGAGCCGTCGTTGCGCTTGGGCTTATTCGTGAACTGGGCCCTGTGCTCACCGGCTTGATGGTAACAGGACGAGCCTGCTCTGCAATCGCTGCTGAGATAGGCACAATGCGAATTACCGAGCAGATCGATGCGTTGGTAACCCTTCGTATAGACATCTTTCAATATCTTATTGTTCCTCGTATCTTAGCCGGTATCTTTATTGTGCCGTGTCTTGCAATATTTTGCATGATCTTCGGCATAATTGGCGGCTACATTGTTTGTGTACACGTTCTGGAACTCAGCCCAGAGGACTACACAACAAGTATCCGAACCTATGTTGAACTTTCTGATATCACTGGAGGATTAATAAAATCTTGCGTTTTTGGATTAGTTCTTACGTGGGTGGGTACCTATAAAGGATTCTATACACATGGCGGAGCACGTGGCGTGGGACAGGCAACCACTCAAAGCGTAGTACTCAGCTCTATCATGATTCTTATTTTAAATTACTTTCTTACTAAAATGCTCGAGCGGCTATAGAAGGAAAGAATGTCTACATTGATTTCAATTAAAAATCTAAAAAAAGAGTTCGATGGCAATTGGGTAACCAAGGGAGTTAATCTAGAAATCCCTGCTAATAAAATGACGGTTATTATTGGTAGATCAGGTGAAGGTAAATCAGTTCTTCTTAAGCAAATTGTGGGGCTTATCAAGCCAACTTCTGGCGAGATACTATTCGAAGGCACCGATATCACCAAGCTCAACTATCTCGAGCTACGCAATTATTACAAAAAAATGGGCTATGTCTTTCAGTTTGCTGCCCTTTTGGATTCATTAAATGTGTTTGAAAATGTGGGTATCACTCTGCTTGAATCAGGAGAAAAGATTAAAAACACTATTCCTATCGTAAGAGATAAACTAGCACAAGTCCTGCTCATGGAAGATTCAATGTATAAATACCCATCTGAGCTTTCAGGGGGCATGAGAAAGCGAGTTGGTCTGGCGCGTACGCTTGTTGCTAATCCAGAAGTTATTCTATACGACGAGCCAACAACAGGGCTTGATCCTATTACTGCACGTGTAATTCACGAACTAATGTTTTCCATGCAAAGAGAGATGAAAATCACTTCTGTCGTAATATCTCATGATGTAGAAGTTTTTAAGTATGCTGATTATGTTGCACTCCTTTATGAAGGGCAAATTAAATATTTCGGCGACGCAAAATCCATTTGGGAATCTGATAACCAATTTATCTATCAATTCATTCGTGGCCTTCCAGAAGGACCAATTCAAACCGAAGTGGCTCATTTTAAGGATAAATTTTAATGGTCTTTCCCAGCACATATTTATTTATAATGCTGGGCAAGACCCAATTTTTAAATATAGCTTTCTCTCTATTTAGCTATATCCGAAAGCTTTTTTAGTTTTGCTTCTAATGCCGCTAATACCTTATCTTTCCGTAGTTCAAGATTTTTATCAGAAAAATGAGTCTGTTTAGCAGCATTTGTAATGCTCACTAATTGTTTCTCGAAAACAATATTCTCGCTCGGCGGTCTGCTTTGATTAATAACATTTAATAGATTTTGATGCTCTTGCTGTTCTTTATCTGTTGGTGCTGCCCAAAAATTTAAAACAGACTTAACTAAAGGGTTTGTCTCTGAATGTAAAGTCCATTTCCAATCGGACCACCCTCCATCTTTTTTACCTTTGATCTTTAGCCTTTTATCTCCAGCGCGAATATCTGTTGGGTTATTAAAAAATATACGGCGCTCTACTGAAAGAGCTGAAAAATTCGGATATACGGCAACTGAATTTAGGCGCACTCTAAAAATAGTATTTGCTACAAGATACTGGTAATTTTCAAACACAAAGCTAATCCGCTTTATTGAGCGTAGACCGCTATCAAAATACAATCTTTTAGTTGGATCAATCTGCTTTGCCTCTCTTGCATAGCTGGCAAAAAAACCTGCGCGAATCAACCCCAATGTATACACATCAACGGCTACTTTACTCATTCCTGCTGCAAACTTATCTACAGCATTACCAGGATTACACCCCAGCTCCTTATTAAAACCCAAGAAGTCAAACTCTTTTTTCCAAGGCATAGTTTCCAATTGTTTATTTAAGACTGCCCCAATTGGTTTGTTCCAGTTATTTTGGATACGGACAGTAGCACATTCAATCGATAGATTAAATGCAGCTACTAACAGAAAAACATATTTTTTCATCATAATAATATCCCCCTTTATACATATGGTACAATAAACAACTCTTTATTCATTTCAAATAGTAACAAAAACAGGGGGGGGGGTAGCAATGATTGTGCCGTTAAAAGTAGCTTAAAACTCTTGAAACCGCTGCCCAAGCATAAAAATCTTACCGAGCATATATAGTTTTGAGTTCATCCTTATAAAAAAGATAAAGACCGCTAATAACAATCATGGCTGAAAAAACATAATGCCACGTAAGCACCTCTTCAAGAAAAAGCCAACTATAAAAAGCAGTAAAAAGAGGACTAATAAAATCAGTAAAAGCTAGAAAGGTAACACTGTAGTATTTATACAGATAAAGCCGATAATTGTGGCAAATTATATTGCTTATCAAAACCAATAACGCAAGCCAACCTACAAAATGACCCACTTCTTTTATATCGAATGAAATATCCATCACAAAAATCATGCAAAGTGCAATAAATCCTGCCCCAAGCATTCTAATGCCATTGGAAAGAACGATTGACTGCTTATGCTCTCTAATTAAGATACGGGTAATAATCACGCTGTAGGAATCAATGCATACTGCCGCGAGAATGGCCAATTCTGGCCAAGAAACATACAGAAACTCTCCAAGAGTCTGCTCACCTTTTGAACTGGTAACGATGAGTGGAATCATTCCTATAAAACCTACCCCCAAGCCCATCCATTGATTACGCGTAAGCTTATCGCCAAAAGCACCATAAGCAAATAGAGCTACCACAAATGGAGCGATATTAAGCATAAATGAAAGCTTGCTTGCTGGCATATATGCAAGAGCCCAGTTACGAAGCTGATATTTAAAAAAAATTGCCAAAACAATTTGGCTGTTGTAAATCCAAAAAGTACGATTCCAAACAACCGCTGTTTTGCTACGCATATAGTTGATAACAAAAAGCAGTAATCCCGAAGCTATCATACGAAAAGCGGTGAGCACAGTTGGAGAAGCATAATTAAGCAGATTCTTACTCATGGGAATAGAAGTTCCCCACAGCGCATGAAGCCCTAAGATTTCTATCATTTTTCACCTCTTCATGAAAAAAGTTATTCACCGGAGGTTTGTTGGAACTCTTTGTATAAAAGGCTTGGCTGGATACCACTATTATTTTGATACTTATCGCTACGATATCTCTCAAAATCACCTTGAATCGTATGATAAAATATCTGACATATCTCAACTGAAGGATAAATGCGAACAGGAAGAATACAAGATATTTCTAACGTCCAATAACCACGAAATCCAACGTCGCCAAAACCGGCGGTGATGTGAATAAAAAGACCAAGCCTACCAATAGAAGAACGCCCCTCAAGCATCGGCACGAATGCATCAGTTTTTGTATATTCTACCGTACGACCTAAATAAAGTTTCCCTGGTTCTAAAACTAATCCTTCTTGTGGGATTATCAGCGACGCCACATTATTTCGCTTCTTCATGTCAAGAACCGGCTCGGTATACACCAATAGCTCGCGATGTAATCGTAAATTATAACTATTGGGGCCAATTTGTTCTTCGTTAAATGGCTCAATCGTTATATCTCGTCCTATTCTTCGACTGATTTCTTTTCCTGAGAGAATCATAATTTCTATTCCTCATTGAGCATTGGTGTATTGTAAGTTAGCACTAAGCTTGTTAGACTTGCTGGTAATTTTGTCACATAAAACTCGACACAAAAGGGAAAGACTATGGGCGAAACCGCACTAACGGCTCATATTATTGATAAAATAAAAGAAGAAAGTATCAGATTTCGCGCTCTCAATGTTGAAATTTCTAAAGTAATTGTTGGCCAGCAAGGCATTGTAGAGTTTATCGTACTCGCAATTTTATGCAACGGCCATATTTTACTTGAAGGTGTACCAGGTGTTGCAAAGACAACACTCATAAAAGCTACGGCTAAAGCTCTCGGGCTTCGTTTTAATCGTATACAATTCACTCCAGATCTATTGCCAGCTGATTTGATTGGCACACTCATTTACAATCCAAAAACACACGAGTTTGAAACAAAAAAAGGACCAATCTTTGCTAACTTGATTCTGGCAGACGAAATTAATCGTGCGCCTGCCAAAGTACAAGCCGCCCTTCTAGAAGCGATGCAAGAACAACAAGTTACTCTAGGCTCAGCAACGTTTAAGCTAGACAAACCCTTTCTTGTTTTTGCCACACAAAATCCAGTTGAGCAGGAAGGCACCTATCGACTACCAGAAGCCCAAGTGGATCGGTTTATGTTTAAGCTTTTGGTTGATTATCCAGCACGAGAACATGAAAGAGAAATCCTTCGGCGCAATTTAGATACAGAAACGCTTACACAAGTTTTAACCAGTGATGACGTTTTTGCAGCACAAAAGCTCGTTGAACAAGTGTATATAGATGAAAAAATCATTGAGTACATCATTAATCTTGTATTTGCCACTCGTATACCGGACCAAACAAAACTCAAAGAAATTATTCCCTACATTACTTATGGGGTCTCTCCACGTGCTACTCTGGCGCTCTTTCATGCAGCAAAAGCGCATGCATTTCTGCAGCGACGTCATTTCGTAACCCCGGACGATGTAAAGGCTGTAGCCCCGCCAATTTTACGACATCGCCTTATTCTCACCTATGAAGCTGAAGCGGATGATATTCTACCGGATACTATAGTGACCACGATTCTTAATACCATACCTTCACCATAAAAATCAGTATAAAAACTTATCTGAAAGCCATAGAGAGCAGCACCTTGACAAACACAATAACGGAAGGGTATCGTGGACTCAGAAAACTGATAGCAAGGAATGTTGAATGAGACATCCAATTTGGATAATTAACAGCACACTGTTAGTGCTGATTTTATTTGCACTAGTCTTTGTGCTATTTACCACCGTCTCGCTTCCTGAGCGTGAGGATATCGAACCATCACAATACAGCGCGGTAAAAAAAGAAAAAAAACTTCAGATAAACATCAATCAAATCTATATGGCAGATTTATTCGGAACATATCAAACCACACTAGCAAAAGGAGAAGGTATAACAGAGCGCCCTTTTCCTCAGCCCCCAGAGCCACAAGCTACCGAAATCCCCGATTTGCCTCAACCTCAATTTTTAGAGCCGCTAGATATTAGCCTTAAAGGCATTTTTGTAGTAAGTACCAATAACGCTAAAAATAGAACTATTATTGCCAATAACAACACAAAAAAAGAAACAAGCTACAAAGTTGGTGATACAATAGGAGACGCTCAATTGATTCGCATTTTTAGCAATAAAGTAATTCTGCTTCGATCAAACGGCCAGCAAGAGGTATTGTTTCTACGCGAACAAGATGCAAAAATGGATATGGGATATGCAATGATTGATGAATGGAATTTAGTAGTGAAAGCAATGAGTGGCACATCCTTTTTGGTTGACCCAATAGCATTCGCTAATCACATATCTGATCTCGGACAGTTTATTGAAATGCTTCATTTAATCACCGCCTACAAGCAGGGCCAAAGTATCGGAGCCCGCATTGGCACATTAAATGAAAAATCAATCGGAGCCGCGCTCGGATTACAAGCAGGAGATATTGTTACCGAAATTGATGGTATTCCTGCACGTACCATGCAAGAAAGGTTGCGTATCTATCAATCAGTGCTATCCAAAAAAAATGATGACATTATTAAAGTAACGCTTCTAAGAAATAAGCAGCAACTTTCTTTTGAATATATTCTCAAGGAACTCTATCCGGAAAGTGCTGTCAAAGAAACGCCTGAAAATCAATTTCATCTTCAAGAGATTGAGCAAAAAGAAAAAATGAAAATACTAAAGAAAAAATATGAATTTGCTCCAACAATAGAAGATATACGCAAACGAGAGCGAGAACTGATGCTTGAAAAAGGGCAAGCGCCTCAATTATAGGAATAAAATGAAAAAAAATGTATCAGTATGGTGTGCCTTGCTTGTAGTAGTTGCATTGCAATTGCCAAGCTTTGTGCATGCTAAACGCCACTCAAGACATCGTGGTGGCATTACTGCTGCATTAAAAACAGCTGCCACATCAAACGATAGCCTCTTTGTAAAAGAAGACCCAATTAGAATGGCCAGCCTGGACAAGCTCTCGCTTACATTTAGCGAGCGAAATAAAGAAATCTCCAGAAATCAAATTGATCCAGAAGAGATTGCTCCATTTGGAGGCAATATTCCATCACAAACATCAAAGGACGTAAAAAACCTTACTAAAGAAAAAGATCCCGAAACTATCGAAGATTTTTCTCTGCGGCAAACGTTACCGGATCAATCACAAAACTGGGAACTCCCAAAAGAGTTACAGGAAAAAGCGGTTCAACATCTTGCCCATATCAAAGAAGAAGAATCTGAAGAAGAAAAAATTGAGCTTCAATTTGAAGATGCTGATCTTCTTACTTTTGTAAAACAAATTGCTGATATTTTCAAAGTTAGCTTTATTTCTGATGATGCGATCGATCCACTACCTAAAGGATCCAATGATTCTCCTGCTCGTGCATTAAAAGGAAATAAAATTAGCTTTAAAACCACAACACCCGTTACAAAACAAGATGCTTGGAATCTATTCATTACGTTTTTGAATATTTCAGGCTTTGGCGTAGTACAGCAGCCTGACCCTACTATTTATCGCATAGAGACGATTCGCTCTACTCAAAGGTCTCCTATCCCTACATTTATTGGCATACATTATGAACTTCTTCCTGTTAATGATGAAATTGTTCGCTATCTTTATTTTGTTGAAAATGCATCGCTCGATTCAATAAAGCCAATCGTAGAATCTTTGAAAAGCGCCTCCGCCCCTGCTCCTATTTGGCTTGCCGATCAAAAAGCATTCATCCTTACCGATAAGTCTTATAATATTCGCTCACTCATGTCGATTGTGAAAGAACTTGATAAGGTCACCAAGCCTCAGGCAATGTCTGTAATAAAATTGCGACAAGCTGATGCAGAAGAGGTAAAAAAACTTTATGATGATCTCATGCAATCGGGCGAAAATAATTCTGCATTCAGGCCATTTGGTGCCCGCCGGCAACCAACAGCCATCTTTTTTCCTGAATCAGTAAAAATTATTGCAGAACCGCGCACCAACTCTCTTATTCTTCTTGGTCCAAAAGACGCTATCTCAAAAATAGAAAATTTTATAATAAAACATGTAGATGTTGCCCTTGATCAACCCTACTCACCTCTATACACATATCAGCTACAATACGCTGATGCAGCTACAATTGCAAAAATTATGAACGAAACGACAAAATTTGGCCAAGGCACAGAAGCCGGAAAAACTGGTGGTGTTCGTGGAAAAGATAAATATTTGCGGGCAATGTCCTTCACGCCGGAGCCTTCCACAAATAAAATTGTAATCAAGGGAGACTATGATGATTTCTTGGTTGCAAAGCAAATAATCGAAGAACTTGATAAACCACAAGCACAAGTGGCACTTGATGTGCTCATTCTTTCGGTTCAGCTCAAAGACGCAAAAGAGATTGGCACGCAACTCCGTAGTAAAGTCCCAGGACTAGATGGTATTTTGGGAAACAATGTTAAATTTGCCACATCTGGATTACGAGCAGGCGGATCACCTAAAAGAATTGAAACTAATACGTCTGGATCAGGCGTGGATCGTCTTCTTGGCAATTTAGTCAATCTGGTTTCGCAAGCACCTGCAGGCAATACTATTCTTACTTTTGGCCAAGATATTTTTGGCGTGTGGGGATTATTTCAAGCATTGCGCACTATCACCAACGTGCAAGTAGTTTCAAATCCATTTCTATTCGCTTCAAATAAGACTAAAGCTAAAGTTTCCCTCGGTGAAACACGACGAGTAACTACTAGCACCGTGATAGGTAACAGCCCCCCACAAGACTCAAAGGGCGATGATCAAGCTGCACTTACTGTAAATATTGAGCCACAAATAAACTCTGATGGCATGATTGTATTAAAACTTAAAGTAGACCTTACTGAGTTCACCAGCACAAATCAAGATTCCGGCACAAAAACTACTAAGCTTGTTGAAACAGAAGCGATCGTTGCTGATCGCGAAGTATTAGCGTTAGGCGGATTAATAAGAAATAGAACCTCCAACAGTTTAAGTAAAACGCCGGTTCTTGGAGATATTCCGGTACTCGGGTGGCTCTTTAAAAATAAACAAAAATCAGTAGACAAAGATAGCTTGCTTATTCTAATCTCCACAAAAATTATTCCTCCGAATGCCACGAGTGATGTAAATGAATACACTAAAGATCGCCTTAATGTGTATCGCACCACTATGGGGGACCTTGCAGGATCTGATGGCGCTACAGATCCAATTCACCGTCTCTTCTTCTCTGATAAATCAGCCTCAAGCAAAGACCTTGGTGAGTTTATTTTTGATAGACATCAACGAGAACAAAAAGATGCGGCAAGTAAAAAACGTAAAAAACGAAATAATACAAATCAAGAAAATACGGGAATAATCAACACCACTAAACTTACCTACTCTGGACGAAGCTCTCGTAGAAAAAGACGGAACCATAAAGTTGATATAGCACCATTAGTAGCAGAACCTATTACTATTGCTAAATCACATACCCTCACAACCATCGCTGCCCCTTCGACAGAGATAAATGATTCGGCTATAGCACAAATCAACATGAAAACGAGGCGTAGAAAATCCTTAAGTAGCTTTATGAAAAATGGCGAAAGCGAGCAGATAGTATGATACAAGATGTATTTTTGCCAGAAAAAGTTAGATCATATTATATTTTTCGCCAGCGATTATTGGGAATAGATATCACCAAGACACATATACACGGCACATTGGTAATCGCCAGCGGATCAAACGTTACAATTTCAAAGCAAGAATCAGCTTCTCTTAATGGTGACGCTTCTCATGAAGAAAAAGTGCTTGCGGCACTACCAATTATCTTAGAAAAAATAGGAAAAGCGGACCATATCATCACCGCAATGCCAAGCTCTTTAGTGGTGTTTAAAGAGCTACGGCTACCATTTACCACACGTGATAAAATTGCCATGATAATTCGATTTGAAGTTGCGCCACTATTACCCTTTCCACCTCATGAAGCGGTTATAGATTTTATCATCACAAAAGTAAACAATGAGGATAAAAGCTCACAAGTGCTCGTAGCTGCAGCTCAAAAAAAACATGTTGCGGAACAGATTTCTTTATTAGAACAGGCTGGCTGCTCATCCCAAAAAATAACGGTAGACATGTTTGCACTTTATGGGCTTTATTCAGAAATTCCCTCCTACCAAAGTCTTAATGGGCTCGTGGCCCTCATAGATTTGAATGTGCATACTACTAGTATTGTAACGGTGCTTGAAAAGCAAATACGCATTATACGTACATTGCCATATGGCTTAGCTTCTGTTGCAAAAGATTCCGGTGATTTAAAGCCGCAACAAGTAATGGACCACTTACTTCGCTTCGGCTCCGAGCAAGGAGCAAGCGATGGCAATGGCACCATTCAAAAAAGTCTATTCGCTTTCTTTGATAAGATTAAATTTGCACTTTCTTCAACAGTCACCCAACTTCAAGACAACGCCATTGAAAAAATAGTACTATGTGGGCCCGGGGCAGAAATAAAAAATATTGCAAATTTCGCACAGAAACACCTTGAAAGTCCTTGCGAACTTTTTGATTATGCAAAAATTACTGAAAATAAAAAATATCGTATCGCTCCAAACGTAACTCTTTCACAGCCAGTGTTGCTGAGTGCCGCAATTGCGATGCCTACACCAGCAGAAGAAGGATTCAATCTACGCACAGAAGATTTTGCACCAATAGGACAAACGCTTCTGATTAAGCAACTCGTAACAGCATGCGTTTTAACAATAATTTTATTTAGCACAATGATTACTCACAATATTATTCAAACAAGCCGTCTACGCTCTGAAATAACTGCATCTTCTATAGAAGCTGTAGATGAACTCAAAAAGCGTTTTAAAGACATCCCAGAAGATGATGATGTACTTGATGATGTGCTGAAAGCAGCAGAAAGCGAACTTACAAAAGAAGAGAAAACGTGGCGCCCTTTCTCAAGTGATTCACGAGCCTCATTCTTAGAGTATCTCCTTGAACTTTCAACTCGCATCAATA
The DNA here is from genome assembly GCA_964350195.1 of uncultured Pseudomonadota bacterium. Classification (GTDB taxonomy): domain Bacteria; phylum Babelota; class Babeliae; order Babelales; family Vermiphilaceae; genus JAJCZB01. Next base: position 20,305 of record CAYGJB010000007.1, read on the forward strand.
AAGAGGAACTTGGGTTTATTCCGCATAAGCTTACCATCGTAGATAGCATGCCCCGAGAAATCATTCTAGAAGCTGAAGTGCGAGACTATCCTGCACTAACAAAGCTGGAGCATGTTCTTAAAGAATCAAAGCTATTTGCCTATGTGGAATCACCTAATGAACCAAAATTCACAATGAAAATTCTACCAAAGCAAAGTCGTTAATGGGATATTAATATGGAATTTTTAAATCAAATACAATCCTATCTGAGTAGTCTAGAAAGAAAACGCTTTAATCAATATGTGGGCGGACTACTAGGTTTTATAGCTATTGTGATGCTCTTACTTATGTTTCAGTACTATCGCAAAGTGAGCTATTTAAAAACTGAAGCTATTGCGTTGAATGAGCAACGAGAAGATACTCAAAAAATTCTCAGAACCGCCCAACAAATACAGGATATCCAAAAAGAAAATGAGACCATTCTAGCTCAAGATAAAAATTTTAGAATTGCCCACTTCTTTGAGGATCTCATTGGTAAGCTCGGGCTTGTTCAAAAAAAATCTTCTGTGGATCTTACCGTTGCTCTTGGTGAAGGAAAATTTCGAGAGAATATACTCACTGCTAAATTTACCGCCGTCACCATGAAGGAGATTACCGAGCTCTTGCAAGATATTGAACAAAATAAGCGAGTCTTTGTTAAGGAGCTTACACTCGAAGCATCAAAAAAACAGAAAAATAGTATTGATGTAACACTCGTTATTGCTACATTAGAACCGAAACCACAAGAATCTGGTGAATCATCGGAGTAAAATATGAGATTGATATCTCTTTTTTTCTTTTCTTTTTTTATAGCATCACCTCTCTATACTCAAGACAGTGCTGTAGGAATACCGCTTGTGCTATCAGATGCTGCAGAGCGAGTCTCTAGCCAGCCTAAACAGATTTCGCAAAAGAATCTTATTACCCAATCAACAATTAAAACGGAAAAAATACAAACTCCCAAATCTTTAGATAAGAATGCCAATAAAGAAAAAATTTCCTTTAGTTTTAATGGAGAAGAACTCGAAGACGTTATCAATTTTATTGCAAGCAAAAAAGGTTACAATCTTTTATTTCCCACCAAAGCTGATGAAAAAATTACAGGAAAATTAACATGGCAGCTTGAGCAAAAAATCAGTATCGACGAAGCCTGGAACTTGCTACAAACAATTGTCTCCATCGCTGGCTATAGCATTATTCCTTATCCTACCTACCATGAAATTATGAAAACTACACCAGGAGTGGTTAAAGAACCGGTCCCTCTTTATATTAGTGTACCATATGAAAGACTACCTATTTCAGATGAACGTATTCGATACATACATTACCTTGCCAATATAAAAAGCGAAGGAGAAGGAGAGGGAGAGCTTTCTCAAATATTAAAATCATGGCTGCCCGACAATACAAGTTTTCTTATAGATAAACCAACAAACGCACTTATTATTATGGCACAATCCAACGATATCCGCGGCATTATGCCACTTATCACAAGCCTTGATCGACCGGGGTTTCAAGAAAAAATGGAAATTATTACGCTTCACTATACTGAAGCAAAACTAGTTGCTGATCTATTTAATTCAAAAATTTTGGGTGCAGGAGAATCCAATCGCTACCGATTGGATACCAAAAAGCCGAGTGAGTCTACCTTTTTTTCTAATCCACTCAAAATTGTAGCTAATGAACGACGCAATAATCTTATTATCCTTGGCAGAGCTCAGGCTATTGATCGAGTAAGAAACTTCATAAAAAACTATATTGATATCCCTCCTGATAGCGGTAAATCAATATTACATGTCTACGAACTACAATATTTGGATGCCGCCTCATTTGCAGAAGTACTCAAAAACGTACTGCAACAAAAGCAATCCGGCGGCTCAGAACAATCTACTGGCGGAAAACAAATTGCCATAGGACCACAACGCTATTTTGATGAAGTTATTATCACCACCGATTCGCCTATAAGTGGAGGAACGGGAGAAGAAGATCAATCCACTCAAACCTCTACTAAATATGGTGGCGGTAATCGGCTTATTATTGCCTGCCGAAATGATGATTGGAAGCGTATTGAACAGCTCATTGGCAAGCTTGATCAACCAACTCCGCAAGTACTTATAGAGGTCTTGATTGCAGATTTAACACTGGGTGATAGCAGAGCACTCGGTACCGCACTACGAAATCCTGAAAGAATTCCAATGGCAGGAAATACTGCTTATCAATCAGCTCATCTTGATCCGGGAGTTATGCCTGATTCATTTTCTGATCCACAAACAATCGGACTAATTGAAGGAACTGATGGGACCATAAAAGCTGCGACTGATCTTTTGAGAACGTATGGAGCGGACGAGACAACAGGTACTCGTAGTGATACAGGAACAATGAGCATTGCATCCGGATTAGCAGCAGGAAGCACCGTTTTATCTTTTAACGATAATAGCGGAAAAACATGGGGCATCACTCAAATTCTCAAGATCATAGATCACACCAAAATTCTTTCTCATCCGCATGTAATATCCCGTAGCGATAAAAAAGCGGAAATTCAAATCAGTGAAACGAGAAAACTTCAGGATCAAGTTACTAATAGTGGTGCTGCAGCGGTAATCCAAAAGAAAGACATTCCGGCTAGCCTGAAAGTTGCAATAACTCCTCGCATTGCAGTATCTGATCTGCAAGAGAGTACGGTAAATCTGCAAGTAGTAATCGATATTGATCAATTCAAATCTGAGACTGATGATACGCGTATCACCAGAAATGTTACAACTAACGCTACTATTAATAATGGAGATATTTTGGCACTTGGCGGCTTAATTCGATCCAATGAGGAAGATGGACAAACACAAACTCCTCTTTTAAGCCAGATTCCACTCATTGGCTGGATGTTTAAACGAAAATCAAAAACAAAGCAGCGAACAAACCTCACCGTCTTTATATCTCCAACCGTAATCATGCCACGATTTAGAGAAAAAATGATGACATATACCAAAGACTATCTTGATCTCACGCGCGCATGGGCAAAAGAGGGAGGCATGTTTGATTCCTTAAAGGATCCAATTACTCGATGGTTTTTCACTAACGAAGGGCCAACAGAGCAATTCACTAAATCGTTTATAAAAAATGACATTCGCTTTCAGGAAGCTCCAATGCCACAAACTAAAAAACGGCCGATGGGCCCTATCAAATCCGTGAAGCATGCAGCCAGCAAAAACAGTAATCCTATGGAACCGAGCACTGATGTATTGGCACAACAAGCAATCGAGCAGGATGACCAACTAAAAAATATTTTTAACGATTTTAAAGACAATCCATTTGCCACGCTAAAAGCTGAAGTGTTAGCGCAAAACAATCTTCCCGAGTCTATTGCTCAAGACTCTCGTAGAAAGCGAAGACGTAAATAATTATTTATCTTGATTCATTGCTTCTAAAAGCTGGTCTTCGATCTCAAGAAGACGATTATACTTTGCAAGCCGTTCACCACGCGACATACCTCCAGCTTTTATTTGGCCAGCGCTGGTGCCCACTGCAAGATCAGCAATAAAAGAATCGTTTGTTTCGCCAGATCGATGAGAAATTATGATATTTTTTTCATACTCTTTGCAAAGTTTTATTGATTGTAAAGTTTCAGTTACTGTTCCCACTTGATTTGGCTTAATCAAAACAGTATTAGCAATATTCTCATCAATCCCACGATAAATACGATCTGGATCAGTCACAAAAAGATCGTCTCCTACTAAGGCAATCCGATTTCCTAGAGTATTCTGAAGATCTCTCCATCCATCCCAATCATCCTCGGCTAAACCATCTTCAATCGCATACAGTGGATATTTGTCGGCAAGCTTTTTATACCAGCCAATGAGCTCCTGAGAAGAAACGTATGAGCCCTGCCATTCATAAGCCCCCATTTTTTTGTCATAAAATTGAGTGGCCGCAACATCAAGCGCGATCATAAGCGACGTGCCATATTCATGCTGCATATAATCAACCGCCTCCATGAGAATATCTAATGCTTGCTGTTCATTATCAAATTCAGGAGCAAAGCCTCCTTCATCCCCAACGGCAGTTGAATACCCAGCTTGCTGTAAAATTTTCTTTAAAATTTGAAAAAATGTTGCTCCTGTTTCCATGGCTGCATGGAAAGTAGTGATGCCAACCGGAATGATCATAAATTCTTGTACAGATAATTTATTGTTGGCATGAAGACCCCCATTAATCATATTAAACATGGGATACGCAAGAGAAACCATTTCAAAATTACAAAGATGAGCTATGAGCTCATAAGGTTCTATTTCCATACTCAGCGCATTGGCTCTGCATACTGCAATGCTCACTGCCAAAAGAGTGTTGGCCCCCAGCGACGATTTATCTTTTGTACCATCAAGCTCAAGTAAAAGACTATCAATTTCAATAACATCGGCCTCTCTACCAAGAAGAGCTGGTGCAATAACGGTCTCAATCGAATGAACAGCCTTTAAAACTCCTTTCCCAAATAGTCGCAACCCACCATCTCTCATTTCACGAGCTTCATGCGACCCGCATGAACGACCAGTAGGAACAGAAGCACGTACTCTTCGTCCATTTTCTAGCTCTAATTCACATTCTATTGTTGGAAGACCTCGAGAATTGTAGATTTCACGGGCAGAAATTGAAATAATCTTCATTGAATTGCCCCCTTTTTTTGCTTTTGAAGATCTTTGTAGCTTCAGCCTAGCCAATTTTTTTTCAAGATTGCTATCGTTACGCAAATAAAAATGTCGTACCATATTGAACAGAGCATTATATCTTTATTTAGATCATACCTTGCATGATTGAGCAACAATTGCCACTTTAACTTCTTCCACATTTTAATAACATGTACATGCTAACAATATTACTTAATTGTCATTATTTAAACTGAAACAGATTAATTTTTTGAAAGAGCAAGATGCCTATAATGTTCATATTCTTGCGTAATATTTTTTGGCCATTCAGCTTTGATATCTGAAATCGAACCGTCACCATCCTCAATAGGAGTATAAATAGGATTTATCATAGCTGATACTTTCACCTCCCCTACCGCAGCATTCATAGCATCTTTCATGATTCTCAAATGCTCTGGATTAATCGATGTTCCAAATGTATCAATCAGCCATCGAGCCTTAACCCCGTCTGCAGTAGATTTAATTTCCTGAACTAAGCATGCAAGCTCTCGTATAGCATCGATTGCTTCACGCTGATCAACGATATATACATCAAGAACAGTATACTGTTTGTTATCAATCTCAACTCGCTCCTTGCGTATCTCAAGAGCACCTTTATCAACCAAATAATTAAGTATAGTAGTATTGGCTTTCGCATGGTCGCCCGAAATCTCTATTGCGTCATCCGGCTGCTGAATCAATCTACGCAGAGCGGTACGAGCCATACTTATAATTGAAAGATCTATTATTTTATCTTTACCCACCTTTTGCGGCCAATCTTTAAGCATGCCTATTTTTGCAAACTCATCAAAGCAAACAATACTGGAAAGAAGGGCAATAATTTCAGCACGAAGCTCTTCAAGTGCCTGATCATAGCCAGCTAAAAGCGGTTGAATATTTGAGCTTGTCACTGGAATAATATCGCCCATTAAATGCGTCTTTCCATCAACAGTAAATACATCTCCCTCTTTAAAGGTATGAAATGTAAGTTTTCCACTCCCATGCCCAAGAGTCTCATGCAATATCACTTCAAGCATGAAGATGTCTCGCATTAACTGATATTCCGGGTCATTCTTTTTAAACCATTCATAATATTCTATTCCATTAAATAATCGCTTTGCCAACTCAGAATTGATCTGCTCTGCAAGTGATTTTTCTGCATGATAAATAATCTGCTTTGATCCATGTTCTGATCTTATCTCTTCATAGTTGGGCAAACAATAAGCTAAAGTACTGTTAATTGGCCCCAAACTGCCCGCTGCAAATGCTTTTACATTAATCGAAGCATTCGGCATGGCGCCATCTTTTCCATCAAGCGTTTGTCGCTTAAACTCCTCAGGAATAGGTAACGCCCTTTCAATTCCAGGCAGAATAGCGTTAAGTTTATCGATGGCTATGCTTTTGATCGTGACGTCTGCTTGAAAAATAGCCCGATATGATTTGGGATCATTATAAGTTTCAATAAACCCAAACGTGTAATCAACTTTACTATCACTTTTTAACCATTTAATAGAATGCTTTTTAAAAAGCTCTTCATCACCCGTTTTAAAATAATCGATCAGATATTCTAGGCTCTTTACTAAATGCACATCAAATTGTTTTGGGTATTTTTCTGCAAGATCATGTGCTTTTTGTAACCAGTAAACAGCGATTTCAATTTCTTTGCCATACTTACCATCAATCCTATAAAGTTGATAACTCGGCGCTCGTTTACCATCTTTTTCTTCAATATAAAAATAAGCATTTAGTATCGATTGAGCTTTTGCATCAATCTTTTTGAAATCATCATCAGTAAAATCCGACGAATAAAAATTAACCCCACTCTTTGAAATACTACCTGGCACCGTTTGAGAAGCTTCAATCGTCCGATCAAAAAGTGATTGAGCTATTTTTTCAACTTCTTGTATAGCATTAGAATATTCCAAAGACTGAAGAGCTGTGGTTAAATTTTCCTTTGTAAGTATGCCCATCTTTAATCGCGCCGGCGTACGCTTTTCATTCGCATGCTCACGCATAAAGTATTGACTATGATTAGTCCATAAATAAATAAGATACTGTTCAACCTCTTTAAGAAACTGAGCTGTATCAAATGGAAGATCTTTATTTGAAAGAGTATCTTTTTGATCAAGAACAAACTCTAAAAGCTCTTTCATTCTGGGAGCATCTCGATGAGACTGATCCATTGCAATAAAATTACCCGGCAAAGATGCACGCTGCATATAGTAAATAAAAATACGCTCTTGTGGAGTGAGTTTATTAAAATGCTCTACAAGATTTTGATTATAGACGGTAACTATTTCGTTTATAGTTTCAATACGATTTGGTGCTTTTGCCAAAGGGCCACTCGACGATTGCATACATGCTCCTAGAAACAAAAAAACAGCGACTATCAACAACATTCGAGACATACTACCACTCCTAAAGACAATATTTACTCTTTTTTCCCCGACAGCTTGCGAAGGCCATAGTCACGCAACTGCTTATCATCAACCACTGTTGGCGATTCCATCATTGGGTCATTTCCACGTTGTGTTTTTGGAAATGCAATTACTTCACGAATAGATTGTGATTTAGTCATAAGCATAATCAATCGATCAATACCCAAAGCAATGCCGCCATGAGGAGGGAATCCTAGCTCTTGCGCCTCAAGCAAAAAACCAAACTTATCTTGCATTTTGCTTTCATCGAGACCAAGAATTTCAAACACTTTTTTCTGAATTTCAGCATTATGAATTCGTATTGATCCACCACCAAGCTCAACCCCATTTAATACAATATCGTACGCACGTGCTTTCATATCAGCACGCTCTTCATCTTCCCAGCCTATTTGAGGACTGGTGAATGGATGATGAACCGCATTCCATTGTTTAGTCTTTTCGTCATACTCAAAAAGAGGGAAATCAGTTATCCAAACAAATGCATCTGTATCTTTAGGAATCATTTTGAGAAAATCCCCAAGCTCTAACCGCATACGACCTAGCACATCCCATGCTTCTTTATAAGGGCCTGCAACCAAAAAAAGCGTACTACCACGTGCAATAGATGGAAATAGTTTTTGAGCTTGTGTGAAAAAATCATCCGGTAAAAATTTGGAAATAGGAGATTCAAGCTTGTTCTGCTCTTTAACATGAATATACACAAGCCCTTTAGCACCAAGCTCTTGCGCTCTGCTTACCCATTTATCAAGATCACCACGAGAAAAATCATGGTTCTCAATATGTAAAGCGCCTATCTTTCCATCCTTATCCAATATCGCACGCAAAAATTTTAATTCTGTATCGCTAAATAAAGATGAGCACTCAGTGATCTTAAGATCAAATCGAATATCCGGCTTATCTGAACCATACTGAGCAAATGCATCATCATACGCTATACGTGGAAATGGAATAGCTAACTTTATATTTTTTGTTTTTTCAAACACATACGCTAACATTCCTTCTGTCGTATCCTGCACTTGCTGTTCATCAACAAAGGACATTTCTGTATCAAGCTGAGTAAATTCTGGTTGGCGATCTGCCCGTAAATCTTCATCCCGAAAACAACGAGCTATTTGATAATACTTTTCCATACCGCTCGCCATTAGAAGCTGTTTGTACAACTGGGGCGATTGAGGCATCGCATAAAAGCTCCCCGAATGCATACGAGAGGGAACTAAGAATTCTCGCGCTCCTTCAGGCGTATTTTTTGTAAGAATAGGGGTTTCAATATCGTAAAAACCGTTGGCATGATAAAATTCCCGCATAGCAAAAATTACGTTATTTCGTAGCGCAAATTTGTCTTTCATTGCCGGACGACGTAAATCGAGATAACGATATTTAAGCCGAAGCTCTTCATCAACTTGATCTGCTTCATCAAGCATAAATGGTATCGCTTTTGCCTTGTTAAGTATCTTGATACTATCAACTTGCAGCTCATACTTGCCTGTAAAAATCTCTTTATTTACCGTTTCTGGAGTGCGTTCAACAACCTTCCCACAAACTGCAATCACATATTCAGAACGAAGCTGATGGGCAAGCTCATGTGCTTCTTTTGAATATTCGGGATTGAATACCAATTGCATAAATCCTGATCTATCACGCAAATCAATAAAAATAAGACCGCCATGATCACGGCGACGATGAACCCAACCAAAAAGACATACCGGTTTTGAAAGAGAGTCAGCTGTGATAAGTCCACAGCCAGTTGTGCGTTGAACTGATTGCATAAATACCCTTATAGAAAGAAGAATGCTTTTTTAAGCAGTGTAGCATAAAATAGGCCGGTTGCTAACAGCGGCTCACAGCTTAAAATTTGTATTCTAAGCCTAAATTGAAATGATAAGCAATGTTATCTCCAATATTCGGTATACGATCTTCATCGAATCCAGTACGATCAAGCTTATCAAGTTGTTTTTGCTGAGATGCATCAAAAGGCTTGCCTTTGATATCTCTATAATGAGTGCCCGGGAGAAATACCGATCCCACAAAATAAAGCTTCAAATCACGCATAACCATCCAATGGGTAAATATATTGAGTTCCACGCCAAGAAATGTGCTCGCAAGCGCATCAAGCTCTTTTTTAGTTTTTGCATCAAATTTATTAGTTGGCTTTTCCTGCCAAAACGCTAAAGCATTTGGGAATATTTTAAACGGCTTTTTTGTTTCTTTTGGCTCATATTTAAGACTCAGACCTGTCATCACTAAATTAGTAAACCCACCAATTGGTTGAGCAAAATTGCTCGGTGCTTGATTTGAAGTTGGTGCGGATAAAGACCTGTCAAACTTACCAAAAAAAGCAGTTTCAACTTTTGTGCCAGAATAAATTTCTTGCAAGCCGAGAAATCCACTATATTGTTGATCTAACGTTTCTTCATTGGGATTACGATCACCAGTAGAAATAGCTGCCATTATTGCTATAAATAAATCTTTTTTGTGCGCCCAAACTCCTGCATCAGTTACAAACATCCAGCCTTCATATTTGTTTGTATATGGATCTCTAAAGCGATTACTACTATTAGTGAGAGTTACAGGGCCAGGCACAAAACCTACATCTCCATTGATTGTTCCAACAATCTTTCCATTTTCTGATTCCGCCTGATAGGAGCCCTCTATTCTTTTTTGAGCAGTACTCCCCTTAACATAAGGTACCTTATTACCATTTTGGTCAAGTACATGGTTATTCACCACAATAATACGCCCATCTCTGTTCTCTTTAATAATTTCATTTCTATCCCAGCCCTTAACTCGCTGCTGGCCTAAATTGAGTGCATAATCAAAGCCTAATTCAAAACGATTGTGAGTGTATTCAGCGTTCAAACCTATTGTTCCTAGTTGGCTTGATGAATCTGCTCTGAATTCAACCTTCTGCTCAGGATCTTTATTGTATAAACCGTACGGCTCAATACGAAGTGATCCATATTTTTCACTCTTAAATACATCCCAATTCAATCGAGAGGCAATCAAAAAGTTTATCTTCCCTGAGCCACGCTGAGGAGTATCTCTCCGGCCATATTCTTGCCCTAAAATAGCAGCACCCGTCTCCCCAAGCCCAGTGCTTCTATTCTGTAAAACCGCTGCATATAAGTCATAAGACAAACGATCTTTTAAGATATCACCATGAAGAAGGCCACCAGGAGCAAACTGATCAACAGAACTATCGGTATAAAAACCTAAAAGTTCTGGCCCAACCGCATAAGCAGAGCCAAGAGCAATTCCACGACCAAGCTCAAAAGGAAACAGTCCAAGCTTAAATGTGTGGCTATCTAAAAATTTCAAACCAAGTATATGGGCTAAATCAAATTCAAGCCATGCTTCACGCATCCAAAAAATATGGCGTGGAATAGCATGTTTATGCCCACCAGAAACAACATCTACATCCTTAACAGTAGCCTCAGTTGTTCTTGTGATGCTTTCAGGGTTACCCCACACACCTTTATTCCTCACAGTAAAGTTGGTGTTCAAAACAGATTTACCAAAACTTTCTAATCCATATGAAAGACCAAGCTTCACATCAAGAGTATGCCTCATATACCAAATACCATTACCAATATTGTTTTTATTTAAAAGATAGTTATTAACACCCGCAAACATTTCAGGCTTAAATGTGCCACCAAACGTAAAAAGCACATCGTTAGATCTTGTCTCCAATTTTGCCAACAGAGCAGCTGGGATGCACAGCAATACAATCGCTAGAGTTATTGCCACAGCGGCTTTACGTTTCATGAGACTCCTTAAAAGAGATCAAATATTATAAATGTTTTGAATATGAATTAAGACGACTATTCACGCATGAAAAAAGTGACGTGATCCGCTTTAATACAGAAAAGTTATGGTAGAGTTTCTTACATTTTTGTCAACTATTTGAACAAGTTACGTATACTGAAAAAGAGCCGCTTAACACTCTTTTTACCCCAAACAAACAAGGTTATCTATGGAACATGAAAAAAGACCATTATTACTTGGTGCACATATGTCGGTAGCGGGAGGACTGGATCAGGCTATTGTAAAAGGCGAATCTATTGGATGCACCACGATTCAGATTTTCACAAAAAGTAATCGTCAATGGTTTGCAAAGAGTCTAGATGATCAAGATATAATCAAGTTTAAAACAACACTTGAACAATCAATAATTAAAAAAGTGATAGTTCATGCCGCATACCTCATAAACGTGGCATCAACCAACCCTCTTGTAAAGCAGAAATCTACTAAAGCCCTTATACAAGAGCTTTACCGATGCTCACAGCTAGGAATCTCTTATCTAGTACTACACCCTGGATCTAAAGGAGAAATGAATGAAAATGCGGCTACTACTCAAATTGCAAACGAGCTTAATGAAGCTATCAAAGCAACACCTGACAACACAATGATACTTCTGGAAACAATGGCGGGGCAAGGATCAAATTTATGCTATCGCTTTGAGCAACTCGCGGCTATTTATGCTCAAATAGAGAATAAAAAACGCATTGGCATTTGCTTTGATACCTGCCATGCCTTTGCCGCTGGCTATGATTTTCGCTCACGCGAGAGCTATGAAAAACTTTGGAATTTGTTTGATACTATTTTGGATATTTCTCTCATCAAGGCGATACATATAAATGATTCAAAAAAAAATTTAGGAGCAAGAGTAGATAGGCATGAGCACATAGGCAAAGGACAGCTCGGACTAGAGCCTTTTAGGTTATTGTTCAATGATCCACGATTTTTTAACATTCCCAAGATTCTAGAAACACCAAAAGAAGGGATTGAGGACGATCTTAAGAATATGCAGCAAATAGTCGATTTGATAGATAAACAAACAAAAAAAAATTTGAGTATTTATGTAGTAGGTATGAGCCTTGAGGCAAAGAGCAAGTAATAGATAAGAGCCTATAAAGAGCTAAGAAGGAATTGTAGCGATCTTTTTTTAGTCGGTTCTTATCTATTACTCCCTCAGTAAGCAGTGCCTCTAACCATACTTCGTAACCATCCCTTTTTTATCTTCAGAGGAGTAAGCCTGATATATGTCAAGCAACAAACTCATTTTCTCTTATCTGTGCAAAAAAGAAAAAATATATTTTGAAAAGCAAAATGCAACAACATAAAAAGCGCCCCTAAGCAACCCTTTGTGTTACTTCTTGCTGTTAAAGAGCAAAAAGCAACACAAAAGCAACACGGGGGCGCTTTATTGAAAAAAATTAAACTTTGTAATGTAATCCGACGATCCATACTGCAAGAAACAGTATTCCTAGGGCTGTTGTTGATAATAAGCTGATTACTCCAAGCGTAAAAAGCAGAGAAGAAACCCCTATAAAACAAGAAAGAAAAAAAACATACAGCAAAATATTTAATCTGCTCCAGCCATTCTCCTGCAAATAAGAAGAAAAATGATCTGGGCTCCCTTCATAAAAGGGAATTTTTTTATACTTTCTTATAACAATAAGCGATAAGCATTCCAGAAGTGGAATTCCTAGAATTATTGGCGGAGTAAGGTATCCATAAGAACTATAGGTTCCCCAATCAAAGAGAAACGGAATAGTCCCTAAAAAGCCTCCTATAAAAAGAGACCCCGCATCACCTAAATAAATTTTTGCAGGGGGCCGATTATACATAAAAAATGCACAAAGAGGGCCTAGAAAGGAAGCTAGTAAAATAAGAACAAAATTATGCTGAAAACAATAAGCAAGAATCATAAAAGTAACTGTGGCATATATAGCAAGAGAAGTTGCCAGGCCATCCATTACGTCGACTAGATTAAATGCATTAATTACAGTAAGTATCCAGAGTAAAGAGAGGGGCATGTTCCAGATATTATAAAAAATATGAGACTTAAGATAAAAACCCGCCTTTAAAAAACATAAAGCAACAACGGTTTGCCCAAAAAATTTTTGATATGCCTTTAGCTGAAAAAAATCATCAAATAAACCCAGAAGCAGCAATAATGTTGTTCCCACAATCAGAAGAAAAAAACGATTTTCAAATGGAATAGTAAAGGCAATCCCACACAAAAACCCTCCATAAACAGCCACACCCCCTAAGTAGGGAGTGGCCGTTAAATGCTTTTTAATTTTTCCATCTGGCTCATCTACAAAACGTAATCTACGGGCTAATGCACAAAAATGAGGTACAAGGTAATAAGTGATAAGAAAAGAAAATGTAAAAGCAAAACAAATTTTTGCAGAAGTAACATACATAGGTTACTCCATTACACAAATATCTTTAAATCATTTAGGATTTTGGCACATTGATAAAGCACTCAACCCGATCATCAACTTCCCATTCGATGATACCCTCAACTACAAAACCGCACTCATATCCGGCATGAACCTCTTTAACGTTTTTCTTATCGCGCTGCAAGCTAGTGATTGGCCCTTCGCCAATCTTCTCTTTACCTCGCCACGCCACAACAAAACCTTTTTTAGAGAATATGCCATCTTGTACATATGATCCAGCAATAACACCCACCCCTTTAATATCAAATACAGCTCTTACGGTTGCCTCGCCAATCTTAGAACGAACCATTACCACTTCTTTTGCAGCTTCTGCTTGAGCTTCAAGGGTTTCTAATAATTTGTAAATTACATCGTAAAGCTGAATAGACACTTTTCGTTTTTGCGCCAAAACAGAAGCATTAGTTTCCGCCTTAACGTGTAAACCTATAATTTTTGTACCGGTACTATAAGCAAGCTCGACATCACTTTCACTCACATCACCAATACCAGAATGAATTACGTTGAAACCAACATCAGACTTCCTTGAAAGCTTATGCAAAGCATCAAGCAGCGCTTCTTTAGATGAGTTGGTATCGACTTTAACTAATATATTGATACCACCTTCAAGATAGTGCCTACTCGTAGAACGCAATTCCTGTTGTTGCAAACTACTTCGAATATCTGATTTAAAAACAACTTTAAATAAATCGCCCGCTTCAGGAATGTCTTTAAATCCCGCTACCTGAACAGGAATAGATGGCCCAGCTTCCAGAAGCATTTTTCCATAAGAATTTTTTATTGAGCTAACTCTTCCTGATGTTTGACCTGATACAAAATAATCCCCCAATTTCAACATACCATGCTGGCAAATAATTGTTGCAACAGGACCTCTGCCCCTCTCAAGCTTAGACTCAAGAACATAACAGTGAGCCATACCTTGACGCGAAGCACGAAGCTCTAAGAGCTGCGCTTGCAACGCTATCATTTCAAGAAGCTGGTTTACTCCGTCACCGTTAAGCGCTGATATCGGCAAACAAACAACTTCTCCACCCCATTCTTCAGGAAGAAGATCCTGTTCAGCTAATTGGCGCTTTACTACTTCTATGCGACTAGCATCAACTTTATCAACCTTGTTAATGGCAACAACAATAGGAACATGCATCGCCTTTAGCTGCTTTATCGCCTCAACTGTTTGTGGCATAATGCCATCATCTGCCGCAACAACAAGTATCCCTATGTCTGCAACCTTTATACCCCGTTGTCTCATCTTGGGAAATGCTTCGTGTCCTGGTGTATCAAGAAAAATAAGATTGCCATGATCTGTTACAGCTTCATATGCGCCTAAATGTTGAGTGATGCCACCTTTTTCTTTTGCAACAACCCTTGTTTTACGAATAAAATCAAGAAGCGTAGTTTTGCCATGATCAACATGTCCAAGCACAACTACTACCGGCAAGCGCTCTTGCAAATCCCCAACACCTTCTTTTTCAAGAGCCTCTAATTCCCCTTTTGGGATAAATTCTTTTTTTGCCCTTTTTATCCCATAATGCTTCGCTAAGCGCTCAATCACACTCTCTGTTAGTTGCTGATTTTTCGCAGCAAGAACTCTCCATTTCAAAAGAGTTAAAATAACTTCATTAACCGGCTTTTCTATTTTTTCAGCAAACTGCGAAACGAGCATCGGCTCAATAATTATTTCTTGTGGCGACACTACAGGTTCAATGATTTTTTCCTGAGGCCTAGAAGAAATAGCTGCCACAGGAGGCAAATCTTTTTTATAAGCAGGTTGCTTTGGTTGTATGGGAGGGCGCTTGACTGACTCTTTTTGCATAGCATCTTTACTTGTTTTAGTTGAATCTTTATTCTTTTGTTCTGGTTCTGTCGGAATAGTGAACTTTTTTCGCAATAATGCTATAGCAGCATCATCTATAGACGACATATGGCTTTTAGCGTTAATGCCCGCTTTTTTCAGTGCCTCTATCAGGTCTTTCGACGAACTATTTAATTCTTTTGAAAGCTCATATATACGCATTATCGCATCTTCTTGCTACTTAATCACCACACCAATTAAAACCTTATTCTTCTGACTGCTTTTTTTCAAAGCTCTCCGATTCAACCAACCGCTTAACATCACTTGGCTCATTCTGGACAAGCTGTATATCTACTCCAGTTAGACGAGAAGCAAGTGAAATATTTTGGCCCATTTTTCCTATCGCCAGAGCACGCTGATCTTCATTTAGCCAGACTCGCGCAACTCTATCGTTATCAATCAGCTCAATACGATCGATTTGAGCAGGTTTTAAAGCTTGCTTTATGAGCAGCTCTTTTGACTCTGTCCACGGAATTACATCAATTTTTTCTGTGCCAAGCTCTTTCAGAATAGGCTTTATCCTACTTCCTCCCACCCCAACACAAGTCCCAACAGGATCAATGTTTGGATCATTAGAAGAAACAATTATTTTAGTTTTATATCCTGGGGATCGCACAATTTGCTTAACCTCAACAAGGTTCTCAAATATTTCTGGAATTTCTAACTCAAAAAGTTTTTTGAGAAAATCGCTCGAAGCCCTATCAAGAATAAGCTGATAATCGTTCTTAGGCTCAACCAGTACCTCTTTTAACAGCGCTTTAATTGGATATCCAACGATATATTTGTCCGAAAACGACATATTGCCTTTTGGCAAAAATGCCATTTGGTCGTCTATCTTAACAACCGCGCCTCCACGCTCTGATTTATGTATTGTACCATGAAGAATGGTGCCCTGCCTGTCTTTATAGTCTTCATAAACAGCAGAAGCCTCAACTCGCCTAATTTTATTTGCAATAACTTGTCGCGCTCGAAGAATTTCGATTCTACCAATAGACCCATCAAACGGAACCCAAATCACATCTCCCGCTTTTGCCTTAGGGGCATGCGCCTGTGCTTTCTTGGTACTTATTTCCAAATCAGGATCATCTACAGATAAAACCACCTTTTTTTCTGCAAGAATGAGGACGTTGCTACTTTTTTGGTCATACTCAGCCTTAAGCAATAAGTCGGGGTATTTTCGTTCATAAGCTGCAAGCAAGCCTTCACAGATAATCTCTTCAATGGTGGCCCTATCAAGCCCTCGCTCAGAAACAAGCTCTTCTATTACATCAAAAAGGTTCACAATGTCCTTTGTGGTTCTGGTAGTTATTTAAGCTAAGAGATAATCAAGAGCCGAGCATGAAAGCCCGGCTTTAGTTTCTATAAGTGTAATACAAATAATTTTGTTTCGCAATACGACTCGAAAATCTCTTTTTTGGGTTTCGCCTATTATTATATTTAATATATATATTAATACTTTAATAGTAATAGATGAGCCCAAACTTGGTGGATAACTTTTTTATTTCATTCTCGATAGCTGCCCCAAGTGCTATCATCGAGTACTTGTGAGGTGGTGGATAACTTGGTGGATAACTTGGTGGATAAGTGGTGGATAACTTTTGGGGGTGATTCAATTGTGGCTTTCATAGCCTTGTTTGAACGTTATGTTCGCAAATTGTTCGACAGAAAGGCTTCTTTGGAGATTTTTTAAAAGTTATCCACCACTTATCCACCAAGTTATCCACCAAGTTATCCACCAAGTTATCCACCACCTTATGGCGTTTGGTGAGAGAGCTCCACGGCCCGTTGAATATCTCTCATAAGAATCTCAAGTTTTTTCGGGTTTCTTAGTATGTAGGCAGGGTGAAAGGTGGGATTGAGAATAATACCATTCCATGAAATGGGCTTTCCTCGGAGCAAGCTTATTTTTACAGCTTTCCCCAATAGCCCTTCTAGCGCAGCCGATCCGAGAGTGCATATTACTTTAGGGCGAATGATGCTTATCTGATCTAAAAGTATTGGCCTGCTGATTGCCAGCTCGGTGGGGAATGGTCGTCTATTGTTGGGTGGCCTAATCTTAACAATATTTGTGATGAATATCTCTGTGCGCGATATGCCTATTGCATCGAATATTTTATCAAGAAGCTTGCCTGATCTTCCAACGAACGGCTTTCCTTGCAGATCTTCATCTTTTCCGGGCGCTTCTCCAATCAAGATCAGGTCGGCTTCAGGATTGCCGGCGCCCAAAACGATCTGTGTTGCTTTTGGCATGTTAAAGTGGCAGCCTGTGCAACCACGATACTGTGAATGAAGGTTGTTTAGTAGTTGTAACTTGTGGGAGCATGTATTCATGTTGCGCTTACGTGTTGCAAAAAAGTTGTAGTGTTGTTTTTTTAAATATATCGCTAATGCGATAGTTTTTCTACTGTTGCATTCTTTCTACTTGCACACATTTATCAAATGGTACCATGCGTTTGATTGGGCAAACGTTGTTTTTGGATAAGAGGGATGAATTCGCTGCTCTGGAAAATATATTGATATCCCTCTGGCAAGCTTTAAGTTGTGCCCTGCGATATTTGCAAATACCAAGCTAGATATAATCTGTTTTCCTTCTTTTATTTTCTCGACAATATTTTGAATAAGTCTTTGTTGGGGTGCGGCTATAGAACAATGTGGTATGCGATCTTGTAGGTTGCAGTAGAAGTGATGAAGGTCGATATAGCTTGGTTCATCAAAGTGCGTACAATTCTTTCGGTTACGACTCGTTTGGACCGCTTGCATCACCGACTTATTATTCTGGTATTTTAGTGCTTCTAGGAGTAGTCGTGCCACGGTGTCTAGGTTTTTTTCAAGTAGATCTGATTGCCTAAGGTCGATGCCTGATTGGGTAAAGTCGTTCGTGATATTGTCGTAAGATCTTTTATATGCGGTGACGATATGCTGTGCAAGCTGTTGAGTGTCGTAGGGGGCGCCTGTGGTAAGGGGTTGTAGCACATAAGAGTAGTTCCAGCCTGTGCCAAGTTCTACCTCCTGAGATCCTACCATGAAGGTGCTATATTTTTTTATTATGTGGCCAATTTCCACCATTGACATAAGGCATGCATCAAAGCCAATGAGGTCAAATTTACCCTTTAATGTTTTGGTACACACTTCATTTAAGGCTTGATCTAGTTTTTCATTGGTAAGAAAATTGCCTGTTGTATTGTCCCAGCAAATACCGCGCTGATCAAGATCGATAAACTGTAGAAAGTCGAGAAATTCTATAGATCTATCCAGTTCGAGAAGGTTTGATTTTGGGTTAAACGAAAAGAGCTCTGCGGGATTAATAACCTTATAGTGCTTTGGATCTATTATGCCTGTGCCATGATTCCACAATATAAGAGCGTAATTCTTTGCGGGGAAACTTTTTATTGCCCATTCGCAAGCTGAAACCAATGTTTTAGGGTCTCCACTGTCCATGCGCTGCGTGTTTGGTTCAGTATTTAAATGGGTAATTTTATTTTTTTCTACATAATATCGACGCGTAATTTTTTGATTACCATTGAGCTTAATGTCTAGGTGAACTGCAATATTGAGAAATTGGTTGGAGCCGATTGAAGCCATTTGCTTGATATTGTTGGCAGCAAAGGCGCGTAAATCATTGTCGGCGGCCATGTATACAATAAAGGTCCAGTTTTTTGGATTGTTTGAGCGCGTTATAGTACTTTCTGAGAGGCTGGCATTGCACCCTTCATTATTTAAATAGATTGTTTTATTCTCTGTATTTATCAGATTTTCAAATTTACGATAGTCACGTATGAGTGAATGAAAAGATAGTAAAGAAGTGGATGAAAATATAGTGAAGACAAGAAGCAATTTTTTTGCAAATGATAAAACCTTTTTCATGGCGTCCCCCGCATGATTATTAAAGTTATTCCTAACTCTAGGGCATTCGGTATCGAAGGTTCAATATTCAATCTATTTTTATTCGGTATGGACTGTTTTGAAGAGATTTAGCCAGGCAAGCGCAAAGGTGAGGCCAAAGCTTAATTGAAAATCAAGAAAAAGAAGATACAGTGGATTATATATCAATAGAAGCAGGCAACAGAGAAAAAGGAGATGAAGAAAGTGGTCGGGTATTCGAAAAAGTGTACAAAACTTATAGAGCAAGAATATGAGGAATGCTCTTAGGAACGAGACGCTTGGCCAGGTAAGTAAGAAATAAATGAAAGCAGAAAATAGCAATATAAATTGCTTAAGTGCGAAAGCTAAGGGAATAAATCGTAATAGAAGCTCGCAAATAGAAACGATTATTACCAGGTGAAGGCCAGATCGAGCAAGATAGTGCACAATTCCCCATTGCTTAAAAGGGCCCTCAATAGGGACGTTATTTTTTTTGAGAGCAGTTTTTTCTCCCATAAAAATAGCGGTGAAAAGAGTAAATGTTTGGCGGGAGAGTTTACCTTGAAAAGAGTTAAACAAGTTCTTGCGAGCATTAAAGAGTTGTCGGTTGAGAGAAAAGGGCGGATGCGCTTTTATGGTAATTGAAACTTTTTCCTGGAAAGTAGTTGCCGCTATACCTTCTTTCATTAAATAATGGTGAAACGCCTCATTTGCTGGTCGCTTGAAATGTAAATTATGAATATAAACAATGTCAGAAATTTTAGCGAAGAGTTTATTCCGAGAATATATTTGTACAAGATAATGAGCGTTTTTCTCGCTGTCATCGGTGCATAGAGATAGGGTGTATATTGTTGTGCAATGCGGGAAGCGACTTTGTGGGTGATATGAAAAAGAGCGCACCTCTCCCATTATAGAGCATCTTTTTTTGGCTTGAGCGAAAGGGAAAGCGTTGTAGTGAGAAGATATTTGGCTAGTCCTATAGAACCCGCCACCAATTGCTATCAGGCAAGCTATCAAGCGTCTGCGGTTTAAAGTTTTATAAAAAAGAGTTAATCCTGCTGTTAAGCCAATACAGAGAACTAAGGCGAATTGTGTGTAGTTTTGAGCAGAAAAAAAGAGGGTAATTTGGAGTATATATGCTAGTAGGATAGGAAGCATGGGAGGCAACAACTGAAAAGGCTTTGATGGGAAAATATTCATGTATTGGCATCGGTTTAAAGCGGTGATACTTACCATTCTATAAGGCTTTTATGATTATATGCAAGGGTAAATGTTTATTAAATTGTTTTTTTTATCTATCTTCTATACGAATACTTCCATTGAAAAAAGGATATTGCGTGAAAAAATGCTTAGTATTGTTAGTCATAATATTTACGGTCAATCTACAAGGTTTTATGCAAATGAAAACAGTTAAAGACGGGAAAATCGAGCCTATCTATCCAGTAAAAAAACATGTTTTAGATAATGGTCTAACAGTGCTTGTTCGTCCTGTTCATACAGTGCCAAAAGTTTCTGTGCAGCTTTGGTATAACGTTGGATCAAAGGATGAAAAAGATAAAGAGCGTGGGATTGCCCATCTTATTGAACATATGATTTTTAAGGGAACAAATCGTCTTTCTGAAGCGGATATTGATGCGATTTCTCATAAGCTTTCAGGGTATCTAAACGCATTTACTTCGTATGATTATACTGGCTATTTATTTAATTTTCCTACTCATCATTGGGAACAAGCATTTGATTTGATGGCAGACTGTATGCGTAACTGTTCATTTAAAGATTATATGTTGAATTCTGAAATGAAGGCTGTGATTCAAGAGTTAAAAATGTATCGCGATCGCTATGATCGTAGCCTCGTTGATGAGATGATTTCGACGATATTTCAAGAACATCCTTATCATCATCCCATAATTGGGTACAAGCAGGATCTTTGGACTGTTTCCAGTGAAGATCTTAAGGAGTTTTATCGTAAGCATTATGTGCCTAATAATGCGACGTTGGTTGTTGTGGGCGATGTTGAACCGCAAGATGTATTTGATGAGGCTGAAAAACATTTTAGCTCGATTCCTGCAAACCGATCATACAAAAAAGAAAAACATTATTTTAATCAGGACATTGCTTCAAAATCAGTTACTTTATATCGAGATGTTAAGCAACCTTTAGCGGTATATACGTTTGTGGTTCCTGGTACCGCTTCAAAAAAAGATAACATGTTAGAGTTACTTGCTCGCATTATAGGTAAAGGCAAAGGGTCTCGTCTTTATAAGAGATTAGTAAACGAGGAGCAATTAGCCGTATCTCTCAGCGCTAGCAATGAAGATTTATTTGATCATGGCTTGTTTTTTATTGTAGTTGAGCCCAAAAATGTGAACGATTTGCCACAGATCGAATCGATTCTCGTTGAAGAGATAGATCGGTTAAGAGATGCTGGGTTTACCGAGAAAGAACTTAATCGGGCGCTTAAAAAAACTGAAATGTCTCTTCATTCATTAATGGAAAATTTTGAGAATCAAGCATATGAAATTGGAAAGTTTTATTTAGCTACAGGAGATGAAAATTATCTTTTTAAGTACTTGAATAAATCTCCGGAAGAGATTAAAAGGAATATGAATGAATTGATGGCTGCTCATTTTAGGCCATCTGTTATGCACAGAGGCTTTGTAATGCCGCTTCCTGAGCAAGAAAAGATTGCATGGGCAAAATTGCAAAAAAACTCTGATGAACAAGATTCTGAGATTTTAAAAGCTCGAATTCGAACGGAACCCATTGAAGCGCCAAGGCATGCTCATGAGGTAGCAATCAAAGAGCCTCATAGATTTTCCTATCCAAAGGCAACTATTAGC
This sequence comes from uncultured Pseudomonadota bacterium, assembly GCA_964350195.1. GTDB lineage: Bacteria > Babelota > Babeliae > Babelales > Vermiphilaceae > JAJCZB01. The sequence continues at coordinate 42,229 of CAYGJB010000007.1, forward strand.
AAACTTGCTAACGAACTAAAAATCTTTGCGTACAATAATCAAAATACTCCAAAAGTTGATATTGTTTTAGATTTTAAGGGAAAGCATTATTACGATCCTCAAGGCAAAGAAGGACTCTCTCTTTTTATGAGTAAAATGATGCTAGAGGGAACAAAGAATTATTCTACAGATGAGCTTACAGAAGCGATCGAGTCTCGTGGTATGAGTATTGTTACTTATCCGGGAGGTGTTGCTTTAACTGTTTTGAAGTCTGATATCTCGTATGGTCTTGAGCTACTATATGAGATTCTTACGAATGCATCATTCAATAAAAATGAGGTAGAAAAGGTTCGAGCGCAGCTTCTTTCTAAACTAAAACAATTTTGGGATGAGCCGCGCTATTTTGCTGGCCAGTTAATAAAAGATAAGCTTTATCGGGATCACCCGTATAGTAAAAACAGTATGGGTAATATTGCTGCAATTGAATCCATCACTATTGATGACTTAAAAGATCATTATAAAAAATATATTTCACCTCACGGCACTCGTTTGGCAATTGTAGGGGATTTGGGTAACAACGATGTTGATAAAATAATTGAAACTGCTCTTGGAAAATGGACGGGTCCAGTGGTTGCCGCTGTTGATTTTCCGCAATTAGACCCTAACAAAGAAGAAGTTGTTGATTTTCAAATCAATAGAGACCAAGTGGTTCTTCGCTTTGCTGGCCTTTCAGTTAATCGTTTGCATCCTGATTTTGATAAATTCTTGCTGTTTGATCAGATTTTTGGAGGAGGTGCTTTAGGCGCTATGAGCTCCCGTCTTTTTAAGCTTCGAGAGCAGTCTGGTCTTTTCTATACAATTGGAGGGTCGCTTATTGCTGGGGCTGATGAAGAGCCTGGAATGATTTTAGTGCAAACGATTGTATCTCTTGATCGATTGAAAGAGGCTGAAAAAGTTATACGTCAAACTATTGAGCAAGCGGCAAATAATATTACAGAAGATGAATTTGAAGAAGCAAAACGGGCTTTGATTGTTTCGCAAATGGATAATTTTACCTCCAATTATAATATTGCCAATGCGCTGTTATATATTGATAGATATAGTTTGCCAGAAGACTTTTTTGATACAAGAGCTCAGAGATTTGCTCAGATCACTGCAAAAGAGTCCGCAGAAGCTTCAAAAAAGCTATTGAACAAAAGTTTACTAACGTTGCGTGTGGGTAGAGTTGGAGAAGATTCTGTTTCATAGAAGAGCTTGAACTGCTTTGATTGAGTTATTAAAATCTTTCTGCTCATTGATATTCATCTCGATGGGCAGAAATTTTTCTATTCCTTGTGAGCCGATAACAACGGGCATACTTAAATAAACATCATGCTCCTCTAGATAACATGAAACAGGGGTGACCCTTTTTTGATCAAAAGTAATAGTGCGACACAGCGCTGCTACGCATGTAGCTATTCCGTAATAGGTGGCTCCTTTGCATGCTATAATTTCATAGGCTTTATTTTTTGTATCATGTGCCATATCGTCAAGTTCATGTTTGCTAAGGCCAAAATCTGCAAGAGGTATTCCTGCAACTTGTGCACTGCTCCATACTGGAAATTGAGTATCGCCATGTTCTCCTAATATGTAGGCGTGAATTGATTGCTCGGCGATGCCGATTTTTTTTGAAATAAGATTACGTATTCTTTGTGTGTCGAGAAACGTTCCGCTTCCAAAGACTTGCTTGTGGGGAAGATTACTTATTTTTTGAGCAAAATACGTTAGTGCATCTACCGGATTGGTTACTACGAGTAAGATAGCGTCATTGTGAATCGGCTGCATTTTTTTAATTATTGATTCAATTATTTTTTTATTCTCTTTTAATAATGCAGTTCTATCTAGTCCTATAGTTTGGCGTTTGCCTGCAGAAAGAACAATAATATCTGAGTTTTTAATGTCTTGAACTGTTCCGTGGCGAATTATAGAAGAGTCACAGAAGGAAAGGACATCAGATAAGTCAAAAATTTCTCCTCTGCAACGTATCTCATCTATATCTACTAATAAAATTTCTGCGGCTATATTTTTGAGCATAAGAGCGTATGCGATAGTTGAGCCAACCGCACCTGCCCCAATAATGGATATTTTAATATGTTTCATTGAGATGTCCTTGAAAACCACGGAATAAATTTACTTGTTTTGTTTTTGTATTCATCAAAATTTTCAAGATGTTTCATTTGGCGTTCAGTCATAGGAATGCCTGAAACATACAGCAGTATATAGGTAATGGTTAAGGGGCTAATAATTGCGCTTGTTCCGTAGGGCACTGATAGAGAGATGAGCCAGATCCCCCACCATAAAACCACTTCACCAAAATAGTTGGGATGGCGCGTATATTTCCAGAGCCCTGATTGCATAATTTTACCGGCATTTGAAGGTATTTTTAAAAAATTATGAAGCTGAGTGTCTGCTATTGCTTCAAAAAAATAGCCAAATGTCCAAATGCATGTGCCAATGTAATCAAGTGGTGTTAGGCAAAAAAGGGCGGAGTTGTTGATGACTAAGATAGGATATCCAATTACTAAAATAAGAAATCCTTGCAACATAAAAACTACCAAAAAGCTGTACAAATTAAGGTACTTGCCCCATCGTTTTTTTATATGTGTATATCGCGGATCTTCTTCTTTACCAAAATTACGAATAAATATATAACCAGAAATGCGTAATCCCCAAAGAGTTACAAGCGCTGTTATTAAAACATGTCGAGATAGAAAAGTGCCATTTTTAATGAATGAAAACCATGCAAGAATGACATACCCGAGGCCCCAAGCAATATCGACTAAGCTATTGTTCTTTTTTATTTGTGCAATGATAAACCATCCGCCCATATATAAAACCATGATAAGTGCTGCTTGGGAAACTACTTGTATAATCATGTGACAACCTTACACTATTAAGAGCATAAATTATTACGTTTTTCGTGAAATGAGAATTACCATTATCTATGAATAAATACAAGTCCCAGACGCTCGATTCATTTAAAGAAGAAATTTGGAAATTTTACCATCTATACGGCCGAAAGTTTGCATGGCGTAATATAGAAGATCCTTATAAAATTGTTGTTTCTGAAGTGATGTTGCAGCAAACACAAACACATCGAGTTATTCACAAATATGAACAGTTCATTGAGCGGTTTGCTTCCTTTAGAATTCTTGCTGATGCGAGCTTACGAGAAGTGCTTATACTTTGGCAGGGGCTTGGCTATAATAGGCGCGGAAAATTTTTACATCAGCTTGCCCAGCGAGTGGTAAAAGAATACAACGGCACTCTTCCTGTCGATCCAGCGGAGCTTATCAAGCTTCCTGGTATTGGACCTGCTACTTCTGCTTCAATTTGTGCGTTTGCTTTTAATCAACCAACTGTATTTATAGAAACAAATATTAGAGCAGTGTATTTGCATTTTTTCTTTCAAGGAGAAAAAGATGTTGATGACAAAGAGCTATTAATTCTTATTGCACAGACGGTGGATAATAAAAATCCAAGGAAATGGTATTATGCTCTCATGGATTATGGCGTAATGCTTAAAAAAACGATGCCTAATCCAAGTAGGCGTAGCAAGCATCACACTAAACAAAGTAAATTTGAAGGATCTGATAGGCAAATAAGGGGTAAAATAATACGACTTCTTACTGAGCTTGAGGCAGTATCGTATGGTGCCTTAATAAGACTGTGTGATGAACCGGCTAGTCGTATGGATGGTATTATTAATGGGTTGCTTGGTGAAAAAATTATAAAAAAATGGCATGATAAGTTGTCCATTAGTTAGAGTTGTGATTGTTTTTTGATTGGAGTCAGGTATATTTTGCGAGGAATAAGTAGAGGAGGTATGTACTATTAAAATAAGGAGGTGGCTTATGCATTTATTATATCGCGCAGCAAAGCTACTTAATGTTTGTTTAGGATAATTTTTTTTGCAGTTAAAATTGGAACATTGACTATATATGAAAATTTATAATTAAGGAGATGGGTGATGCGCACAAAATTGAGATTTTTGATTTGCGTGGGACTAGTTTTGAGTAATAGTAGCGTAGAAGCAATTACTGGATCCGGAAGATTTAAAAGTATGATGGGCTATGGCATAGCAGCTGGAACGGCATTATATGCTTATTTAGGCTTGCTTGCTAAGGGGGAAATCTTTCCCTATCCTATAGAAAAAATAGAAAAAGAGGGTTTGTTAGTAGAAAGTGAAAAGATTATAGCAGAGAGTGGAGATATTTTAAGTGGATTTCGTTATCGCATTAAAGATGGATTAAAAAATCGATTTTATGGAAGCGTTGGTGCTGGTGTTACCACAGCAATGTTTATACATTGGGTTACCTCCTACTATACACCGTCTTATCGCTATGAATGGGCTATAAAAGAACGTGATAGCTTAGCGAAGAGTGTTCTGTTTAATAATCATGTGACGCATGAGAATATAAAAGACATGATGATAGCTTCGGGTGCAGAATCATCCCCATTGCAATATGTAGCTATCTTTTTACGTTTGTCTGATATAGATAAAAAACTTTCAGGCCTTAAGAGTGAATTAGAAACGGCACTTAAAGATGTGGCTGATGGTTCTATGCTTAGCATTCAAATTACCAACCTACTTGATCAAATTGATACTGATCTTATTCGTATTCGTGAAAGTGAACATAACGTAAAAAGCTATGATTCGCAGACTTGGGCTAAGCAGTGGGAAATTCATACAAGTACCCAACTTAAGGAAAAGCAAATTGCAGCAATGAATAAGCCTCAAATGAATTATCATGTTGGTTATTATATCTAGAGGCTAGTTGAATCAGGAAGTTAAGCCTAGTCTCAAATTGCTTAATTCTAAATAAAAAACGATTATTATTATCCAAAGTGTAGGCAAGAATCGTAGACAGTGCTTGCGAAAAAAAGCTCGTTATTGAACGAGCTTTTTTATTTATAATTTGCAAGAGCTCTTTGAGGATGCTAAATGAAGTTTCTACAATTTGTCTGCGCTTGAGCATCTGTAAGATAGCTTTAGAAATCGGTGTTTTTTTCATCTATTAGGCTTGTTAAATTCTCAATTAAGCAGTAAACTTTTTTCAATCTAATTAATCTCCTGATTCAACTACGAAATACTTGTTGATCACAAAAAGGTCTGATCTTAAAATAGGTAATCAGTGGTGAAAAAGAATATAACGATAGTTGCGCTAATTTTACTTGTAGCGGGTGGGTCCTATTTTTTGCTCTCTCGTACTATTTATCCTGTCAAAGAACTCATGAGTTATGCTGATTTAGATACTCAACTGCTGTCATCTCCCGGTACACTTATTCTCTTTGATATTGATGACACTATTATCGCTATGCCTGATCGACTTGATTTCTCGCTGCCATTTCGCTTACGAGTATTTTGGCATTTTCCACAGTTTATCTATGCAAGCAAATGGGAGCAGGTCTATAGCAAACTGTGGCAACAGGCACAATTTATGCTGGTAGAGCCAATAGTAGTGCAGCTAATAGATGAGCTCAAATCACGCGGCTGTATTGTTCTCGGGCTTACTTCGATGGAATCGGGGGCATATGGTGTTATTGATAACATGCCTGAATGGCGATTTAATACGCTTGCAGGTCTTGGCATAGAGTTTAGTCAGCAATTTGGTGATTATACGTTTACTAATCTTGCATCGTATCGCAATAACTATCCGGTGCTTTATAAAGGGATCTTGTGCGCTAATCAGCAGCCAAAAGGTGATGTGCTGCGTGCTTTTTTAGAGCATAGTTGCTTGCGGCCAGATAAGATTATTTTCTTTGAAGATAGTATGACTAGCTTGCAATCGGTTGGTGCAGTGTGCGATAAGTTAGGTATTCCCGTTGAGCTGTATCACTATATGGGTGCAGAAAAATTTGAAAAACAAAGTAACCCTAATCGGGTGCTGGAGCAGGTAACAGCACTAGTTAACTCTAGCCAGTAATAGAATTTCTAATCCAGATATTATTCCAATATCGTAATATCTAATGATTTGACTAACCCTATACACTCAGGGAATGAGAACTTAGCTTTTTTTATTTTGTTTTCACAGGGGTTAATAAGGTAGTTTGAAGCATTTCGAAAGTCAGATTCTCTTAGGTCACAATTTTGAAAGACGGTTCCGGCTAAATCTGTAGAAGTGAAGCATGACTTCTTCAATACAGTATCTATGAATTTAGATTGGATAATTTTACTTTCCTTAAAAGTCGTTCTCTCCATTGCAAGGCCTGAAAAGTTACAATATTGCAAATAAGATTGTGGTATTTTAATGGAAAAAAATAGCGACGTGTCACATTGTGAAAAATTTATTCCCAGCAATTTTGAGCTTTCAAAAGATACATCTTGTAGGCGACATTCTTTAAGATTCACGAGGCTAAGATTGCACTCTTTAAAAACGCATTCCCATAGATTTGCTTTTTCGAATGAACTATCGGTAAAATCGCACTTTTCAAAGACACAATTGGAGAAGCTAAACTCCTCAAAATTTTGTTTTGAAAAATCTTTTGATTTAAATAAGGTGTCTTGAGTATTGATTAGCATTTCTGGTCGCATAATATTATTTTTTTATATCGATCACTCGCCCATGAGTAATACGCACCAAATTTTCAGGGGTAATGTTAAATACTGAAAATGGTGTACCCGCTGCAGCCCAAATTTCGCCATAAGACATCAAATCTTGATCGATAAGAGGCGCAATATCCAATGTGTATCCAACTGGCGGAACTCCACCGATTGCAAATCCGGTATGTTTCAAAACAAAATCAGCGTCAGGTTTTTCTATTGGTTGACCAATGAGCTGTTCAATTTTTTTCTCATCAACTCTATTTTTACCACTTGCTATAATGCAAATAGCTTTTGCATCATGCTTGCCTTTAAAGATAAGTGTCTTTGCGATCTGTCCAACTTCACAACCAATAGTATCAGCTGCTTCTTGTGCTGAACGAGTAGTCTCTTTAAATTCTACTACTCGTATATCCAGATCATGCTGCTGTAAAACTTGCTGGACTCGTCGAGCAGAATCTTTTAATGGCATGGTCATGATTATTCCTTAAAAAGGGCTACAGTAAAGGTTTTTAGAGTAATGCATATTACTCAATATAGCAGTATAATAATACCTATTATAACGTGAGTTCGAAAATTAAAAAAGTTTGATATAAAAAGACATTGCGATATTCTGCCTTAAAATTTTTGCAACAAAACAAAAAGGAGAAATCGCAATGTTAAGTTGAATCAGGAAATTAATTAGATTGAAAAAAGTTTGAAATCATCGTATAAATCTCCAAAATTTTCTGACAAAAAAAGGAGAATCGATGATTTCAAACTTAGAAGAAATTTACTGTTTAATTGCCAATTTAACAAGTTTAATTGATCAAAAAAATCAAATTCCTAACGTTGGGCGCAAGAAAAAATTGAGCAGAGCAGAGCTTTTAACGATAGCCATAATCAAGCAAAAAATTGGTATTGAGACGAACAAACAGCTTTATTCATATGACCAGAAAACCGTGGCCTTTTAAGGCCGGGGATGAATGGGCAT
>CAYGJB010000008.1:0-41790 GCA_964350195.1 uncultured Pseudomonadota bacterium
GTCGTCCAGAGGTGCCATCACGAATTGGTCGTCCACCGTTATCATCAGATTCAAATGCAGTTAAGCTTCCATCAGAAACTATTCAAAAAGAGAGCGACCAGGGTGAGTCTAGCGATAGCTCCAGAAACTCTTTCTTAAGTGAGATTAGGAGCAACAAAACTCAGTTGAAAAAGGTTGTATTGCCACCAAAAACTGAATTTATTCCAAAAGAGGTTTCTGATAAGGATGTGGCTAGAGCTTTTTTTGGTAAAATGTTTGGGTCTTCCGGAGAACCCCAAAAAGCTGTTCCTCGGCAAGCAGATTCTGCTTCTGCAGCAGCAGATAGTGGTGCTGCAGAAGCAGCTCAGCAGGAAGCAGATAGAGATGCTGCAGAAGCAGAGTATAAGATTCGAGAGCGAGAAAGGATAAGGGAAAATTTAAAGAGCGATAATCCTATAGTGAGGCGGGCAGCTCAACAGCGACTTGCTATTATTGGTGATGACTCTGATGATTAAGGTAATTTTGAGAATTAGATTGAAAAGCGAAATGCTATCGAAGTGCAGCTTTTGAGAGATACTTCGATAGCTTTAAGCCATTGGTGAAATAAGAAGATTTTATGATGTAATGCCCGGTGCTTGCCGGGCTATTTTTTTGAGTTATGCCAATAGCCAATGCCGAGAAAAGCGAGGATAAGTAGAAAGCAAACTGCGCTGATATCAGTAATCACTTCTAAAGTTTCAGATACTTTTTTAATTATTTGAGACGACGCAAATAGTATCAATATGTTTGATACCGTACAAACTAGAGCGGTACAGATTATGATTGAAAGGGTGATTGGGTAGGGAAGTCGACGTTGCTTCCAGGCATAAAGGAAATGATCAATGAAAATAGCGCCAAAAAAGGGAATGATAAAGATGGATTGTAGCGTGGCTACAATCAGATCAAAAATTGGGCGTGGAAGCAAAAACTCTCTGATGGTATAGGCGAATAGCACTGTGCAAGCAATCCCGATAAAGAAAATAATAAGCCATTGTGCGCGTTTTTTTTTACTAGAATAATGAAATGGTTGTAAGGGTTTTGTTAAATGCTGATACATTTCAAATAGGTAGGCGATATATAGAATCGAGAGAAGGGAAACTATGCTATATCTAATCGAAGTAATCACGTAGCATCCTTCTTTTTTGCAAAAATTTGTGGGATAGCAAGAATAGTGAGAAGGCTAAGGATTATACCTAGCGCTGATCCGGACCATGCGCCAATCTTATTAAGCTTTATTACCCCTCGTGCAATAGAGGCTTGATCATTAACAAAAATAACCTTAAAAAGAGTGTTGCCTGCTATAATGGCCATAACGATAATGGCGCTGATTCTGATTATAAAATAAAGACGTCGCTTCAACCAATAAAACCACATTTTATCAATAAGCGCCGATAAGCTGGCGATGATGCTTAATGTGCGGATTGATGTGCCGATAAGCGGTAATATTGTGCTTCCGATGATTGATTTTGCAAAGCCGGATTTGATTGGAAGGATTTGCTTGAATATTAAGTCGGGGTGATTAAATAGAATGCTTATGGCGAGGCCAAAACCAAAGAATATTATGCCTGGCAGTAATTGAAATATAGAAGAGCTTAATCTGCGCGTGAGATCGTAATGGACAGCGAATATGAATGTGAGATAGGCGCTGGTAAGGATAACGAGAGAGGCGAGTATTTTTTGCAAGAGTACTGCGGTCATGTCTATCCTTTTTGTTTAATGTTCATACACAGTTATAACAGAAAGGCCTTTGATTTCCAAAGAATTTGTTGCACAAGGAAACTAAAAATACCCAACAAGCCTTTCTTTTTTTATTGTTGTCACTCAAGGTGCGTCTGATAATCGAAGAACGTAAACTTGTTTCTAGCGATGACAAACATGTGGGAGATATCTTCGTATAGGGGGTAAGATTTTGTTAAAAAAAAATTAAAATTATTTTTTTTCTATCTTTATCTATGCGTTATTTTGAAGCTTATTTTTCGGAACAACCACGGAGGTATTGTCGCATAATCGCACGCTATTGTTTTGTATAGCGATTGAAGCGTTTTGTTGGCCAATTATAGTAAAATAGCCGTTTTTCACTCCGTCTCACCCCCCACCCGAGTTCCTACGCTGCGCGAGATGGGGGTGGGGTGCTCGTCTACGTGATCTCCTTCTGTACCGTATGGCACTATGCGTTTTAATGTCCTTCTGAGCTAAGGAATATTTTTTTGAGCTAAGGGAGGAATTAAGAAAAGAGGAATTAAAAAAACTGAGGATCAAAGGCAGTTAAAAACGGATTTTGTATATAAGCCCTAACTGCACGGGGTGCGTGCGGTGAGCAGGGGTGATCGCGTAGCGACGACCTCTGTGGGAACCCTGTGTGATGGAAGGGTTATGGTCTTAGAGGTGAAACTCTCTATACACATGCATACGCATAAGAAAGCCCGTAACCAATCTGACGATATGTAACAATATGAGAAAGGGTAATAAACCAATACACGATATGTGTAAAAAGTAAAAAAGAAAAATAATAAAAATAAGGTAAGGCGCATACGATAAGAATATCAATCTGTATGATCGCTTTACTTCTAATATTCGTTCATATGGTAGCCACGCTGTCTCTGTTAGGTATCCTATTACCATTATGAAGAACACGTGAAAAACATACTGCTTATACGAAAACCAATAACTACTTATCATAATTATCCCTACAACTCCTAAAAGGGGAAGAGCTAGGCGGCTCACCTGGGTTGTAAGTTTATCTACTGCATTTGCCATCGCCATTTGCTGCGCCTGCTTGTCTTCATATCCTTCCTCTATATGAGCTAATAATGCCGTATCGGCTGATCCTATTGTTTTAATGACAACTCTATATATATACAGAGCTCCATCGTTGGCGAGCTTGCATGTGTTCGCTACCTCTATTCCCATACTATAGGTGATAACTGGTATTAATACGTTTCGTTCGGTGAGGCTATTCAATATTGAACAAACCCACATCGCTCCACTGTGTGCGATAAATGATTTGGTGTCAAAGGTGTGCTTTTCTAGTAGTGGTGGCGATTGCTTAAGGTATAACTTTATACTGCTTGCAATTAAAATAACTGTAGCTAATAGCTTGCTAAGCATGACGCCGATAAGGATCGTTTCGCTTTCCCCCCCTTTCATCAAAAAAAGAAGAATGAAGATCATTTCTATGAGCGTGGTGATTGCAGCGATACTGTTGAACGCTTTGTTGTAAAAATAGGCATGATAGAACAATTTGATAGGCGAATGCGCCCCTTCTGCTATAAAGATAGCTAGCGCAATAATAACAAGATAATCCTTGGTGGTTAGCTTAATAATTGAGAGGTATAAAAATGGGAGCGATAAAAGTAATATGAAAATTTGAAGTTGCGCTAATTTTGAAAGCCACCTAGATCGAATCGCCCCTGCTTGAGGAGCAAAGCGAGGAATAGATTTACGAAAACCGGGATCAAGCCAGAGCAATAATAAGAAAAGCGCACTGTTAAGGTTGGACCAGGTGGAAAAATCAATCGGGGTGAGAAAGCGATACAACAATGCTGTTCGTAAGAAAAAACATGATTGATACACAAAATAAAAAAGACCGTTCCATATGATGGCTGTAGAAAATCTTTTATATAAGGCAGAGGTATTCATAGCCGGCAAGGATACCATTAACTGATATGAATGTCTTTATATAAGGGGATTCTCTTGAGATGAGAGAGAGATATGTGTCATAGTGAAGCAATGATCATTTATTGAGGGGGATCGTATGAAAACACGTTACTTAATCGCTTTATCTTTTGGTATGAAGATTGGTATTTTATTTTTTAGTTTTTCTCTTTTGTATGCTCCCAAATTGATTGGGCAAAACTATTTTAATCCTTCATTGTCGGCTGATGGCTATAAAGAGGCTGTGCAGTATGCGAAAAATCTTGATGTGCGCAATAATGGCATCACCGGTCTTATGCAGGCGGCAATGAATGGAGAAATAGTTCTTGCAAAGCTACTTGTAAAAAATGGTGCTCATCTTAATCTAAAATCCGATACTAAAGATGGCCAAACAGCATTACATTTTGGGGTAGCGCGTATACAAAACGCTAGCTCTAGGGAGGTTGCCTACTATCTGATTAAATCGTACGCAGATACGCGCATTAAAAATAACCTGAAGCAAACACCCCTTCATTTAGTTGTTAATTCAACATTAGGCGATGATAGAACGGCGATGGCCACCGCCCTCATTAAAAATGGTGCCGATATTAATGCGCAAGATTCGCAAGGAAATACGCTGATTCATGTGGCAGTCGGCCTGCTTTTAACCGATTGGTTGAAACAGGTACTAGAGATGTATGGACCGCTTATAGATCTATCTATAAAAAATAATAAAGGACTTGTAGCAGAAAAATTTGCACAAGAGCTTGGATTTCTTGATCTTGCTAAAATGCTTAAAGAAACGCCACCCTCATCACTTCCAAAGGCTGATCAATATGGGCCTGTAGGGCTCACTGGATTGCAGCTTGCGATTATGAGAGGAGATCAAAAACAGATAAAAAAGCTACTTGCAAATAAAAAAGCGGTGAATATGAAATCAAAAGATGAATATCAAAATACGCCGCTTCATATTGCGCTATTGTATGAGAATGGCATAGCTGCCGATATGCTTTTAGAGAGTGGTGCTTCGCCATTGATCAAAAATGGTCGTGGCGCGGTTCCAGCTAACTTTTTAGTGCGCGTTGGCAATTCAAAGCTGCGCATAAAAATCGCAGCATCATTGATTCGAAAATCACCCCAAGCCATTATGTCGCAAGACAAAAAGGGAGAAAATCTATTGCATTATATTGTGCGTATGGATGATCAGCCTCTTTTATCTTTTTTGCTTCGCAACTATAAGGATATTGTGAAAAAAGCAATGAACGTAAAAAATGTTTTGTTGCAAACACCCCTTGAGCTTGCACAGCAAATGCGTCGCAGTAAGATTGGAGGCCAGCTTCAAGGTCTTAGAGTGTTCGGCTTTCAAATAGGGTGAGAAGTGGAAAATAATCGGCGTTTAATTTCTGTAAGCAATATTAGGGGTCTTTCTAGGCAGATATGCTTATAGATTTGAGCAGGCTGAACAAAAAAAGATTTCGCTTTCCATAGATCAATGCATACTGAAATAATGCAATACAATTGAAGTATGATCGCTTCTATTAAATGACGCTTTGGGTCGCTCAATTGATGCAGCCAGATACAGCTAGTCATTCATTTGATTTACAAAATGCCTTTTGTTGCTATTATAAAATGAAACATTTGACCTCTTTTTTTTAGGATAGAAAATGAAATTGTATAAATTATTAATCGTTTCTTTTGTAATTGGCGCAACCTCTATTTATTTTAATGAAAAGTCGCAAAATCATTTTCACGGTGTTATGGCGGATATTAATGCGCAAGATGAACACGGCCAAACAGCCCTCTTTAAAGCTGTTGGTGATAATAGGATTGAGGATGTAATCATGTTAATGAACAATGGTGCCGATCTTGAAATTGCAGATAATGAGCAGTGCACCCCCTTGCATAATGCAATAAAGTTTGGAAATATCCGTTCTGCAGCATTGCTTATTGCACATGGAGCACAAGGGCAACTGAAGAATAAAATCGGCAAAACGCCACTTGAGTATGCAAAAGTGGTGGAGAATGAAGAGCTTGTAAGTTTACTTGAAGCCATTGCCTAAATGAATATTGAATCCAGACAATAATTGCTCACGCTAAAAGAATAAAGGGATAGGTTAAATTTTGTTCCTTTATGTGGTATCCTGAGGTACGGGTAAATGCTTTGATTGATCATACGCTTTCGCTTTTTAAAGAAGGTGTTGTATGTTTAAACAAGACGATAAAGTAGTGTACCCGGGGCATGGGGTGGCGATTATACATCGCGTACTCGATAGAAAAACAGGCGGAACCTCTACTCAATTTTACGAGTTAAAATTCATTAATAAGGAAATGACTATACTTGTTCCGGTTGATAACTTATTAAGTATTGGTATCCGTACAGTAAGTAGCGAAAAAGATATAGGAAAATTGTTTAAAATGTTTTCCGATCCGATTATACCACATAGCAATGAAATGGCGCTTAATTGGAACAAAAGAAATAAAGAGTATCAGGGAAAAATCAGATCGGGCAAGCTCAGCGAAATATGCGAAATTTACCGTGACCTTAGGCATATTGAAAAACAGAAAGAACTTTCATTTGGGGAAAAATCTCTTCTCCATCAAACGGAGGCTCTACTCGCTGAAGAGATTGCTCTTGCCTGTGATATTCAACCAGAAAACGCTATGCATCAACTGAGAGATCTTGCACAGAAAGAGTTACATCCATAATAGGGGCGTGCTTTAGTGCGCGCATTAGGGACATGAAACAACCATACATCCTTATAATATCAGGGCCAACCGGCGTAGGTAAAACAGCTTTTGTAAACGAGCTTTCACAGCATATCTCCTTAGAGATAATTAATGGGGATATGGGTCAGCTCTATACACCCCTAACCATCGGAACCGCAAAGCCAGATTGGCAAGATGATGCGATACCGCATCATCTATTTGACCTTCTCGATCAGCCGTTCTTATTTTCGTCGATGAAATACCGAGCACAAATTGAATTGGTTGTTCGCGATATATGGAAAAAAAGTAAGCTACCAGTGATTGTGGGTGGCTCTGCATTCTATCTTCTTTCTCTCTTTTTTCCATCCGTAGAATTGGCGAGCTTTTCGGAGGGAGCAGATGAGTTCGATACTGCTTCTGAGGAAAATTTATGGAACAAACTTAACGAAATAGATCCGATAAGGGCTGCTGCTATTTATCCCCATGATGTCTATCGCATAAAAAGAGCGTTGGCTATTTGGAAAAGCACAGGAAAAAAACCATCAGACTTTCAACCAGCCTACAAGCCAATAGCCCCTGCGCTAGTTGTATGGCTTACGCGAGATCGCAAAGAACTTTATGGACGCATTAATGATCGCGTGAAAGAAATGATTGCAGGTGGTTGGATAGAGGAAGTTGAAAAGTTAAAAAAGACCCCGTGGGCATCTTTCTTAAAGAAAAAGAAGATTATTGGATACGACCTTATTTTAGAATATCTTTCAAAAAAAACTTCACGAGAAAAGCTGATTTCTTCAATACAACGCAAAACACGGAATTATGCAAAACGACAAACCACTTTTTGGAAAAGTTTTCAAAGAAAGATAAAAGCTGCTGCTCAAGAACAAAAGGAAGCTTCATTTAGCCCAGTCATTTTGAGTGAATTCAACTTGACGCATACTGCTATTGAAAGCTATATTAAACAACTAAAAAATGAGCTAAAAGAGGGTGGTTAAAGATAATATGGATGATTACAACAATAATAATGAAAAAAAGGGACTGTTTATTCCATCTCGTCAAATAAGTGCATATACCGCTCTGTTTTTTGTTTTGATAGGGGTAGTATTTATAGCGGGTTATTTTTTTGGCAAAAAACAGGTGGTAGATCAGTTTGTTGCCAGAGTAGAACAGGAATCTTTTGCAGATCATATTTATTCGTCGATGTGTGCCCTATACGATCAGGGTGAAAAGCCTACTACAGAACTTATTCAAAGAGAGAGCTTTTCTGAAGATTTGACGATTGCTGCTGAAGTAGAACCTGAAGCAGTGAATATTATTGAGAGAGGTGAGACAGCTTTTAAGGAACTTGCTAAAGATGTAAACCATACACAAGAGCAGCAATTTTATGCACAACTGATTGGGTATGGAACACAAAAAGCTGCCACTCATTTTGCACAAAAATTACAAAAAAAGGGAATTTGCTCTTTTGTTAAAGTTCGAAAAAGCAAATCAGCTCAAGGAAAACAGACAACATGGTATCAAGTAGTAACAGCACCATTTGACGATCGCAAGTTACTTGATCAGCTTACGCAGCAAATTGCTCGTGAGGAAAAAATACAGGGAATTCGGATTGTAGCATGTTAATAATTAACAGTAGAATTTCATCTTAATGAAAGGCATCGGATGATTACTGTACTTCGAGATTATTTTAAACAAGGGTCACGGGTAGTTTTATGGGTTGTGATAGCGGCATTTGTTATTGGGCTGTTGCCAGTGGCATTTCGTGGTCTTTCAGGCGATGGCAGATGGGCGTTGAAAGTGAATGGCGAAGAAATTGGTTATTCTGAGTTTGTGCTAGAGCAAGAGCGACAACGAGATCGTTTAGTGGCCTTTCGCCAACAATATGGGGATTATGCCGATTGGCTTCTTTCTTTAATGGGAGCAACCGATCCAAAGACACTTGCCATACGAAATTTAGTTAAGCAAGAACTTATTAATCAGTTTGCAGATGGGCTTGGTATGTATGTGAGCTCCGATTTCGTTGCAAACAAAATGAGTGATCCAGCATTTATCATTGAGGCACTTTCAGAGGTAGTTCCTCCGCAGATTGTGGATCCTGTGGCTGGTATTAATCATAAAATGCTCTATCGCTATCTTAAGCACTTTGGTATGTCGGTGGAGATGTTTGAGCGTCAAATTGAGCGATCATTACTAGACAAGCTAATAATGGAATTTGTTGGCTCTACTCTCTATGTTCCTTTGTTTGATATTAAGCAAAAATATCAATCTGATTATGCAAAAAAATCTTTTTCTATGCTTTCTTTTGATTTGAAAGATTTCATAAATAAAGAAAAAGAGCGTAAAGTAACTGATGCGGAATTAAGAACGTTCTTTGAAGAACAAAACAGCAAAAATAAACGCTATTTGGTGCCGGAAAAACGCTCCGGAGTTATGTGGACGTTTGATCCGAAAGCATATAATATTACCATTTCTTCAAAAGAGATTATGGACTACTACGAAAATAATAAACTTAAAAGCTATATTGAAAAACCAGCAACCGTGCAGATACGCAGCATTCTCATTGCAATACCTGATATTACGAAAAAAGCTTCTATGCAAGCGAGAGCAGCTCGTATTAAAGATGAAATATTGAAAGATATAACTCAATTTGAAGCGATAGCTCGACGCGAGTCTGATGATAAGGAAACTGCGGAAAAAGGCGGCTTGCTTGAACCATTTAAGCGAGGTTCTCATGAGGTTGCTTTTGATCGTGCAGCATTTTTACTTCCAGAGGATGGTGCAGTTTCAGATGTAATTGAAACAAGTCGTGGTTTAGAAATTATACAGCGAGTTAAAAAAGAGCCGCAGGTATTTAAGCCTCTTTCTTCATTAAAGAAAGAGATTGAAGATATATTGAAACTGCGACAGTTTAATAAAAAGTTTGTGGGCGATATGAAAAAAGTTATAAACGATGAAAAGGAACTTTCCTCGTTTATTGCTGACAAGGGTGGTATTCCTAAAAAGCTTGAACAGATGAAAGCGGAAGAAAACCAGTATCTCTTTAAGCTGCAAGAAGGAGAAAAAACCTTTTTTGTCGATGGAGCAGAGGGAGTTGCGATTAGATTGGATAAAATAGAAAAGAAATATCAACCATCCCTTGAAGCAATTCATAGCTCGGTGTTAGCGGATTATCAAGAACAAGAAGCAGGGAAAAAGCTTCAACAAAAACTAGTTGAAGCAAAGGAAGCGGTGGGCAAGACCCCAATTAGCGAGCTTCAAAAAACTTTTGAGGCCAAATATACGCAAACTGGCTGGATTGATCCGACAGATACTGATTCTATCGAAAAGCTCAAAGAGAAAGGTATTCCAATAGCTAAAATGTTACAAATGGAAAAAATTGGTGGGTCAATAACCCATGTAGACGCAGGCCACGGATTTATCATCAGAGTCGACGAAATCGAGCCATTTGATGCTGATAAATTCGCTGAAAAGAAAAATGAGGTTATCCGCTCGTTAGAAGATCAGCGGCTTTCTCAATATCTGGAAGGATTTGTTGCGTCTTTGCATAGAAATGCTAAAATAGAAACAAATGAGTCGGTAATAACCCTCCAATCATAAATTGACAATATGAAAAATAAAAAAAATAATACGAATACTGATATCTCGGCTACAGACGCATTTAAGCGTAAAGCGCTGGAAGTGACGTTTTCTCAGATAGATAAGCAGTATGGTAGTGGCGCAGTTATGATGCTAGGGCAGTCCAATTCCGCAATTAGTGGTATTGACTCCATTTCAACAGGATCAATACTTATTAATGATGCAATTGGCGTGGGGGGACTTCCGCGCGGACGTATCATTGAGATTTATGGACCAGAATCATCGGGTAAAACGACTTTAGCATTACACGCTGTGGCGGAAGCCCAAAAAAATGGGGGCATTTGTGCCTTCATTGATGCTGAGCATGCCTTAGAACCTAATCATGCTAAAAAGCTTGGTGTAAATGCAGATGATCTTATCATTTCTCAGCCAGATTACGGAGAGCAAGCGCTTGATATTGCAGACATGCTTATTCGATCTGGCGCTGTTGACATCATTGTTGTTGATTCGGTAGCAGCGTTGGTACCGAAAGCTGAGTTAGAAGGGGATATGGGTGATGTGCATGTTGGCTTGCAAGCTCGTTTGATGTCGCAGGCATTGCGTAAGTTAACGCCTGTTGTGCATAAATCTAAAACAGTACTTATTTTCATTAATCAGATTCGTCATAAAATTGGTGGTTTGCCATTTGCTAATAAAGAAACAACTACTGGTGGTAATGCATTAAAATTTTATGCATCATTGCGATTGGATGTTCGTAGGGTTGCTAGCTTGAAAAGAGGTGATCATCATTTTGGTAATCGTGTAGCAGTTAAGGTTGCTAAAAATAAGGTAGCGCCTCCGTTTAAACGAGTGGAAGTAGATCTGCTTTTTGAAGAAGGAATAAGTAAAGAGCTAGATCTTTTAGATGCATCTCTTCACTATAATGTGATTGAAAAAGCAGGGGCATGGTTTTCTATTGGTGGAGAAAAAATTGCACAAGGAAGAGAGCAAGCGTTGCAATACTTAAAAGATCATGCAGAGATTGCGGAACAAGTAGAAAATAAAATTAATGAAGCGCGTACGTATATACAGAATCAGTAACATAAATTTAATTGTTTTAAGAGGAATAAGATACCTTGAAACACAGTAAAAAAGTAAATATGCCTTTAGTTAATGACCAGATTGGTGCACCAAGGTTGCAGCTCATTATGAATGATGGTGTAAACATTGGTGTGGTTTCTAAGATAGAAGCTTTACGTCATGCTGAAGAAGCAAGTCTTGATCTGGTAATGATTGCAGAAGAAGGTGGCGAAGGCGTACCGGTAGCTAAAATTATGGATCTAGGCAAAGCGCTTTATGAACGTAAGAAAAAAGCAACAGAAGCCAAGAAGCACCAAAAAGTTATTCAGATTAAAGAAATAAAAATTCGTCCCAAAATTGGGGCGCATGATTTTGAGACGAAATTGAATCACGCGATACAGTTTTTAAAAGACGGTAAGCGAGTTAAGATGACTCTGTGGTTTCGTGGTCGTGAAAACGCTATGAAAGAAGAGCATGGGGCAGCTCTTTTTGGACGTATTGAAAAAACGTTTGAAGAGAATGATATGACTAAAGATTTGGTTAGAGAAAATGATACAAAAATGGGGCAGACTTGGTCCCGTATATATTATTTAAAATCGTAGTAAATAACAGGATAAAAATGCCTAAGATTAAAACACGATCCGCTGCAAAAAAGCGATTTAAAAAAGTGGGCGGTGATAAGATTAAGCGCGCAAAAGCATTTCGTCGTCATTTGCTTACAAAAAAGAGCGCTAAGCGTAAGCGTAAGCTTCGTAAAGGCAGTTACATTTCAGCAAGCGATGAGAAACGCATAACTAAATTATTGCGTTAGTTGGTAGAGAAAGAAAATTGTTGGGGGTTTTTAAAACTAATTGGGATATAAATTATGTCACGAATAAAACGTGGTACAGTAACCAAAAAAAGACACAAGCGCCTTCTTAAGCAGACTAAAGGTTTTTGGGGCCAACGTAAAAATATTTTTAAACGAGCTAAAGAAACGCTTATGCGCGCATGGGCTTATGCCTTTAAAGGCAGAAAGCTTAAAAAGCGCGATATGAGATCGCTTTTTATCACCCGTATTACTGCTGCAGCTCGCCTGCATGGAACCTCTTACAGTGTGCTTATGCATGGCCTTAAGGTTGCTAATGTACAGTTGAATAGAAAAATGTTAAGTCAGGTGGCAATTCATGAGCCGGATGCTTTTGGTAAACTAGTTCAGCTTGCTCAAAAGTAATATTCTTGACAGTGCAGGGGCTTTACAAATAGGATGAGCCTAAAATACGGCATTTTAGCATTTTAAAAGGAGCTGAGTATGGATGCATTGCACTTGCTAGAAGAAAAAATTTCCGCCCTTGTAGTGATTATTCAAAATTTGAAAGAGAAAAATAAGCAGCTAGACGATTTGGCTACTATTTCCATGAAAGAGAATGAGGACTTAAGGGCGCAACATGCCAAAATCTCTCAGGAAAATTCTCAGTTATTGGAACAAATTAAAGAGCTTGAAAAAGATGCGCTTGAGGGAAATGGTCAAATAGATGAGCTAAGCGAAGAAAAAGCGCTAACTAAAATAGCAGTAGATGATTTATTAGAGCGATTGAAATCAATAGATTCATTAGTTGAAAAGCAATGATGAAAACGAATACTGAAACTTACACGGTGCTTATCCATGAAGATGAGTATCAATTAGTGAGTGATGAGGCGGAAACGCATGTGTTGAGAGCTGCAGAGATAGTGGATGAATTAATGAAGAAGATGTCTGCTGGAGCTGAAGTAGGAAATAAGCGAAAGGTAGCTGTAATGGCTGCGATACAATTAGCTAGCGAGTTGTTACATATGCAAGAAGATCGTGTCAAGCGTGAATGGCAAGAAAAAGAGCTTATTTTACTTGTTGAACGATCCATTGCCTCAGTTTAAATCAATCATCCTCTATTATTATATGCTCATTGTTTGATCTATTTGAGAGCTCAAATCATTAATTATTTAATGATTGGTAGCTTAGGTATAGCAGTTTTTGCTGCTTTTCATAAGGTTAAACTAATACATGTGCACTTAGATATAGGAAAAACAATGAGTGATTACAGTCTTATCTTTATTGCCCTATCGGGCATTATTGTTGTGATTGGGGCGCTCTTATTTTGGTTTGCTCAACGAAGAGTTCGTATGGCTTACTCAAAATTACAAGAGGCGCAGAACAAATGGAAAGATTCAAAAAGAGATATTGAGAACGAACGTCGAGAGGCGTTTGTTAAGCTTAAAGATGAAATTTATCGTAAGCGAAAAGAGTTTGAACTTGATCTTAAGCGTGAGCGTCTTGAATTGGATCGTTTACAAGGAAAACTGAGCGTTAAATACGAAAACATTGAAAAACGAGAAGCGCAATTTGATGATTTGCGTAGAGAGTTGCAACAGAAAGAGCGCGCTCTTTCTCGAGACGAAGATATTGTTCGGGCCAATGAAATAAAGATTAAAAATCTTTATAGCGATTTAATCTCCAAGCTTGAGCAAGTAAGCCACATGACAAAAGATGAAGCGAAGCAATCACTTTGTGACACACTTGAAGCAGAAGTTCGCTTATCGAGCCAAAGATGGATTCAAAAAATTGAAGAAGAGGCGCGACACACTGCAAAAGATAAGGCCATAGAAACTGTTATCTCTAGCATGCAGCGTTATACCGCGGATCAAGTATCTCCTCACTCCACTGGCATTGTACATCTGCCCAATGAAGATATGAAGGGACGTATCATCGGAAAAGAAGGGAGAAACATTAAGGCTTTAGAGCTTGCTACGGGGATGGAGTTTGTAATTGGCGACTCTCCTGATATTACTATTTCCGGGTTTAATCCAATCCGTCGAGAAGTTGCTCGTCGAACCCTTGAAAAACTAACCAGTGATGGGCGAATTAATCCTACTCGTATTGAAGAAACAGTGGCACAATGCGAAAAAGAAATTGAGGAAATAATCGAAGAATATGGTAAAGAGGCTATACTTGAGTTTAATCTTCAGGGTGTACATCCTGAAATTGTTACTCTTCTTGGTAAACTATATTTTCGCACTAGCTTTTCCCAAAATGTGCTTCAGCATTGTAAAGAAGTGGGCATGTTTGCTCGTATGATTGCTCAAGAACTTGGACTTGACGGAGCTATTGCTTTAAGAGCTGGCTTACTGCATGACATCGGTAAAGCAGTAACAGCAGAAGTTGAAGGACCTCATGCTCAGATTGGTGCTGATATTGCCAAACGATGTGGGGAAGATCCTCGCGTGGTTAATGCTATAGCAGCTCATCACGAGGAAGTGCCTTTTTCTTCTATCTATGCTCCCATCGTGGTTATTGCGGATACTATTTCTGCATCACGACCTGGTGCACGTAGAGAAACCTTAACTGCTTACATTAAGCGCCTTGAAAAGCTGGAAGAAATAGCAATTACTTTTGACGGGGTTAAAAAAGCGTTTGCTCTTCAAGCTGGAAGAGAGATTCGAGTGCTTGTTGAGGAAGAGCGGCTTGACGATGAAGCAGCACTTATGCTTGCGAGAAATATTGCGCGTAAAATAGAAAAAGAAATGAATTTCCCTGGTCAGATCAAAGTGAATGTAATTAGAGAAAAACGAGCAATTGAATACGCAAGGTAGTGAATGAAATCGATAAAAATACTGTTTGTTGGAGACGTAGTTGGTCAAACTGGCCGAGATATCATTGGGCGCCATCTAAAAAGAGTGCAGCTGGAGCATGGAATTGATGCTACCATTTTAAATGGAGAAAATAGTAGCAATCAGGGGCGTGGCATTACTCCTCAAATTGCCCAATTTTACTTTGATCAAGGAGTAAGTGTTGTCACCACCGGTAATCACGTGTGGTTCCGGAGGGATATTTATTCTTATCTTGATGAGTGTCCATCTCTTTTACGTCCTGCAAACTTTCCATCAGGTGCACCCGGTAGTGGCGTGACGATTGTGAATGTAGGGGATTGTGCGATAGGGGTTATTAATCTACAAGGACGTATTTTCATGAAGGACTTAGTAGAATGCCCTTTAAGAAAAGCAGACTCTCTCGTTTCCTATCTAAAAGATAAAACAAAAATTATATGTATTGATTTTCATGCAGAAGCAACTTCAGAGAAAGAGGCATTGGCTTTTTATCTTGCCGGAAAAGTGAGCGCTGTGGTAGGTACTCACACTCATGTACAGACCGCAGATGAGCGCGTGATACCATCAGGTACAGCCTATATTTCTGATCTTGGCATGGTGGGATCGCTTAATTCAATGCTTGGAATGCAGAAAGAACCTATAATTCAAAACTTTCTTACACAAGTACCGGTAAAGTTTACGGTAGACGATCAGCCGCCATATGTTCTTTCGGGAGCAATTGTAGAGGTTGATGTAGATACTGGCAAAGCATTGAATATTAGTCGTCTACGGATAATAGACGAGCAACCGCTGAAAGGCGCACTCTAATTTTTTGACGATTGTTACGTAAAAAAGGAGAACATTATGATTGGAGTGATTTTTCTCAATTTTTTGCTTGCTGCGAACCTTATACTTCGCAAGTCGATATTGGATTGTACGCAGCCAATATTTTTTCAAGGAATTCGTCTCATTGGGGCTGGATGTATATTGTTAGGGTATTTATACTTTTATCATCGCAAAAAACTTCTCTTTTCTCGTCAAGATATCTGGTTATTTGTTCAAGCCTCCCTTTTCTTTTCTTACCTGAGCTATTTATTAGCCGCTATAACATTAGATGATCTTTCGTCAGCCCGGTATTCCTTTATGTTTAATTTAAGCCCTTTTATTACCGCTATTGTGTCTTATTTTTATTTGCATGAAAGCCTTAATCGAAAAGAAATCGCAAGCTTATTCCTAGGATTCGTTGGTTTTTTTCCGCTTTTATTCGTAGGACAAAAGGCCAACATTGATAGTGCAAGTTTTCTATCTATACCAGGATTCATTCTATTTGGCTCGGTAATTGCTTATTCTTACGGGTGGATCGTCGTGAGTCAGCTAGTGAGCCGTTGTCGTTATTCACCAATATTGGTTACAGGAATCGCCTTTTTTAGTGGCGGCATGACCACGCTTTTAACTTCCTTCATCTTTGAGGGATGGTTTTTGACTGCGCCCGTTACTAATATATTCAAATTTACTACCTACGTAGTGGCCATAATTTTTATTAGCGAAGTGGTTGCTTCAAATATGTATGCCGCATTATTGCGGCGTTATTCAGCGACATTCCTTTCATTTGCCGGTTTTTTGTATCCGTTATTTAGTGCGATTCTTGGGTGGTTTTTTCTTCAAGAATCTATTACTATTAATTTCTTTATTTCAGCCATTATTGTAGGATTGGCATTATATATTTTTAATCTTTCCGAACAAGACAAAAAGAAAGCTCAGGCTCCAACGTGATTATTCTAGTTTTACTTGTTCATGTAGCTTTTTCAATGATTTTTCCTATAGGCAGAGCTGTTGCCCCCATTGCCTCTCCGATTTTCTTTACTGCAGTGAGAATGCTTCTTGCTGGAACAGCGTTGCTGGTTTATCATTATTTACGATATGGTTTTTCAAAAGGTCTTAAAATGGCGGCATGGCCTATTTTAGGCTTTAGTATGACGGGTATATTTCTCACTAATGTCCCAGAGTTTTGGGGGCTTCAATATTTACCGGCCGCAAAAGCAGCTTTTATATATTCGCTTTCCCCCTTTGCGGCAGCAGTGTTCTCTTATTTCTTTTTCAATGAAGTAATGACCCTCAACAAGTTACTAGGAATGGCTATTGGGCTTTTTGGTTTTGGCGTTATGATTGCAGTACACTCACCAGGCGAGATTCCTTTTAATGCGGTAGGTTATTTTTCTTATCCTGAGTTAGCACTCATATGTGCTGCTTTTGCGAGCGCAATAGGATGGATCATAATGCGTCATAAGGTACAAAAAAACCATTGTACTGTTATTGAAGCTCTCGGCTTTAGTATGATTCTGGGAAGCTGTCTAAGCTTTGCATGCTCTTTCCTATGGGAGCCTTGGAATCCAGTTCCCATCTATGAATTTCCCACACATTTCTTATCTTTCACAGGGTATCTTTTTCTTGCTATTTTTTTTTCCAATTTGATTGGGTACGTTCTTTATACTGAGCTTTTAAAGACCTACACTGCGACCTTCCTATCTTTTGCAGGCTTCACCGAGCCACTTGTAGCTGCTTTTACTGGATGGCTTTTTCTTGGAGAATCAATTACGTGGTATTTTTTACTTTCAGCAACCCTTGTCTTCTTTGGATTGTATATTTTCTATCTAGAAGAGTTAAGACAAGGCTATATAGTTAAGAGCTAGGGGTTATTTGCTCTTTTTCAATCAAGCATAGCGGCTTTGATTTTTGTAGATTTTATACTGTATCGTTAAAAGTTAGAATAAATTTTCCCAAGGGAATTGTATGATTTTAGTACTGTTATTATACGTTCTGTTTGCGAGCACATTCACGTTGGGCAAGCTAGCGTTGCTTTATTTACCACCTATTTTTTTGGTTGCCGTGCGTATGCTAGCCGGAGGTTGTTTTTTACTTGTTTATACCTATTGGTTTAAAAGACCAAGCTGGAAATTTGAAATGAAGGACGTTGGTTATTTTGCTCAAATATCGCTTTTTTTGATGTATATAGCCTTTGTATCTGAATTCTGGGCAATGCAATTTGTATCAGCTGCAAAGGCTTGTTTGCTTTATAATTTATCCCCATTTATTACGGCCTTATTAATGTATATCCTTTTAAAGAGTAGCCTAACTAAAAAGCAGTGGATGGGCCTTATTATTGGTTTTTTAGGATTTATTCCAATTATTCTTAGCCAACCTGGCCCTGAAAGCTTAACGCCACATTGGGGTGCTTTTTCTATGCCAGAGCTTTTTCTTATAATCTCGGTAATCGCTTCTTGTTATGGATGGATTGTTATGAAATTGCTGGTAAGCGAGAAAAGATATGCGCCCGTTATGGTGAATGGTGTAGCGATGCTTTGGGCAGGGGTGCTCTCTCTTATAACGAGCTTTGTAGTGGAAGGAAAGCCAATATTATTTACAGCATCTAAGGGATATTATGGTCTATCGCCATATGATTATTCGATTGGAATGACCATTCTTATCGTTGTTCTAATTATACTTATATCTCAGGTAGTTTGCTTCAATCTGTATGCCCATCTTCTGAAAACATATTCTGTGGTTTTCATATCTTTTGCAGGATTCACCACCCCTCTTTTTGCGGCTTTATACGATGCAGTACTTTTTAAGGAAGTGGTACCAATGGCATTTTTTGTTACTGTAAGCTTCGTGGCAGTAGGATTATATATTTTTTATCAGGATGAGCTCAAAGGAAATTAAATAGGCTCTTTTAGCGACTAGCCTTAAAAGAGCCTATTTAACATTTTTGCTGTTTATCGAACGCGACGAGCCATGCGGCGTTTTCTTGAAGAAGAAGACTTTTTAGCCGTTTTAGACTTAGCAGACTTATGGCGCGTAGACTTTCTTTTAGCTGTTTTTCTCTTAGCTGCTGGCTTGCGTTTAGCTGTCTTACGCTTCGCGGTTTTTCTTTTAGCTGCTGGCTTGCGTTTTGCCGTTTTCTTCTTAGTTGTTGTTTTACGCTTCGCAGTCTTTTTTGTAGCTGTTTTTTTCTTAGCTGCTGGTTTGCGCTTGGCTGTTTTACGCTTAACAGTCTTTTTTCTTGCGGCTTTTTTCTTAGCTGCCGGCTTGTGCTTAGCCGTCTCTACGGTAGCTGAGCTTTTAGACGCAACTTTTTTTCTTTTCTTTGCCATGGACGTCTCCTTTTTTGGTTAGACAAAGTACAATGGTAACTTTCTATATTTCTCAATTCCAATAGTACACAAAATTATTTTAATAAATCAATGCTTGGACAAAAATAATTCACGGTTGATTAAAATTTTAAATAAAAGTCTTTCATTCATTACTAATTTAGTATGTTTTTTTATTAATCAAAAACAGCAGCTGGTCGAAATATTAGAGTTGATCATTATTCTCAGATAACGGTTTGTGTTATAAAACGAGCATCTGTATGCATGGTTCTTTTTTTTTACATTTTGAACTTTAATTTTTATAATATATTTTTGTTACATCACCCACAAACTCGAAGAGCATGAGATGAAAAAGCTGCCCAATATCGCAACAAATTTTTCCGATTGGTACAACGAAGTTATCTATCAAGCGGAGTTGGTGGATCAAACTCCAGTTAGAGGGTCAGTGGTTATTCGGCCTTATGGATGGGCTATTTGGGAGGAGATAAGGGGAATACTTGATAAAAAAATTAAAAAAACAGGCCATCAAAACGCCTCTTTTCCTTTACTCATTCCAGAGTCTTTTATAAAAAAAGAAGCGGAGCATATTGAGGGATTTGCGCCAGAGCTTGTGGTGGTAACGCATGCTGGAGGAAAGCAGCTAGAAGAGCCTTTGGTGATTCGACCTACTTCTGAAACCATGATTCATTTCATGTTTGCTCGCTGGATTAAATCTTGGCGAGATCTTCCTCTAAAAATTAATCAATGGGCAAACGTAATGCGCTGGGAACTTCGCCCTCGGCCTTTTTTACGCACGACAGAGTTTTTTTGGCAGGAAGGACATACGGCTCATGCAACTGAAAAAGAGGCCCATGACGAAGTTCTTCTAATGCTTGATGAGTATGTATCGCTTGCTCAAGACCATCTAGCGATTCCTGTGGTTACAGGGCTAAAATCCGAAAGCGAAAAATTTCCCGGAGCAGAAAAAACCTATACTTTTGAAGGTTTAATGCCTGATGGAAAGGCGTTGCAAATGGGAACCTCTCATCAGCTTTCTCAAAATTTTGCGAAGACGTTTGATATGAAATACCAAGACAAAAACGAGCAAATGGCATACCCGTATTTAACAAGCTGGGGAGCAACTACTCGCCTTATTGGGGCAGTAATTATGATTCACGGTGATGACAAAGGGCTAGTTCTGCCACCCCGAATCGCTCCTATACAAGTGGTGATTATACCTATATTGAAAAAAGGTGCCGATAATGAGGCCTGTTTAAGCAAATCTCATGAAACTGCGGATCAGCTAAGAGAAAGCGGTTTGCGTGTTCTGGTTGATGCTGACGACAGTAAAACTCCCGGGGCCAAATTTTATCATTGGGAGTTTCGCGGTGTGCCAATTCGCATTGAAATTGGGCCACGAGATATTGAAAAAGGTCATGCTATGGTGGCTGATAGACTGGGGCTTTCAAAGCAGACAATTTTTTTTGGTGGCTTAGCTCAACACGTTAAATATCTTACCGATTCAATTCAAAAAGAACTGTATAATCGGGCAATTAAAAAGCGTCAAACACTATGGCACAAGCGTGAAAAGCTATCTAATTTCTCAAAGCAGCTTGAAACAGAGGGCGGCTTTTATCAAACCGGGTGGTGTGGCGAAACATCCTGCGAGAAAGAGCTAAAAAAGCATAAAGCTACTACTCGCTGTATACTAAAAGAGAAGAGCTTTGAAAGTTGTTTTAGTTGCTCAAAACCCAACGCTTCTGATGTACTGATTGCGCGTTCTTATTAGTATCTTAACTCAAAAAAATTTCTCACGCATTTAGCGCTTCTTATTTGTCGTAACGTTAAAAAACAATGGCTATGGCGATACACTGGCGATTCTCGTGTTGTATGATACAATGGCCTAACTTTTCTTTTATATCAAAAAGGGGACGCGTGAAAATAGCGAAATTTATTACTAGGTTTGAAGCATATTTATTAACCGAGAAACGCGTGGCTGAGAACACTTTCATGGCTTACAGGCAGGATTTGGGTCAATTTGAGCAATACTGTGTGGCAAATGGAATAATATTATCATCGATTACTGTTGAAGTACTAAAAAAGTTTCTTTTTTTTCTGAAAAAGGGTGGTCTTTCTGCTCGTTCACTTGCTAGAAAAATAGCTACACTTAAGGGCCTTTTTATGTATGGTGCTTCTCGATATGGCATTCCGAACTACGCAGAAGAGATCCAGGTTCCTCAGCAAAAGAAAGAGCTTCCCTCTTGTTTATCGGAAGATGAAATGATTCGATTTTTTTCGGTATGTGAAAGAGATCGAACTACTATCGGCAAAAGGAATACTGTCATGCTTTATCTGATGTATGTGACAGGGGCGCGAGTAACTGAATTTATAACCTTGCGTACGAATAATATTCATCGTGAAAACTCAATGCTTTCTATTGAGGGAAAAGCAGGGCGACAGCGTATGGTGCCAGTCCCAGATAGCATGATGTCGATGCTTATTGATTATATAGAACAGACTCGTGTTGAAATTTTAAAAAAGCATAGTTCAGATTATCTATTTCCTGTGTTTTACGGGAAAAAAATTAAAACCCTTACCCGACAGGCTTTTTGGGGTATCGTAAAGCAGCTATGGAAAAAAGCTCATATTGATCGCCCCATGTCTCCTCACACGCTACGACACTCTTTTGCAACGCACATGCTCCAAAAAGGGGCCAATCTGAGGTCTCTTCAAATATTGCTTGGCCATGAGCATCTCACTACCGTGCAAGTGTATACTCATATGGACACTGAGTATCTTCGCAAAATATATAATAAAAAGCATCCTCGATCAGAGTGAGAGATAGTTGAGGACTTGAAGCAAAAAGGGTATCTTAGATATCATTCTTTTTTGTTGGTAACGAATCATTGTTTTGACTGGAGTTTGTATGGAAAATGTCTTTGTGGTTGAGCAAAAACAACTATTATCGGTGCTATCATCAATGCAGCCTATTTGTACGAAAAGAACTACTCTTGATGTTACTGCCTCAGTTCTCTTTCATATTGGACATAAAGAGCTTGTGCTTAAAAGTACCGA
Source organism: uncultured Pseudomonadota bacterium (assembly GCA_964350195.1). GTDB lineage: Bacteria > Babelota > Babeliae > Babelales > Vermiphilaceae > JAJCZB01. The sequence continues at coordinate 21,792 of CAYGJB010000008.1, forward strand.
TCTTGAAATAAGTTTACAATCAAGCTACCAGCTTAAGGGAAGTGATATTTCAGATGTAAAAACTTTTCTCGTATCAGGAAAACGTATTTTTGACTTGGTTAAAGAACTTGAAGGGGATATCGAATTCACACTTTCTGATACACAGCTTAATCTCAAAGCGGGTGGCGTTAATTTGGCCCTCAATATCAAGGATCCCGAACAGTTTCCTGTATTTCCAGAGCGTATTGAAAATTTGATGCATGTAGAATCTGATTTTTTGCTAGGGATGCTCAACAAAGTAGCTTTTTTAATTCCTCAAAACAATGCTAATCCAGCCTTGAACGGGTTGCTCTTAGAAATTTCAAAAAATACATTCAAAATGACAACGACTGACGGACATTGTCTTGCTCAGGTGTATTCAGATAAGTACACTTTGGACGAACCAAAAACATGGCTTTTACCTCGTCGCGCAGTCTTTGAAGTGAAAAAGATTTTGGAAGGAACAAGCGAAAAACAGGTATTTATAGGAACGTGTGGCAACCAGCTCGTGTTATCAGGAGAGTCATTCAATTTTTTTACTAAGCTTTTGGGAGATACCTTTCCTGCATATGGAACTATTCTCGATAAAACCTCTTTTATTCCTGCAAAGGTTGATCGATCTCATTTGGTGAAAACATTGAGACGCTCCTCGTGTCTTTTGTCAGGCCAATTTATTGCTACATTATTCGATTTTTCTTCAGAGGGGCTTAAGGTGTCGATGCAAAATAAAGAGGTGGGAAAGCTGAATGAGGTAGTTCCTCTTGAATTTAAAGGGGAGAGTCTCGATATGCGTTTTTATGCCCCATATCTTTTGAGTGGCTTACAGGTATTTGGTGAAGATGAAGTTCAGTTTTATCTAAAGAACAGCGCTAAGCCTATTATTTTTGAATCGAAGAATAGCTCTTATCAATTGGTATACTTAGTTATGCCTGTAGCCCAAACAAATGGATAGCCAAAAACAAATACAATTGTCTTTTCTAGAACTTAAAAATTTTCGTTGTTTTTCATATCTCAGGCTAGATTTTTCTAGTCCTTATGTATTGCTTGAAGGGGCGAATGGAGCAGGGAAAACTTCGATTTTGGAGGCACTGTATTTTGCTTGTTATCTTCGATCATTCCGTACCCATAGTCCACGTGAATTGGTGCTGTTTAACCAAGAGAGCTTTTTTATTAAAGTTGGTATCAAGTCAATCGATGAGTGGTCTCATGCTATTCAGATTGGATTTGCTCAAAATAAGCGGGTAGTAAAAATTGACCAAAGACCTATATCATCATACAAAGATCTTATGTCTTATTATCGTGTTGTTAGTTTAACCGAAGATGATTTAGCTCTTATTCAGGGAAGCCCTCAATTTAGACGTCTTTTTTTAGACCAAATGCTTCTGTTATTAAATCCAGATTATGGACAAATTCTTAAATCCTATCGCCAAATTGTAGATCAGCGAAATGCTTTTTTACAACATAAGAGGCTTGATTATGACACATACTTAGTGCTTACTCAGCAGTTATGGAACCATGCTCAACTAATGAAAGAAAAAAGAGTATGTCTACTGTTAAAGATCTCAAAAAAAGTGAATGAACTCTCTAATCAATTTATCTCGGGTCAATTTATTGTTAATTTTACCTATAAAGCAAAGCATAATTATCAAGAATCATGGAACCGATTTCTAGAAAAAGAATCGGGCCTTTTTGAGAGCGAAAAGAAGTATAAACGCTCTCTTTTTGGAGCTCACCTAGATGAAGTTTTTATTGAATTACATGAGCGCCATTCTCGAACTTACGCCTCTAGAGGACAACAGAAACTGATTCTTTTACTTCTCAAAGTAGCTCAAATTTGTATCGTGAGCGAAATGGGACAAAGCACTATTTTCCTACTAGATGATTTTATGACAGATTTTGATGAAAATCGATCAAGAGAACTTATAGAATCGCTTGAATCATTGCATACACAGCTTGTTTTTACCTCTCCCCTGCCTGGAAGCATGGTTGCTGAGATGGTAAAAAATAAGGGGGGCGACCTCTTAAAATTGACAATGTGAAAACTATTGCCTATTTAAGGGCTTATGATGAATAGCTTATGTTGACAGAGATGAAAAAATTACCTATATTAATAGACATGAAAGTTGTTATTCTATTGAAATAAAGAGAAAAAATTTTAATTGAAATTTTGACATTTTATTAATAATGCATACAATAATAATTGTGCTTTAGGGGCACAATAAAAATACCTACTTAACTTAGGCTTCATTACTACTCTCCTTTTTTCCATCGCATTGATCTTTGATCAGTGCGATGGTTTTTTTGTAATCATTTTTATTGTATTTTTTTTCCCATTCTGACTAAGCTAATAAGCGATGGAAAAAAGGAGCAGAAATGAGAGCATATATTATGACTCTTTTTTGTTGTATATTTATGTCTCTCGAGGCAAAAGAGTTTTTATATCCTGTCGGGTATCACCCAGAGGACCATTCCGTTTATGTTGTTTACCAAAAATCTTCAGCACATCTAGAGTTATGGGAATGGGATCCAGAAACACGGTATGCACATCAACTATTACTTTCTCGCTATTCGCCAGCTGGCTTTCAATTACTTCCTGATTTATCGGGTTTTAGCTTTGTAGATAATGGGGTGCTTAAAATTAAAAAATTTTTAAAGCGCTCTCCTAGACGCATAGAATTCGATGGACCAATTTCAGAAGTGGAGCTTGTTCAGTGGATAAATAGCTCGGCTTGTTATTCTTCCGCAAAGTACAATGATTACTATGGTATTTTTCAAATAGATTGGGAGGGTTGTGTTGTTCCAATTCTTTATCAAGAGAGCGTCGATTTTTTATATCCTCAAAAAATCGACGATATTCTTTTTTGCATTGAGCGTAGCGAGCGGGGGTACCACATATGCCAGGCATCATACTGTGTAAGCAATAAAGCTAGTTTCTCAGAATGCATGCAAAAAGATAAGAATGGAGAGCCTAGGCAAATACTATTCTTTGAAGAGCCTGTAGCATTTCTTAAGATGATTTCTCCTGTAAAAGGGTTTGTTTTAGGGTATAAAGACGCTTTGAGTAAAAACGACCAAAACGTCTCTTTTGATTATTATCAATTAAGTTTTGATAGCAAGTGGACTAAAAAACTACTTTTTTCTTTCAGTATTCCAACTCGTTTTTTGTTGCCGGGATCAGATCGACTTTATGAATCCATGCTTCCTCTATTGCCATACATTTGCAACAATGAAATTTATTTTGTTGACTCTACTGGATCGTCAGTTCTTTCTACATGTGTTTTTTCAATGCAGAATCAAAATATTAGAAAAATAGCAGAAGCGTCGGAGCATCTTTTTGGAATAGTTAGTGTTCCTTGGGGATCTGAAATTTTTTTTGGAGGCCAGCTAGGCAGTTGTATTGATATGGTTGAGGGGGTATATATTCAATTGGGTCGATTTAAAAAGTTAACATAATATACCTTATCGGACGCGAGGGTGCCTACTGATAAACACACACTAAAATCGGGATATGGTGATCGATCGCTGAATTGATCACTAAATTTTTCACTCTCTCAAACCATCCACTTAATAAAAGCTTGTTAGTAGCTTCCACCCACATAAAATCAAAGTAAAAATGCTCAATAAAATATTCCTCTATGTTGCATGATTCAAAAGAGCTGAGATAGCCTCCGCCATTTAAAACGGGATATATATTGGTTACGTTCAATGGCAAGCTGCCTTCTTGTAGTGTTAAGCAGGCAATATCATGATGAATTGACATAGAGTTCAAAAATGATTTAATAAGTAGTCGTCCCTCTTTGATGTTTTTGACCTTTAAATATTGAAAGCCATTGGATAAAAATTTTTCTTGGATTTCTAGGATTGCTTGATCGGATAATGGCTGGCAAATGGTATCAATTTCGTGAATGTGATTTATGAATTGACGTGGTGTTGCTTGATGAAGCCAATCTATCTTTCGCATTGTACCTCTTCCCTATTAAGTGGACCCCTTGTTGAAATGGTACGAAAACGAATAGCCTTTTTACAAGGTATCACTTAAAAGTTTAAATCAAAGATATCGTCATCTACAAACCCCTCCTCTGTAAACGATCCATAGGAAGAATAATTGTCTGAATAAGATTCGCTAGAAGAAGGCGCACTGTAATCAAAGCTTCCAGTCGATTCGTAATTTGAGAAAGGATAAGAATCAAGTTGATCATCCGGCAAAGCATCCTTAGCTTTTTCTTCATTAATTTTATCTAATTTTTCAAAAAGCTTATCTACAAATAGAACCTTTCCAAGCAGTCTTGTTTCCGCCATGATTTGCTTAATGTCGGACGATTTTTCAAATGGCTTAATCTGTTGTAAAAGATTTTTAAGGGCGCTATACGCTTCACCATTTCTTCTTAATTTTTCTATTAAATCTCCACTGTTGGCAACTTGTTGTAACGTTGAAAGTAGCTTATTAATACCGAGATTAGTCTGGTTCCAGCTTTCTGCAAATTGTAATTTTCCATCTCGTTTCCATTGCATAATCATTTTAGCGAGTTTCTCTTTATTTCCCGCAATTTTGACTTGCAAGTTTATAAGTTTTTTACGAAGCTCGTCGAGCATCTCCTTTGTTACGGTTACAGTTGCTGCAGACTCAGAAACCTTCTGCTCTGTTTCTTTTTCTATGGGCTCCTGACTTCTTACATATAAAAATGCACCAAGAGCGATAAATGCGCATGCCGCTATAATAAGATTTTTTTTCATTATTAACCCACCCTAATTTGAAAGCCTTTTTTCTAAAGAATAGCTATTTTTACCGCTATAATGCAAGGATATAATTAGATTATTTAAAATGGTGAAGTAAGGAAAGCCTCTTATTGCGCCATAAGCCGCATAACGTTATCGCAAGAGCATCAGTCACATCCAACTTGTCTGATGTGACCATACGAGGAAAAAGCTGTAGCACAACTCGAGCTACCTGTTCTTTACTTGCTCCCCCGAATCCAGTTACCGCCTGCTTTACTTCTCGAGGAGAGAATTCGTTCAAAATAAGAGAGTGGCGATTGGCAAGTAAATAAAGAATACCTCGCAAATAGCCAAGCTTAAGGAAGTTTTGAGCGTTCTTTCCAAGAAATGGTGTTTCAAGTGAAATATCGGTGACAGAATATCTTTCAATTTTTTCAGAAAACAAATCGTGAAAAATACCAATGCGCTCCGATAAATGCTTGGATGATGACATGCGAAGATAACCATAGTCTAAAAGCGATGTCTGATTTGATTCTTTTCTGATTACACCAAATCCGGAAATTGAAAATCCCGGATCAATCCCGAGAATTATCACCTTTTCCCTTTTTTTATTGATTACCTAAAAAAATCAACACTTTCGTAGGTATAAAGCGCAATAAATCCCTGATATGTAAGCCCTGCTACAAGAATCATGAGTAATGATCCTAGCAACATATCCCTTTTATTTAATAATGATAGCAGTATCATTGATCCCTCCCAGGGTTACTCATATTGAGTGTCCTCAAATTTGGTCAACTCGCGTACAAAATCAAGATATACCGTGCCCGTTGGTCCGTTTCGTTGTTTGCCAACTATGAGTTCAGTGAGCGCGGGATTTTCTGTCTCTGGATTGTATACCACATCTCTATATAAAAACATAATTAAGTCTGCGTCTTGTTCGATGGCCCCTGATTCACGCAGGTCAGAAAGCATTGGCCGCTTATCCATTCTACTATCTACAGCCCGAGAAAGCTGAGAAAGAGCTAATATCGGAATATTTAGTTCCTTTGCTAGCGCTTTAAGAGAGCGTGATATTTCGGAAACCTCTTGATGTCTGCTTTCATGTTTTTTATTCGTGTGCAGCAATTGAAGGTAATCAATTACTAAAAATTGTAGATTATGATCCGCCTTTAACTTCCTCGCTTTTGCTCGCACATCCATAATGCTTACCATCGCAGAATCATCAATAAACATTTTCATTTCAGCCAGCTTTGCCGCTACGTTTGTTAACTCAACCCACTCTTGTGAGCTAATGGTAGCGTTTCGAATGTAATGATGCGGAATGCCTGATGAAGTTGATAGAAGCCGAAGAGTAATTTGCTCTGCAGCCATCTCCAAAGAAAGAAAGCCAACCGTTGCACCAGACTGAGCAGCGTGTTCCGCAATACACAGAGCAATACCTGTTTTTCCCATAGAAGGACGCCCTGCAAGAATAATAAGATCCCCATTTTGAAAACCGGATGTCATCTCATCAAGCTTTTTATATCCTGCAGGAATACCCGTAATGCCTTTAGCGTTACCTTTAATATTAGAAAGATGCTGAAATGTTTTACGTAACCAGATATCAAGTTGAGTAAAGCTTTGATTAGATTTTTTATTTGAAATTTCAAAAATTGTTTTTTCTGCCTGATCAAGAACTGCTTCAATATTTTTTTGATCTTGGTTGTAACAATTACTAATAATATGAGTTGCCGACTCAATAAGATCCCTGAGAATAGCTTTTTCTTTTACAATCAAAGCGTGCTGTTCAATGAGCCCCATCGATGGAATATCTTCCTGAAGAGACATAAGGTAGCTGATTCCACCCACCGCTTCTAGCTTGCCCTCTTTTACAAGCTCATCCTGAATAGTAAGAAGATCTATTCTCTTCTGAGCGTGCAGCAACGCAAGAATTGTTTGAAATATTTTGCGATGAGCAATTGTATAGAAATCACGCGCGCACAGAGTTTCAGAAACCGTATGAGCCAATTCATCATTCAAAAGAATTGCCCCAATAACTGAGCGCTCTGCTTCTATATTAGCAGGAAGTCTTTTTCCAAGAACAGTCTCTGCTGACCGTGCAATAGGACGTCTTTCTTCCCGAGAAACAGGCATAACTAACTCGCTTATTCTGGTTGTATAACAATCTTGATACTTGGCTGAAGGCGAGATGTAAGTTTAATTTTGGCCTCGTGAGCGCCTTTATTTTTTATAGATTTGTTAAAAATGACCTGATTCCTGGAAACGCTAATTCCCTGTTGGGCTAATGCATCTACAATTTCAGCCGGACTCAACGCGCCATAAAGCTTACCATCGTCATGCATTTTTCTTTTTACGGCTACGGTAAGTGTCGCTATGCGCTCAGCAAGCATTGATGTTTTAGTCGCAATAACTTCCTTGCGATGATCTACTTTCTTCACTTGCTTAAGAAGGGTCTTCTCGTTTTGAGAGGTAATTTCAACTGCTAATTTTCGAGGAAAAAGAAAATTACGCGCATAGCCGTCAGATACTTTGATGATCTCTCCCGCCATGCCTATCTTTTCTATATCTTTTTTAAGAAATACGCGCATAGAATATCCTTTATTTTTGGCTCAAGCAAAAACTGTTCTTTGCTTGTAAGTATACCGACAATTATCCTTTTGGCCAGGTGATTCGGTTAAGATACATCATAGTTCCAAGGCGAAATCTCATCCCCCTCTTTTTTATGCCGGATGCTCCATTGAATCGATCCAATGGGATTGTTTTTTTTAAATAAAAGAATACGCATATTGGTTATCTTGTTTGCGTATGAAGCCTTTATGCTCCCACTGCATGATCCTTCTAGTGGTGGCCAACTAGTAACTATTTCTTCCCAGCTTTTTTTACCTTTTTTTCTTATAGCCTGATATTGAGCTGTGGCATACTGTGCTAAAGACTCAAGAGCCAGAATGTGCCTTGTGTGTACCATTCGATCAACTGAGAAGGAATAGAAAAGAGAAGAGCTTCGAACGAATATTGTGGCTATAATACCCACCACTGAAAATAAAGAAAACACAAGAATGATAGCTGATCCAACCTTATTCACATGGTTTCCAGTATTGGCATTGCTACGACCCCTTCAACCTCTAATTTATCCTTTAAAAAAGTGATTTGGACAAGCGTTTTATCATTTTTATGGATCCAGTTGAAAATCCCACTTGTTAACTGGGCAACTAGGCTTGTTTGTCGCTTGTTCCATTTTTTTAATTCTTTATTGTAGATACCGGTTATACGAAAAAGCCTCGTTTTGTCGATTATCCAGCCAATATCCTTTTTGTTCTGTTGCCATATTATCGCATTGAATGTGAATAGTTTCCAAGCATTTTTTTCTTGTGGCGCAGCATGAAGATCTTGAGTAATTGCATCATAAGCAGAATAAAGTTCCAACATAGATTGCTCCTTATGCATTTGCTGTAAGCCAGCCTGCCACAAACGAACTATTAACGTCATGCTTGCTGTTGCGATAAATGATAAAAGAGAAAGATATATCAAGCATTCGATAAGAGTAAGACCATTCCTAGCTCTGCGTGGCGCCACTTTTACCTCCTACAAACGTAAAGACATTCTCTTTTCCGGTCTTTGAGCGTAATAAAACCTTTATAGCGCTATAGGGTAATTGTTCAAAGGGCTTGCTTTTTATCACCGATACATAAAAAGTAGTATTATCTAAGAAAGATTGGTCATCATCGCCCATCTCAATAACTGTTCGAGCAAGTGTAGCCGCTTTTAAGTAAAGCGAAGCTTCTGTATGCCACCGAGAGATAAGACCGCATAGCTTGGCAATTACCAAACTGCTAGAAATAATGATCAACAATGCGATCATAAGCTCTATAATTAGGTATCCGCTTCGTTTTTTCTCTCTCATCAACCGGTATCCAAATAAAGGAGATTATGATAAGGTGGTACGGTTTTCTCATCTAATGTGAAGGGAAAATGAAATTTTATGCAAGTTAATTGAAAGAATGGGAAAAAAATGAATATAACGCACCGCATCTATTTAATAGTATTTATTACAGCAGCTCTATTTCTTGCGCCTTTAACTAAGGCTCAAAATCCTTTTGCAATACCTCAAGGCATGCCTGCAGGCATGCCTCCTGCTGACGTAAAAAAACTTCAAGACGAAATGGCAGAGTTTCAAAAAGAGTTTGACTCTCTCTCTTCTACAGAACAAGAATCATTTTTTAAGTCTATGGACGAAGCAATAAAAAAAATTGATGACCTTTCTAAAACCTCAGAAGGAAAAGAGCTTCTTGATAAATTAGAAAAAGGCACCATTTCAGATAAAGAGCTTGATGGTTTAATTAACCAGCTAGTAGTTGATGATAAAGTAGACGATAAAAAAGTTACTGAACCAGCAGTAGAAAAACCCAAAGAACCCGAACGCCCTAAGCAAGTAATTACTACACAGCATGAACAGATCATTGATACTATAAACTCTCTTATTGCCCACACAAATGCGTTTATTGTGAAGGCTACCACCATTCCGGAGCTTCCTGGCAAATTCAGGCGATGGGCAAAGGGAAGGTACATTAAAATTAAAGAGGGGCATAGCTGGAATACCTTAAAGACTGATATTGAAAAGCTAGTCTCGCAACTGAATATGTTGTTGGAACGCAATGCACAAACGAAAGAGTATTATCATATTGAAGAGCTGCTGAAAAATGAAAATCTTCGCAATAATATCGTTAAAATACAGAAAAACATTTCAAAGTTTGAGCCCCTTGTGGAAGAGATACCTCTTCTTGAAGTAAAAAAAATGAGTATAGAGTCAAAAAGAGCGTTTCATAATCTGATTAACGAGTATTACGAGGCAATCTATGTACTAACAATGCTTGATGAATTAGAAAAACAGTTCAAAATGTTTGACCCTATAGCTAAAAAGTATAAAGACCTGGAAGCGGAGACAAGAAAAAGGGCTGAAGCTACGGGAAAAAAGTTGGCTATTCCAGCAAGAAACTTCGCTAGTAGTAACGATTTTTCATCAAATGGGTCCGCTTATGCACCTTTTTCAAATCGCTCAACGTATTCCGATCAATTTGATACAATCCCACGAAAAAACTATCCATCCGAGCGTTTTCAATCTCATATTTTTTCCCAAGGAAAATCGCAACCAAAGTCTTTTGCTATGGCCAAACCTGACGATAAAAAAATAAAAGCAGAATTGAATCCAACAAAAAAACTGGAATCTACCGATAAAGAAGTTATTCGTGGTGGAACAAATAGGTTTGATCAAGATTTGAATTTAATTTTTTCTAAATTAGAAGACAAGTTAAGCAGCTTTAACAAAACGCTTAAGGATAGCGCACTATTGAAAAAAATCGTTACATCATTTATAGATGAGTCCCCAATTGATTATACATTAGCGGTAGAAACTATTCCTGAGCTAAGCAAGGCCTTAAACATGCAAAAGGGGTTACTTGGAGATATTTATCAATATCATCGAAAAGCTTCTCATAAGAATATTCGGCAAGCACAACAAAAAAGAATTAAGAAGCTTTTCGATGAAAATAAAAAGGAAATAGAAGAGTTTCAAAAAAAGATTACTGAGATCAAGAAAAATTGGAGCAACTTGAAAAATCAAGTACCTATAGCAAAACAGTATGTTTTTTTTGGTATGAAGGATGCAGAAATAGAAACACCAGAAGATGCTTCAAAAGAACTACAATCTGAGTTAGCAAAAAAGCGAGAGCAGCTTGCCGAAGCAAAAAATAAAATCATTGCGCCCTATTCCGTTTTTGAAATAAGCGAATTAATTGATACACTTCAAAAAGTGATTAACTCATTTGATCAGAATACCTTGTCGGAAGCAAAAAAATCTTAATCTAAATGTAGAAATTTAACATAAAGTTAGTAGTATTATCGGACATGTGATGCGAAGAAAGCACCTCTTAGTTACTTGCTCTCATTAGCTTGAGATAGAGAGGCCGCTAACTCTCTATCTGATTTTTTGATCTAAACGAGTGCTTCACATCTCGGGCATAATCCGTGTAAGTGATTTGATTCAACCCACTGCCAACAGCGAGGGCATTTCACTCCACCAGCCTTATCAACCTTAAGGTATAAGCCTGGAATTGAGGACTCGGTTAAACCACCCTTTTCATGTAACCATTTAAATTGAGAAACAATTGCAAAATCTTTAAAGAATTTATCAGGAGAGCCTTCTTTGTTATTCAGCATTTTGGCGAAAGAATCAAAAAGACGTGCTCCTTCAGCCTTTGGATCAAAATAAGCTTCTACTTGTGCATCAAGAGAGCGTTTAATCTCTCCCGTCTCACGTAATGACTCTGTTGCCTTTAGAGTAGCTGAGCGAATTGATTTCAGTAAAGCCCACAGCGCTTTTTGTTCAACGAGAAACACGCTTTCATCTACCATTTGTGATTCTTCAAGAAGAGGGCTGTTTTTTTGTGCTAAAAATTTCCACACATCAATAAGCTTTGCAAACTGCTGAAGATGAATAGATTCGGTTTTATTTTTTTGATAAAGATCCGAAACTTGTTCTGCGGTAAACGAAAGAATTGGTGCAATTAAACGGGTCATCGCATCCAAAATATGCCAACAAGCGGTTTGCACAGAGCGACGCGCATGACCATCAGCCTTTTCAACATATAAGCAATCTTTTACGATTTCAAGGTAAAAGGTACTTAGGTTGCCAGAGCAATAATCTCCAAATTTATGGAATGCCGCAGTAAAATCATATTCCTCGTAAGCCATGCGTACTTCGTTGTTAAAGGCAAAAAGCTCTTGAAGGGCGTATTGATCTATTACGCGCATGTTCTCTAAAGGTACCGCATCCTTGTCAATATCAAAATCATATAGATTTGAGAGTAGGAACCTACACGTGTTACGCACCTTACGAAATACTTCTTGCACATTTTTAAGCAACACTTCCGACACTATTGCTTCGCTTGAAAAATCAATGCTAGAGGCCCATAGTCGCAACCCATCGGTGCCGATTTTATCAATTATCTCCATTGGACGAATTACATTACCCAATGATTTAGACATCTTTCGGCCCTTTTCGTCCACTGTAAATCCATGAGTAATGATTTTTTTCATGGATGGCGTTCCCTCCAATGCCATGCTCGTTAAAAGAGAGCTTTGAAACCATCCTCGATGCTGATCCTTTCCTTCTATATAAAGATCTGCGGGATAGCCAAGAGCAGGGTTGTGATCAAGAACAGCATAATGACTGAGTCCCGAATCAAACCATACATCAAGAATGTCTTCTTCTTTGATAAAGGAGCTGCTCTTGCATTCAGGACATTCAAATGCGTCCCCTACCAAGCTAGTAATGGATACATCGCTCCAATGTTCAACTCCCTCTTTTTTTACACCCTCTGCCACTTTATCAATAAACTTTTTATTAGTGTATGTGTGATCGCATGTGGTACAAATTAATGCTGGAATCGGTACCCCCCATGTACGCTGACGAGAAATACACCATTCTAATCGACCTTCTACTGTTGCTTGCAATCGATTAATCGATTTAAGAGGAAGTGTAGCAATATTTTCTGTGGATTTAAGCACACGATCTTTTAAATTATCCTTAGAAAGATCAAAAAACCATTGTTTTGTTGCGCGAAAAATGAGACCTTTTCTGCAACGCCAACAATGAGGATATGGATGACGTAGTGTAGATTTATACAATGTCCGATCAAGCTCTTGTAATTTTTTTATAACCCAAATTTGCCCGGCGGCTATTTTCATACCAACAAGCTCTTTTGGTTGTATTGTATCGTCGTATTTTCCATTTGGCGCAACAGGAGAATAGATCTCTAAATTATTTCTAACGCCAGTTTCATAATCTTGTGGACCAGCGCCCGGAGCGGTGTGCACAAATGCTGTGCCTTCATCAATAAGGACTGAGCCATCCGCAATCAAAGGAACGATTAAATTTTCTACAAAGGGGTGGTGCGCAGAAAGATCTTTAAAAACATCGGAGGAGGTTTGGGCAAGAATATTTTTTTCTATACCAGCTTTAGCAACAAAGCTATCTACTAAATCTGCCCCAATTAACACTTTCTTGCCCTTAGCTTCTATAAGAACATAAGTAGTCTCGGGTTTAAACATAATGGCACGATTAAGTGGAAGTGTCCAAGGAGTGGTGGTCCAAATTAAGACTGAAATCTCTCCTACCTGATCGGGAAAAAGCTTTTTAGCGGATGAAACCGTTAGGGGGAATTGAACATACATAGAGGGATCGCTACGGTCTTCATATTCAATCTCAGCGGTTGCTAGTACGGTTTGGCATGATGCGCACCAAGGAACCGTTTTGTTGCTTCTGCTGATATATCCTCGCTCAACAAATAAACCAAGAGCATTAAGTTCTTTAGCTTCATATTCAAAATTCATAGTAAGGTAGGGATAGTCCCAATTCATCACAACACCAAGCCGTTTGAATTCTTGGCGTTGCACATTAATCCAATGAGACGCATAGTCTCTGCAAGCTTTGATAAGCTGAGGACGAGAAAGATTAGGCTTTTCTTGGGTTACTTTTAGTTCAATGGGAAGACCATGACAATCCCACCCAGGTGTTACTGGCACTTGCAAGCCAAACATCCGACGAGATTTTGTTGCGATATCTTTTAAAATTTTATTATAAGAGCTTCCCAAATGAATGTTCCCATTGGCATAAGGTGGTCCATCGTGAAAAATAAATTTGGTAGCTCCCTCGTTGAGCGTAAAACTTTTTTCATAAAGGCGCTCTTGTTCCCAGCGTTTAATCATGGCGGGATCATCTTCTTTTGCGTTTGAACGAATAGGAAAATCAGTCCGAGGAAGATTGAGTGAATCCCGAAAACTTACTTTGCTCTCTTTATCATTAGCAACCATGAAGACACCCTTATTGTGATTTTTTGAAATTAAAGATATCGATAAGTATACGTTTTTCTCACTTTTTTGCCACATTCACGGTATACTCTCACCATGAAAATTCAAAATAAAACTATCGGTATTTGGGGATATGGAGCTGTAGGGAAATCCGTTTCAGAAATGTTATCGGGTAACGGAAACAGCATTTTAGTCTACGACGAAAACGCCCAAGTTCGACACAATTGCCCCTACAGGGTTGTTGATTCGCTTGATATTCTTTTCACACAGTCTGAACATCTTATAGCTAGCCCTGGCGTTGATACTCGCCCTTATCGTCAAGCATATAAGGGAGCTTGGATTTGCGAGCTAGACCTTTTTCAACAGCTTTTTCATAAACCAATTATCGCAATTACCGGATCGGTGGGCAAAACAAGCGTTACTCATATGCTCACTGAGACATTAAAGCAAGCTGGGTGGCGCATTGAATCAGCTGGTAATATCGGCACTCCCATGCTAAGCCTGGTAAGTGAGCAAAATAATTTGGATGCTATCGTATTAGAGCTTTCAAGTTTCCAGCTTGAGTTTGCACAGCATTTCAAACCTGATTTAGCTATTTTTACCAATCTTTATCCCAATCATCTTGATCGCCACACCACTATGCAAAATTATTTTCTGGCTAAGTACAATCTGATCAAACATCAAACCAACACGCAGAAAGCACTTATTTCTACCGAGCTTAAAGCTCAAATAGAAACAGCCTCTCCTTCTTGTAAGGTCACGTTTTTTAATCCACTAGAAAAACCCATACACCATTTTTCCGGCTTCGCTTGCAACTGGCTCATTGTTGAAAAAGTTCTTGAAATACTGCAGGTGCCTTTTCCGAAAATCGCAAAAATTACTCCCCTTGAGCATCGCCTTGAAAAAATTACAACGATTAATGGAATTACCTATATCAACGATTCAAAGTCTACCACTCCCGCCTCTACCTTGGCTGCAATAGAAACGATAAAGGGCACACGTATTTTATTGATGTTGGGTGGCTTGAGCAAGGGAGTTGATAGATCAAAGCTCATTAAAAAAATTGCCGATAAACCAATAATCATTTTTTGTTTTGGTAAAGAAGCAAAAGAACTTTATAAGATGTGTGAACGATTTGGCATAAAATCAGAGTGCCATACTAGTTTAAAAGCTTCATTTGCTCACTGCATAAAGGAAGCCTTGCCTGGAGATACTATTCTTTTATCTCCTGCCGGAAGTAGTTTCGATGAATTTGAAAATTATATGCAACGTGGAAACTTATTCAAACAGCTTTTGAAAGACACCCAACAGTAAACACATTGTAATTACTACTATCTTTTCTATATAGTCTCTCTTAGTTACCAAAAAGGGAGCCTATGAAAATCATATATACCCTAGCTATAGGACTCATTTTTTTTGAAACGGTATGTTCAAAAGAAATCGTAGTATCAGAAATATGTGAAAAGTTTCACCAAAGATCATATTGTATCTTAAGGCTTAGTAAGGCTATGGAACTGATACATAAAAATAATAAAAAAAAATATTGTCCTAAGATCTGCAATAAAAAATTTTCAAACACACGAGTAATTGCATGTATAAAATCTATGCGTGACCAAAACACTATTCAACCCTTTTTTAATTTGTGGAATGATATAAAACGATACAAATACCTCGATGACAGCACCCTCACTTATGATTTTACAAAAATGTTTTTTATATTGCAGCACAATATCGTTTCTGAAGCTCAATCAAAAAAAAATGGCTCTTTATTTGATATAAAAATTTCTTTAGAAGGAAGGAGTTTCACTGAAACAACAACCGTGCGCAATTATTACGCTCATAGATTAAGCGAAGCCCTGCAATTTCTTAAAAAAGTGAATTGCTCTCAGTGGTCTCTCTTTGAATTAGGCGGTGAAGGATGTAACTGCGAATTTATTACAGATCACACATTTCAAAATGAAGATATTAAAGATTGTGTTAAAAAAATGGAAACAAAAAAATCCGTTTTGCCACTTATCACCCTTGGAAGCGACTTTACAAACTGCAAGCTCATTCAAGACGAAATCTTTTTGAAGGAGTTTGTACTCATAACGTTTTTAGCATTGCGAAATATTTTCGAAAACAATATTGCCCTCTCAAAAAAATCTGAGTATAAAGCAACTTCCGAGCTTATTCTATATACCTATCATAATCTTGAAAAACTTCCTCTTGAGGAGATACTAGAAGCAATAGACTTACTTCATAAAGAACTTCCATCATTACTTGAAAAGTATGAGTTCAACTCAAAAATGAAATGGAGACAATGGTTCAAAAAATACTGGTGGACCCCTGTAACAATCGGGGCAGTTATGGGGCTTCGCATTTTATGGATCTTCAAAAAAGATAGCCCACCACCCGGCAATAGTTTGCTTAGTAAGTAAAACATGGCACGAAATTCCTATTCATATAATAAATCGTTAATGATCATCACCAGTGCGCTTCTCGCAATAGGCTTAATCTTTGTATATTCATCAAGCGCTGTGTTTGCCCTTGAACGTTTTGGCACTCCATTTTACTTTGTTAAAAAACAACTTACAGGTCTTTTTCTCGGATTGCTTGGCCTTATGGTGATTCAATCTTTATCTCTTGAAGCAATTAAAAATAGTACTCCCTTTTTGTTTGTAGCTTCACTTACCCTCACAGCGCTCACGCTTTTTGCTCCCTTTTCTCACACTATTCATGGCTCGTCTCGCTGGCTATCGCTCGCTGGCTTTTCATTTCAACCAAGTGAACTATTAAAAGTTTCATTTATTCTGTATCTAGCCTATTGCGCAAGCAGGAAAGAGGAGAAGTACTCTTTTCTTCGAGATTACCTACCCATCTTTTCCATTATTTTTTTACCCGCAATAATAGTATTAAAGCAGCCAGATTTTGGTCTCACCATTACGCTTTCACTTACCGCGGTAATTATGCTTTTTTTAAGCCAATTTCATACCAAACACCTCCTGGGTACCCTATTTTCTATTCTTCCTATCGCTACGCTTCTTATTGTAATAAAGCCTTATCGTCTTCGTAGAATATTAGTTTTTCTCAATCCGTGGCACGACCCTCATGGCGCAGGATTTCAAATTATTCAATCGTTAATCGCGATCGGATCAGGAGGCTTTTGGGGGATGGGAATAGCACACTCAAAACAAAAATTTCATTATTTGCCCATGCAACATACTGATTTCATCTTTGCTATTATTGCAGAAGAGACCGGCTTTATTGGCTCTTTTATACTCATTTCATTATTCACGCTCTTTCTGTATTATGGATTTAAAATTGCACAATCGCTGCCAGACCAATTTTCCAAACTTGCTGTGTACGGGTTTGTTGCGATTATTAACCTTCAAGCCATATTAAATATTGCTGTCGCTTCAGGTTTATTGCCCACTAAAGGGCTGGGTTTACCATTTATTAGTTACGGCAATAGCGCACTTGTTTGCAACATACTAATGGTGAGCTTTATTCTTCGTCTATCAAAACAGGAAGGTAGACTTTAGATTCTAAGGAGCTACAATATTTTAAATATAAAAAATTTGATCTATAGGAAAAAAATGGAAACTCAAATTGTCTCCGATCAATCAAATATTACTACACTGAATCAAGATCCAAATAAAATCGACCCTCTAGAGGATGGTATTAGCGCTGTGTCTCTTGTGCGTGTATCAGGAAGCGATGTTGACGTTTCAAATGCAGCACGCGTATCCTATGGAAAAATAGCTACCGAAATAACTGATCGCGATAAAAAACTTATCCGTTTTTTATTACAACATAATCACACAAGCCCCTTTGAGCACAATCAGCTTTCTTTTCGTATCAAAGCACCGATCTTTGTAGCGCGTCAATGGATGCGACATCGTATGCATTCATATAACGAAATTAGCTACCGCTATGTAAAAGCTGCTGTTGAATTTTATATTCCACAAAAATGGCGCTTTCAAGACAAGCAAAACAAGCAAGCCTCTGTTGGCTCCTTTGAAAGCAAAGAGATATTAGAACGATATAAAGCTTCTATCACAGAAAGTTATAAGACATACGAATATCTTCTTGAACAGGGTGTATCTCGCGAGATGGCTCGAGCAGCATTACCACTTTGCACGTATACAGAATTTATTTTTACCAGTAATTTGCATGCACTCATGCATTTTCTCAAGCTTCGCTTAGGCGCAGGTGCGCAAAAAGAGATTCGTAATTACGCCGCAGCATTACTTGCCCAAGCATTGCCACATTTTCCAATATCTTTGGGCATTTGGCAAGAGCTGCATGTACCAGAAATAAAAGATGAATTTACCGAGCTTTTTACTAAATATGGAAGCTAATAAAGATAAAAAAGAAAGCCGCGAAATTTTCCCGGCTTTCTTTTTTATCTTTATTTCCAGTTTAGCGCTAAATCAATGAGCAAGCGAACCCCTACGCCAGATCCACCAGTCGTATGATATGGGCGATCTGGGACATTAAATGCTGTTCCACCAATATCGATATGTGCCCATGGAATATCATCAACGAAATTTTTAAGGAAAAGGCCAGCCGTTGTAGCTCCTGCCATGTATTTATTACTTCCAATATTACAAATGTCCGCAACATCTGATTTATTAGCAATGGCATAATCATCTGAAAGTGGTAAGCGCCACACAGAATCTCCCGAATACAGTGCGGATTTTTCAATTGCTTTCACCAGGTCGTCATGTTGGCTCATAAGCCCAGAGTAAAAAGGCCCGAGAGCGTAAGCACATGCGCCAGTAAGCGTTGCAATATCAATTATTGCATCGGGTTTATAATGTTTCACTGCATAAGCAAGCGCATCTGCTAGGATTAAGCGACCTTCTGCATCGGTATTTTTAATCTCTGCCGTTTTACCATTATAAAACCGTACAATATCACCCGGTTTGGTCGCTTTGCCACTGGGCAAGTTTTCTGCCAAGGGAGTAATGCCGATTACGTTTACATCCGGCTTAAGCTGCGCAATCGCTTCCATGGTCGCGATCACCGCTGCCGCCCCAGACATGTCCTCTTTCATTGTTTCCATATGAGCGGGTGGCTTTAAGCTCAGTCCCCCAGAATCAAACGTAATCCCTTTGCCCACGTATGCTATTGTAGGGGCATTTCTTTTAGGTGTTTTGTATTCCATGATCACCAGTTGACAATCATTATCCGATCCACGAGATACACCCGCAAGACCACCCATACCCTTTTGAATAATTTGCTTCTCGGAAAATTGAGTAAATTTAAGACCAGCTTTTTGTGCAATTTCCTTAGCCTTCTGAGCTAGATCTGTTGGTGTTAAATCGGATGGGGGCATATTCACCCAATAACGGGCTTTGTTCATAGCCGCCGCTACAATTTCTCCAGATTTGCTTCCTTCCTTGAAAGGCTTAGACTCTTTATCGCTTATGCACAAAATAACTTCAGAAAGATTGGTGTTTTTTTTATTCTCTTCAGAGAAAAACTCATCAAACTTGTATGAAGAGATAGCAATAATTGCCGCGGTTTGCTCTCCAAGTTGCTTAAGCGTAATATCAAATAAAGTATGCGATGGCACTTGCAATGCAAATGATGTTTGCTTATGGGCAAGAGTTTGTCGCACTAGATGCCCAAGCGCTCTTCGATAACTTTCGACTGAAAGCTGTTTTTCTTTATTCTGCTTCCCTAGGCCTACAACAATAACATAATAGAGCTCTTCGCCTTTAAGCACAGGAAGTATGCTTGTTTGCATAAGTGTGCCCTCAAAATTTTGCTTTTTAAGAAAGGCAGACATATCAACGTCAATCTTGGCGCCGCACGCTTTCAAATCAGGGCTGTCGATATCCTTATCGGTTAGCAAAAATCCGTAGCATTTGGTTTTTTGATCGGTAACTCTTTTCGTTGAAACGGCTAAATCAATCATGAACTAATCCTTTAAAGAGGGATAATCAGCTATTGTCCCTATCGTACCAAAAAGAATCCCCGCTTGAAAGCGAGGATTCTTTGTTTCATACAGTACAATTATCATCTGCTATGATGGCTTAGGCCACAATCAAATAGATTTCCATATCCGCCTACCTTTCGTAACCTCTTACCCTAAGATCGTGACGGAACTTTTTATACTCCTTGTAATTCTTTTGCGCCTTTTCTGTGTTATAATTCATTTTAAGCCAGTCCCAAAACACTTCTCGTGGTGGATGGTAGCCTTTCGGCTTTCCATTAGCGATGTTGTAGTGCACAACAGAAATAGGAAGATTTACACGGCGCTTAGATATTTCAGATTTTTTTGCTTCAGTTGTTCCAGCCGCTAATGCGGTAAAAAGACCTAGCATAATCAACTTCTTCATACTCGCTCCTTTTTTCGTGAATTAAAGTAATAAGTGCAACTTTTAGGAACATAAAAAGGGGTTAACTG